>NZ_JAWORD010000011.1:0-176279 GCF_033337665.1 Vibrio sp. Vb2960 | reverse complement strand
GGACGGATTCGAACCATCGAAGGCAGTGCCGGCAGATTTACAGTCTGCTCCCTTTGGCCACTCGGGAACCCCTCCAGAGGATTTTTATACTTAGTAAGATGTTTTCCCAACTCATCTCCCAAGTGCGGAGCGAATCATAGCAAACTCGCTCAGGCTGTAAAGCGTTTTTCTTACGTTTTTACGTTGAATGCTGTCTTTTTGGGCAAAGATGGTAGAAAGTCAGCGTTTTGTTTGTCCTTTGAACAGAAGAGAAGCGCGCTTTTTACTTGAATTTACACTACTTGACGTTAAACACCGTATCTACTGATAAACTGTAAGCAGTTTAATGACATAAGTTTATTCGTTTAGAAGTCAATATCATGAGCATGAAAGCCACGTTATCGTTATCTGTTTTAACGCTTTCTATATTACTGAGTTCTCCATCGGTTTGCGCTGCGATGCGAGGAGGCTCAGCGGTTACCGTTGTGACTGAACAAGTAGAAACGCACGAGATCAATCAATCCTTAACTCTTATCGGCAAATTAAAGGCAGCGGAGTCTGTGGTTGTCGCATCGGAAGTCGCCGGCAAAGTGAATCAAATCGCTGTTAAAGCGAATCAAAATGTCCAGCAAGACCAGCTATTAATTAAGTTAGATGACGATAAGGCTCAAGCCGCTTTGATTGAGGCAAAGGCGTACCTTAAAGATGAACAGCGTAAGTTAAAAGAGTTCCAACGTTTGGTTAAGCGGAATGCGATTACTCAAACTGAAATCGATGCACAAAAAGCCAGTGTTGAAATAGCACAAGCGAGGCTTGATGCTGCTCAAGCCAATTTAGCTGATCTCCATATTACTGCCCCATTTTCTGGCACTGTTGGTTTTATCGATTTTAGCCGAGGCAAAATGGTCAGTGCCGGTACTGAACTTTTGACGTTGGATGATCTTTCCGTCATGGAACTGGATTTACAAGTACCGGAGCGCTATTTATCGATGCTTTCTATTGGTATGGAAGTCATCGCTAAAACCAGTGCATGGGGTAGCCAGACCTTTACTGGTCAAGTCACAGGTATTGATACGCGGATCAGCGCCGAAACACTGAATCTTCGCGTGCGTATTGAGTTTGATAACCCAGAAAATCAATTGAAGCCGGGCATGTTGATGAACGCTTCACTAGCATTTCCTGCTATTAAGGCGCCAATCATTCCTGTTCAAGCACTTGAATACTCCGGAACTAAACGTTTTGTATATGTAATTGATGAAAATAACAAAGCTACTCGTCAAGAAGTGTCGCTAGGGGCTCGTGTTGGTAACGAGGTGGTGATCGAATCTGGTGTTGAGATTGGTGACAAGATTGTGGTTCAAGGCATTGTTAACATGCGTGATGGTGTCGAAGTGAAAGAAATTGTCGCGCCACTAAAAGCGAACACCACGGATGTGACACGCAATGACAGTGAATCGGATGAGGAAGAAAACTAATGTTACTGTCCGACGTTTCAGTTAAACGCCCTGTCGCGGCGTTGGTTCTGAGCATGCTGTTGTGTGTGTTTGGCTTTGTGTCATTCACCAAATTAGCCGTTCGTGAAATGCCTGATATAGAAAGCCCAGTCGTTTCTATCAGTACGCGTTATGAGGGTGCATCGGCGACTATTATTGAAAGCCAAATTACCTCCGTTTTGGAAGACCAGCTTTCTGGGATCAGTGGAGTTGATGAAATTAGCTCCACTACTCGTAACAGCATGTCGCGTATCACGATCACGTTTGAATTAGGTTACGATCTCAACACAGGTGTGAGCGACGTGCGTGATGCCGTGGCTCGTGCTCAGCGCTCGCTACCTGATGAAGCGGATGACCCTATTGTTTATAAGAACAATGGCTCGGGAGAGGCATCGCTCTACATCAATCTCAGTTCTGCAGAGATGGACCGTACTCAATTAACGGATTATGCCGAACGTGTATTGATGGACCGCTTTAGCCTGATCTCTGGGGTTAGCTCCATTGATCTCTCCGGTGGTTTGTACAAGGTCATGTACGTGAAGCTTAAGCCAGAACTAATGGCTGGACGTTCAGTTACAGCTTCGGACATTACATCAGCTTTGCGAAGTGAGAACCTAGAAAGCCCAGGAGGTGAAGTTCGCAACGACTCAACAGTAATGTCCGTGCGTACGGCTCGTACTTATAACACGCCTGAAGATTTTCAATATCTTGTCATTAAACGCGCAAGCGACAATACACCTATCTATTTAAAAGATGTAGCAGATGTCTTCATTGGTGCAGAAAACGAAAACTCAACCTTCAAAAGTGATGGTGTAGTAAACATCAGTCTTGGTGTGGTACCGCAGTCAGACGCAAACCCGTTAGAGGTTGCGAAGCTGGTTAGGTCTGAAGTCGATAACATCCAGAAGTTCTTACCAGAAGGTACACGTCTTGCGATAGATTACGACGCGACAGTGTTTATCGAGCGTTCAATCGAAGAGGTGTACAGCACGCTATTTATCACGGGCGGCTTGGTGATTTTGGTATTGTACATTTTCATCGGCCAAGCTCGTGCAACCTTAATTCCTGCGGTTACGGTACCTGTTTCTCTGATTTCTTCGTTCATTGCCGCGTACTACTTTGGGTTTTCTATCAACTTGATCACCTTGATGGCGTTGATATTATCGATTGGTTTGGTGGTGGATGACGCAATTGTGGTTGTAGAGAATATCTTCCACCATATTGAACGCGGTGAATCGCCATTACTCGCCGCATATAAAGGCACAAGAGAGGTTGGTTTTGCTGTTATAGCAACAACATTAGTGCTGGTGATGGTGTTCTTACCGATCTCCTTTATGGATGGCATGGTAGGTCTACTATTTACAGAGTTTTCTGTATTGCTGGCTATGTCGGTCATATTCTCCTCTTTGATTGCCCTGACGCTGACTCCTGTATTAGGTAGTCAGATTTTGAAAGCGAATGTAAAACCAAATCGATTCAATGAAGCGGTTGATCGCTTGTTTAGCAAGCTTGAGAGTGGCTATCGCGCATTATTGAAAGGTGCATTGAAAGTACGTTGGGCTGCTCCGCTGGTGATTCTAGCTTGTTTGGGCGGTAGCTATTTCTTGATGAATCAGGTACCGGCCCAGCTGACCCCACAAGAAGATCGCGGTGTGATATTCGCGTTTGTGCGCGGTGCAGATGCTACGTCATACAATCGCATGTCAGCCAATATGGATATTGTCGAAGACCGATTGATGCCATTACTAGGGCAAGGTTATCTGAAGTCATTCAGCATCCAAACGCCAGCGTTTGGTGGCCAGGCAGGAGACCAGACAGGCTTTGTGATCATGATTCTAGAAGATTGGAACGAACGTGATATCACGGCTCAGCAAGCCCTTAACAAAGTACGTAAAGAATTGGCGGGTATCCCAGATGTTCGAGTGTTCCCATTTATGCCAGGTTTCCAAGGTGGTTCGAGTGAGCCAGTTCAGTTCGTATTAGGCGGCTCTGATTACGGTGAGCTCGTTGTTTGGGCTGAAATGCTAAAGAACAAAGCAGAAGAATCACCAATGATGGAAGGAGCAGAGATAGATTACTCGGAAAAAACGCCTGAGTTATTGGTTACAGTTGACCGACAGCGTGCCGCAGAGCTAGGAGTCAGTGTTAAAGACATTTCTGACACCCTAGAAATCATGCTCGGTGGTAAAAGCGAAACGACTTATATTGAGCGTGGCGAAGAGTACGATGTGTATCTTCGCGGTGATGAAAATAGCTTTAATAATGCTGCAGATTTAAGTCAGATTTATCTGCGCACGAATAGCGGTCAGCTAGTGACGTTAGATGCGGTCACAAAAATTGAAGAAGTGGCGGCCTCTATTCGTCTTTCTCACTACAACAAACAGAAGTCCATCACTATTACTGCCAACCTGTCGGAAGGTTATACATTAGGAGATGCGCTGAATTATCTAGACCAGGAAGCCATCGACAACTTACCGGGTGACATTTCGGTGAGCTATTCGGGGGAGTCGAAAGACTTTAAAGAGAACCAAGCAAGTGTTGCTGTTGTGTTTGCATTGGCACTACTAGTGGCGTATCTCGTGTTGGCGGCTCAGTTTGAAAGCTTCGTAAACCCGTTAGTGGTCATGTTTACGGTGCCGATGGGTGTATTTGGTGGCTTCCTTGGTTTGGTTATTATGGGCCAAGGTATGAACATTTATAGCCAGATTGGCATGATCATGTTGATTGGTATGGTGACGAAAAACGGTATTTTGATCGTAGAATTTGCCAATCAGCTACGTGATCGTGGCGTTGGGTTTGAAAAAGCGATCATTGATGCAGCTGCGCGACGTCTACGTCCAATCTTGATGACTGCGTTTACCACACTTGCTGGCGCAATTCCGTTGATCGTATCGACAGGGGCGGGTTATGAGAGCCGTATTGCCGTGGGTACGGTTATCTTTTTCGGGATGGGGTTTGCGACATTGGTGACCTTGTTTGTTATCCCGGCAATGTACCGATTGATTTCGGCGAAAACACAAGCACCAGGTCATGTAGAAGCAGAGTTAAACAAAGCAATTAGCCATGATACGAAGGGCCGTGTTGCCCACCCCTAGCAGTAGCACGTAAAGCTTTGATTGAAAACGCCGGGCAATTTTTGTTCGGTGTTTTTTTGTATAGATAGTGATTACTTATAGATTTAATGATTATTTTTGTTTATTATTTCGCCACTTATTCGAGGGGCACAGGACTCGCTCATCGTTTTGACTGAATGTTGGGTCTTGTTAGGTTTAATGCTAGGAAAGCAGCCTATGCCTATTATTATTGAGGTGTTTCCTTGAAAAAAGTACGTGGTAGTTACATGGTCGAAATGGTTTTAGTTGCAGGTGTTATGGCGTTGCTAGCAACTACCGCACTTCCAACGTTGACGAATGCATTAAAAGATCGTCAAGATGGTATTTTGCATTCTCTCGATGCTGGTCAACCAAGCAACCATGTGAACAAAGAGGCAACAGAAACGTTCTCTGTTCAGTAAATGACGACATACTATAGAATCTAAAAGAAGCCGAGGCAAAACACTCGGCTTCTTTGTTTTTCAATTATGGAAACTTGGTGCTATCTAATGTTAGAAGCGTTTCCCTAGGCTGATTTGTACACCTTCGTA
The DNA here is from genome assembly GCF_033337665.1 of Vibrio sp. Vb2960. Taxonomy (NCBI): domain Bacteria; kingdom Pseudomonadati; phylum Pseudomonadota; class Gammaproteobacteria; order Vibrionales; family Vibrionaceae; genus Vibrio; species Vibrio sp. Vb2960. The sequence goes on along the minus strand of NZ_JAWORD010000011.1, from coordinate 171,164 downwards.
GCTGTCGTAAAAATCTTCAAAACCCATATCCGCGACATTATAAATGTACTCTGCGCGTAACCAGATATCTTTGCTCATATCCCAATGGACACCAGCACCGATGTTGAATAGTGCACCTGAATCATCTGTGACTTTTTGTTCGTTTGGTACGTACATTTCGGCTTGAGTGCCAAGCGCTGTTACGCGACCGAATAGTGATAGTGGCGTATCGCCTAAGTTATCACTTGTTACAACAGCAGACATACCTGCTTGGTAATAGTGAAGATCTAAGTCAGTTTTTAGAGCATTGTTCTTAAGTTCATTTTGTGAATAGCGCAGAACCCCTTCAAACGCGAGGTATTGGTTTACATGGTAACCCCAGCCAACGGTGATATGTGGTGTTGACCACTCATTGTCTCTATCCGAGCCGAAGTACGGTGTATCAAAACCAACGTTACCAGTACCCAGATAAAAATAAGATTGATGAGCTTGTTCTTGAGCAGCTAAAGTTGGCACGCTAATGGTCAAGGCAGACAATAATAGAATGGCGTTTTTCATAACTAGACGATAACCTTGGTAAAAGACCGTTGTAATGATTTGTTTAAATGTTAATTTAATCAATAGGATGGATGGTAATTATCATATCAGCTTTTATCAAAGGTAGTGATTTTAGAGTGGGAATTGTTGCGCTAAAGCATACTTCTTACTCATGACTACCGACTAACTAGATATGGTGACGAAAGCTAGCTAAATAAGAGAGAAGGAAAGGAAAGTGGCTGAATTCAAATACAAAAACTTGACTCAAGAAGAACAAGATAAGTTAGACGCGGCGACATTTCGCCGTTTATTGGCGCATTTAGATGCCAACAAAGACGTACAAAACATCGACCTGATGATCCTTGCGGGCTTCTGTCGCAACTGCTTTAGCAAATGGTATAAATCTGAGGCTGAAAATCTCGGTTTGGATTTAGATATTGATGACGCTCGCGAACGTGTTTACGGCATGACTTACGATGAGTGGAAACAAAATCATCAACCAGCGGCAACTCCAGAACAATTGGCTGCGTTTGAAGCGCGCCAGAAAAAGTAAAACCCAGCGATAAAAACAGCCCGCATGAAGTTGGGCTGTTTTTTAAAGTCCAGTTTGCACGTTAAGCGTTAGTTGAGCCGCAACAAGCTGGCTCAACGCAACCTTTTGCTTGAATGACTTCGAGTTGAGCTAAGTAAGGTTGAATATCGCCGATGTTCTCTTTTACCCATGTTAAGTCATAATACGTATCTAGGTAACGCTCTCCAGAATCACATAGAAGCGTCACGATTGAACCCTTCTCACCGCGTTGTTTCATCTCACAAGCCAATTGCAGCACGCCGTAAAGATTGGTGCCTGTTGATGCGCCGACTTTACGCCCAATCAGCTGAGATACCCAATGGGCAGTTGCCACACTGGCTGCGTCTGGAATTTTGCGCATTTCATCAATGACACCAGCAATAAAGCTTGGTTCGACACGTGGTCGCCCGATACCTTCAATTTTGCTGCCAGTATCACCTTTCAATGAGTGATTTCCTGACTGGAAAGCGTCGTAAAACACTGAGTTTTCAGGGTCTACCACGCAAAGCTTGGTGTCGTACTTTTGGTAACGAATAAAACGGCCAATGGTTGCTGATGTGCCGCCTGTTCCAGGACTCATCACTACCCAGCTAGGAATCGGGTGATCTTCTAACTCCATTTGGCTAAAGATAGAGTTCGCGATGTTGTTGTTACCGCGCCAGTCAGTAGCGCGTTCAGCATAAGTAAACTGGTCCATGTAGTGACCATTTAGCTCTTGAGCCAAGCGTCGAGACTCGTCATAAATCTGATCTGATCGTTCAACAAGGTGCGCTTTACCACCGTAAAATTCAATTTGTTCGATCTTTTTACGTGCAGTGGTTTTCGGCATGACGGCAATGAACGGTAAGCCAAGTAAACGCGCAAAATACGCTTCCGAAACGGCAGTGCTGCCTGAGGACGCCTCGATTACAGTGGTTTCAGGACCAATCCATCCATTACAAATAGCATAAAGAAACAATGAGCGCGCCAATCGATGCTTAAGAGAGCCTGTAGGGTGCGTACTCTCATCTTTTAGATAGATATCGATACCATCAAGAGAAGGTAGTTCGAGTTTAAATAAGTGAGTATCAGCAGAACGTTGGAAGTCTGCTTCAATTTTACGCACTGCATTGTTGATCCAATTGTGGTCAGTACACATGGCGTCTCTCCTTGGGAAATCGATAGATAAGTATTAGATAGGGATAATTTATCTATAATTTTCGAGAAAAACTTTGCTATTGTTACTCTTAATAAAGATTTTTGTAGAAAAAATTTCTACATTTTATGGGTTTTATAGAAATGAGTTTAGATCGAATAGATAAGCAGCTGCTTGCTTTACTACAAACCGACAGCACCTTGTCATTAAATGACGTGGCTGAGCGAGTCAATCTTACTACAACACCATGCTGGAAGCGCTTGAAAAGGTTGGAAGAAGAGGGCTACATCGAAAAACGCGTGGCGTTGTTAAGTGCAGAAAAGCTCGAGCTATCTTTCATTGCATTTGTTCAGTTAAAAACGATTGATCATTCCGAAGGTTGGTATCACCATTTTGTTACAACTGTGAGTGACTTTCCTGAGGTAATGGAGTTTTATCGTATGGCTGGCGAGTATGACTACATGATGAAAGTACTAGTCAAAGATATGAAGTGTTTTGACGAATTCTATAAGCGGTTAGTTAATAGCGTAAAAGGGCTATCTAATGTGACTTCAACATTTGCTATGGAGTCCATTAAATACACAACAGAGTTACCAATCCTAAAATAACTCGCCCTATAAGAATTCTATCTAATGTTAATTCTACCTTTTAGTATTTTAAATGTTAAAAGGTAGTTTGATTATGCTTTTAAAACTATTTCCTACCAGATTTTTATAAATATAAACGATATTTATTCTCTCTTCTATTTTTCATTAACTGTTTGTTTTTACAGTCCATTAATCCTATACATCATAATGAAAGAAAAAATAACGCAATTTTTTCTCTTTCTTTTTCATGTTTTATTTTATTGAATATTAATTTTTACTAAATTAATGGAAGAGTTTGATTTGAACGTTTGCTTTTTGTGTTTTCATGTAATTTGGTCGCTATTTTTGAGTATTTGTTTTTAGGATGAATACAGTAGCAATTACTTAAGTAATAAAGTACTCAAAAATGGGGGTAGTGATTAATAAAACATCGTATTATTATCGCCCCATCTTGTATGTAACAAAGTATTACTAAAAATGAACAGAAATTACTATTTGCTTTTTCTCGCAGCTTTACTTGCTGGCTGTGGCGGTGGGGGAGACTCTAAGCCGAACAATACGAAGACACCAGCTACGATAACAAAGCAGAACCGTCCGCAATTAAAAGTGGAAGACACGGTATTGAAGTTTGAAGGAGTGGGAACGGTTACTGAAGCAAAACTGAGCAATGTACATGGGTCGGTATCTTACCAAGTCATTGATTCTAATCCGCCAAATGTCGTGAAAATTAATGACTCAGGAATACTACAAATTCTGCGCCCAGGAACGGCGACTATTCTTGCTACAGATAGTAGCTCTGCTTATGAATCTTCTGAAGCAAGGTTTTCTGTGACTGTAGAGCGAGGCATCAATACTGAACTTTCAGTGAGTGATCTGAATTTCAATGCGATTGAGTCAGAAGGAAAAGCGTTGATCGTCCGTGGCCAAAAAGGCGAACTGAGTTATGAGGTAGAAAGTGGTCATAACTTGATTCGTGTTGATGAGAACGGTTCGGTATATTCATTAGGTTCAGTTGGTCAGGCATCGGTGCTGATTACTGATTCAGGTAACGACTTTTACTTGCCGAAACAAGTTCGCGCTACGGTTAAACTGCATGCAGTAGCTCCGGGGCAATTACAGTTCGCTTTGCTTGAAGACGAGTATCGAGAAGGGTTGACGTTAGAACCAGTGCGTCTAGATAAAGCTCAAACGCAACGTATTTCTTACAAAATTATAAATAGCGTACCAGACAGCAAGGTGGCCGAGTTGCTAGATCCTGATACGGGTTTGCTTCTTGTTCATAATGTTGGTCGATTAACGGTTGAAGCGACTGCAACTTACAGCGACGCGTTTCTGGATAAACAGCAAACAGCGCAATTTTTTGTGGATATAAAACAAGGCAAGCGTCAAGAAATCAGGGCAGCGGATATCGTCACAACTTATGAGGAAGGTGGACGAATTTTCCCTAAGGTGACGAACGCCTACGGTGACTATGAGCTGAGAATCATTCGTGGTGAAGACGTTGTCGCTAAAACTGAAAATGGTGAAGCATTACTGATCAAAGGTGTTGGTGCTGCTGAAGTGGAAATTTACGAGCATGACATGCGTAATTATCCTGAAAGCAAAACTCGTTTTGATCTTGAAGTTAATCGCGCGCCTCATCCCGTTATAAAAGACATTGAAATGCCGCTTACCTATCAACCAAATCTTTCAATCCCTCTGGCGTTTAAAGGGCAAAAAGGTAACGTAAATCTAGTTAGCAGCTTACCTAATGGCTTACGAATGACTGACGGCAAGTTGGAGGTAGTGACTGCGGGTGAGTACGACCTTAAGTTTGAAGACGATGGTGGGGAGTTCTACCAACCTATTCAATTTAATGTCGTCATTAAAGTTGCAAAGGCTGAAGGCCAACCCATGGCAACGGACGATTATGACGTTGTATACAGCAACAAATACAGTTTTGATCTTCACCGTGATTTTGGTTTGAGTGCTGACGAGCAAATTGAGATTGTAGATAACACCGCACCAGATGTTGTCGGTGGTTTTAGTGAAGGACGTCTCCATGTGTATAAAGCGGGTAAAGCGACGCTAACTGTGCGCAGAAAAGAGAGCGCGAATTATACTGTTGGTCCTGATCAAAAAGTCTACGTGACAATTTTGAGTGCGCCGAGCCGAATTGAAGTTCAATCCGATGTGGAAGAGATTTGGAAGGTTGGCCAAACATTTGTTGCGCCGAAAATCTCTGGTACGGTTGGGGAAGTTACGTACCGATTTGCAGACAACGCAGCAACAGATGTAGTTTCCTTAAACAGCCAAACGGGTGCCATGCAAATTCTTAACGCGGGTAGCACAAAAATTATTGTTTCGGATGCGGGGGACGACAAAGTGGATCCGGGTGAAAGTAGTTTCTCGGTCACGATTAAACAAGGCACAAACCCTGTATCGGTTACTTACCCAACGGTAGAATTCTCCGCTGGTAGTGTTATCTCAGCAGTGATGAGTGGTGGGACTGCGAAGGCAAGTTACCGTCTTATTAACCAAAAAGATCCTGTGGTCGAGCTAGTTTCCCCTGATACGGGGCGTTTGAAGATTTTGCACGCAGGCGAGTACCAAGTAGAGGTTACTCTTACTGGACGCAACTACAAAGCTAAAACAATCGTCGTAAATGGCACTATTAACAAAGCGAATCACCCTGGTTTAAGTGCTTCTACAATGAAGGTGGAATTTGAACCATTTAAAAAGGTTAAGCTAGACTTTGGTACACCAATAGGAAACCGCAGCTATCAAATATCCAGCTCAACAATTAAAGGAGTCGCTTCATTAGATGTTGATAAGGAAGAGCTGACGTTACTTGACCTCCCACCAGTAAAAAGACGTTGGATTTCTCTTGACGTTTCGGAAGGAGAATCTCGAGATTACAAAGCGTTGGAAAGTAAGAAAGTCCAGCTGTATCTAAGCTTTGCAGATGAAGGTGTTGCGGATCAATATACATTGCTTGAAACTGAACAAACAGTATTGTTTAGCACGCTAAATGCACGTGAGTTTTCTAACTTAGAAGAAAGTGAGTTTGGTTTGATGAACGTTCGTTCAGTGCGTGAGCCAACGGACGAAGAATTGAAATTATACGGCAAAGGTAAGATTGCACTACTTGCATTCAAGCCGGTGGGTAACGATGACCAAACTCTAATAAAAGGAGCGTGGGTACACTTAGCTCGATTTGATGGATGTACATCAGAGCTGTTCGAAGATGATCTCAAGCCTTTTGAAGCAATTGACTATGATGACCCAGGGTACTGCACCAACGGCAGCACGATTCGTATGACTCGGTTCTTAATAATTGATGACTCGAAGATGGAAAAGGTAGAGTATGAGTTAGTAGCACCTGTGATTACTTACCGTCGTGGGGTTCGTGAATTTTTAGCAACGAATAAAGGTGGATTCTATGCCGACCCAAATGTCATTTACGGGAAAGGCGAATATGGTTACCCGAAATCACTTTACGAATGGTCGGTTATTAACATGAAGTATCAACCAAATTAATCATCGTTTGATACCCATTAAAAAAGGAGTGCGGAACAGCACTCCTTTTTTCGTCTGGCGAACACGAGCTATTTCGTGTAGCGCATCACCCCTTCTTGCACGGCGGTCGCCACTAAGTGACCTTGCTGGTTGTATATTTCGCCACGGACCAACCCACGAGTATTGCTCGCCGTTGGGCTCTCTATCGCATATAGAAGCCATTCATCCATCTTAAACGGACGATGGAACCAGATAGAGTGGTCAATGGTGGCCACTTGAAAGTTAGGCGTCATTAATGAGACTTCATGTGGATGCATTGCTGTCACAAGGAATCCCCAATCGGATGCGTAGGCCAGAAGGTACTGGTGAATTAGCTGATTCTCTGGCATTTCACCATTAGCACGAATCCAAAGGTACTGTTTGGGTTCTGCTTTTTTGGGCTTCAAAGGGTTGATAACCGTAACGGGGCGAGTTTCGATAGGCTTTTCCCCGCAAAATGTTTTGCGTAAGCGTTTGGGTAGAAATTCTGCAATATGGCTTGCGAGCTCACTCTCTGAGGCAAAGTTTTCTGGACCAGGGATATCTGGCATTTCTTTTTGATGATCAAACCCAGGTTGATCGCCATGGTAGGATGCGGTTAGGTAAAAAATAGGGCGTCCATTTTGAATTGCTTTTACGCGTCTAGTGCTAAAGCTACGGCCATCTCTCAGATTTTCTACATCATAAATAATAGGTTTTTCTGGATCGCCAGGGTACAAAAAATAGCTATGGAAGGAGTGTACCGTGCGTGTTTCTTCAACGGTGTAGCGCGCAGCAGAAAGCGCTTGCCCAATTACTTGACCGCCATAAACTTGAGGCAAACCTAGGTTTTCACTTTGGCCACGAAACAAGCCTTCTTCTAATTTTTCGAGTTGTAGTAGGCTGAGCAATTCTCGTAGTGGTTTACTCATTGTGTCTCCTCACCGTTGTCTTTCATTCCAAGTTACCTCAACAGCCTCACTCTTGTGAAGTGGCATAGTTAAGAACTATTGAGTAACTTAGAAATAGTATTGTTCCAATTATGAAACAAAATCAATTGTTTGATAAATTCTAACTCAGTCAAACTATTGTCAAATAAAGTGACAGGAAGCAGACAGTTTTATATTCCAGACCTATAATTGCTTCGGTTTAATGCTCTTTTCGAGGAATATATGAAAAAAACACTACTACTTGTTACTTCTCTACTCTTTGGGGCTGCGTTAGTGGGTTGCCAAACTTCTCAAAATACAGAAATGGAATCTACAGAAGCGTCAATGAAGACGATTACAGGTACAGTGGCTTATCGCGAGCGGATTGCCTTGCCACCAAACGCAGTGGTTACTATTGCGTTAGAAGATGTGTCCTTGGCGGATGCGCCAGCAAAAGTGTTGGCGAAACAGACATTCGAAACAGAAGGTAAGCAAGTTCCTCTTTCTTTTGAGTTGAGTTACGACAGCAATGAAATCAAACAAAACCATCGTTACAGCGTTCGTGCTCGCATTGAGGTAGATGGAAAGCTGCGTTTTATCAGCGACACACATAACGGTGTTATTACAGATGAAGCACAAACTCACCAATTAGATATTCGTCTAGTTGGAACACGTTAATACGACGTACTGAGAACAAAAAATGGCAGCTTAAGGCTGCCATTTGTATTTTTTAAGTGAAGTTTTGCCAACTTCCGAGACTTCAATCCCTTCTGCTTCTAATTTCTTTTTTTGTCGCTCTAAGTCTCTGCCTTTTAAAGATATTTTTCCTTGGCTATTTACCACTCTAAACCAGGGGAGTTTACTGCCTTCTGGTAAGTTACCCAGTGCTTTACCAACATGTCTCGCATAGCCCGGATAACCGGCCATTTTTGCAATTTCCCCATAGGTGGAGACTTTTCCTTTTGGAATTTGGTGAATTACAGCAAAGATTTGCGCTAAAAATTGGTCCATACTCAAAAGTGTCTATTTTGGATTACTAAGGAATGGTAAACCATTGGACTTGTATATTGCTAACGGTTCTTAACCCTTGTGTTGCCAGCGACTCACTTTGAAGAATTACATTTTCTGCTCTTTAGTGTCGTTGGTTGATGAGCCTTAAACAGCATGAAGCAAACGCAAGCTAAGCTTGAATCTAGACCCTCTCAACGACTTTCAATCCCAGTTTTTGCCGTTGAGTTACCAAGTAGGTGGGGAAGCCAGGAGGCGCTATGATTTTATCGACACTTCAATTTTTCGTTACGACCTTACTCGCTGTTGTCTGTGTTCGGGCGATGAGTTTGAGCGAGGGTGACATTCCCGTTCTTGCACTTATGATCCCCGCGCTGTGGGTTCTGCCACAAGGTGGGTTCGCTGGCTTAGTATTGCTGGGCGCGATGATGGCTTTTGGTGCGACACTCTCAATGCAGCCAATTGCTTTGTCGGTTGGTGTTTTGATCCTTTTCCCACTTTTAATGGTGGTATTTTCTCGTAGAAGCTCTTTAGGCGTGTTGCTCACCGCTGGTCTTATTGTACTTACACTGCAAGTTGGTCTTATGGTCACACAGCAAGGCGGTAAGCTGGATGGGTCTGCTTGGGTTACAGTGGTTCAAACCATTGCGGTTATGGCGATGTGGTGGTCGGCTGCGCATTGGACGCCATCCAATAAACACAGCTGGTGGCCGTTGTTTTTGTTGCTCCCATTGTGGATTGCAGGCCTACCGTACGCCGTTCTTATGGCGTTAAGTTTGACGGGAATGTTAGCGTCAATGGAAGCACTTGCGAAGCTTCAACATACCATTCGTTGGAGCAAATTATTATGTTGGACATTGCCGACTGTGGGTTTTGCCGCTTTAGTCGTCAGCCCGACCACGGATGTGCCAAACCCTGTTTTCGTGGTTTGGATCTGTTTGTTAGGGACGGCTTGGATGACTGACTATATTTTACGTAGTAGCGATGAACAGGCTGAATTATGAGTTTTTAGTCAGGTAAAAAGTGACATGTGCGGCAGAGTATCGAATTGGTTGTGGAACAAAATGGAGATTAGTATATGTTCTTCATTTCATATTTACTACACTTCCAATAATAATAACCACAATATAAGTGGTTGATTTAAGATAAGTTTGTCATGACAACTTTTGCTCGAACACTGTTGCTTTTTGCATGTTGCCTCTTGAGTTTGAATGTAAAAGCCGAAGCCCCTTTAATTGCTCATTATAAAGTCGCGACTGAAGCGGATGATGTCGTCACTCGTGTTCTTTTCAATGCTGCTTCAGAGGAGTTTGGCTTTACCGTTCAATACGTGAACTACTCCAGCTTTGATGCCATTCTAAATTCAGTAGCGAATGGGGAAGCGGACTTTGCTGCGAATATCACTTACACACAAGAACGTGCTCAACGTTTTAGTTATTCCCGCCCAACAAATATCGAATATACCTACCTCTTTGGTTTAAAAGATTCGACGTTGAGTGACATTTCGCGTGTTGGCGTCCCCAAAGATACAGTTTATGCCCAATTACTTAAACAACACTACCCTGAGCTAGAACAGATCTCTTATCAAGGTCACGAACAAGCAGTAACACTGCTACGTTCAGGTGCTGTGGACGGCGTTGTCGATGCCATTAACCAGCTCAAGCCGATGCTGATGGAGGGGTTTGACGCCAAGATGCTCAATGATCAGATTTCGATAAAGCCCGTATCCATCATCAGTAAAAAAGATCATCATCTTGAAGAGTTGGACACGTTCGCTACGTTTATTCACGGGGAAGCGGTGCAAAAGCAGCTTCGCGAAGAAATTTCCCAGTATCAATTTGAATTAAGGCGAGCAGCGTTGCGTGATTCTATTCGTTTATTACCCCTTGATTTTAATGAACCAATACGGATTAAGCTCGAATCTATCTTTCCATATGTTGTATACAACGCAGATGGTAGTGTCGAAGGGATGACGGCTGATGTAGTCCTGAGAAGTTGTGAGATCTTGGCTTTAAACTGCTTGATCATTAGTGAGCCTGGTGAAAGCTGGGGTTCTATGTACCATGAGTTTATCCAAGGTAATTTCGAAATTTTGGCGCCGTTAACGGTCAGCCGTGAGCGGCGCGCATTTAGCTACTTTCCAAAGTCCCATTACGCGCCAGCATCGGTGATGGTCAAGCGTTTAGGTTATAAGCCGAGCACATACTCTCATGTTTCACAGTTGATATCTGAGCGGATTGGCGTAGTTAAGGATGACTTTTTCGATCAAATGATGACGCAACTGTTACCGCTAAAAGAACTCAAACGTTATCGTACTCAACAAGAGCTCATTCAGGGGCTATTAAATGAAGAAGTCGATTACATTCCGATGGATACGGCGATGCTCAATCATTTTTTACGTCTCAGTGAATTGGTTCCGATAGAGCAGGATACCGCTATTGGCGAGTTTTATGAGTCACAACTCTCTGTTGGATTGGTCGCGAATGAAAAAGGAGCCATGCTTGCGCCTTTCTTCAGTCGAGCGATAGCGATGTTAGAAGTTGATAAGATCATTGCTCAGTACGATGTACGCCCAGATTGGCGTACCGCACTTGAATATGAGATTCGATTAGCGACGCAAACACAAGCTGTGTTTATCTTTGTATTATTGTTTGCTATTTGTGTTTCGCTTTATCTTTACCGTCAATCGAACACTGACAACTTAACAGGGTTAAGGAATCGTCGTGCGTTGCAAGTAAAGTATCGAAAAGGAGTAAACAAAGATCTATCCATACTTTACTTAGACATTAATCATTTCAAACGAATCAATGACACTTATGGTCATCGCGCTGGGGACGAAGTTTTACAACTACTGGCGCTAAAAATTCATTATGTCTGGTCGGGAAGATGTTATCGAATTGGAGGGGATGAGTTCATATTACTGGGTTATCCTACGCAAGCCGAGTTAACTAGAGCAATGAGAGAGCTCAGTAGAATCGATGTGAAAGGCAAATTATGTAGTGATTTGGAGTCTATAAGTATCTCTATTGGTTTCTCTGCAAAAAGGGAACGGCACATGAGCTTAGAGCAAGCGATGCATTTGGCTGATGAAGACATGTACATGAGTAAGCAGTCCTCACGGCACGACTCCTCTTATCGTGACTGTACGGTTTCATCATAAAGGAATGAATTGATCGAGTTTTGTTCAAACGGTAATGAAATGATGAAATTCAAGGTTTTTGCTCTTGCATTATGAGAGCTGATACTGAATAATCGCCCCATCGATTGAGGCAAGACCTCTCGAAAAGAATTATGGGGCTCTGGTCCTCTCGCAACAATAGCTCGTGAACTCGGTCAGGTCCGGAAGGAAGCAGCCGCAGCGTGTGACTTGTGTGCCGGGATGTGGCTGGGGTCCCACCCTTTGAAAGCCCTGCGTTATCGCAGGGCTTTTTTCGTTTTTGAGCCTTCTTTTATTTTGGCTACGCTTGGTGTTCAACGTCTTCTGATGATCAAGCTTCTTGAGGTTATTTAGGTATAATTTATAATCTCATCCGCTCGATACCGAACTTTCGTGAAGATTGTTTAGGGTACGCTCGTCGAATAACCATTTTCACCTGGGATACTTTAATGATTTCAAAAAACCAATTAAAACTGCTTCGTGCTTTAGGTCAAAAGAAACAGCGTAAAGCGCATGGCTTATTCCTAGTTCAGGGTGAAAAGAACGTACTAGAGCTAGCAAGTAGTTCATTGAAGGTGAAGCAGGTTTTTGCAACAGCGGCATTTCTCGAACAAAATGCTGGTACGCTAAATCGTTTTGATTGTGTTGAAGCATCGCTTGATGAATTGACCAAAGCGAGCACGCTTGTGAGCAATAATGCGGCCATTGCTGTGGTTGAAATTCCGAGTGTAAAAGAGCCTCAAGCGAAAGGCTTGATGATTGCGCTAGATGGTGTATCCGACCCTGGTAATCTAGGTACGATTATTCGTGTTGCAGACTGGTATGGCATCAAGCACATTATTGCGAGTACAGATTGTGCTGATCCTTATAATCCTAAAACGATCAGTGCGACCATGGGCAGCTTTGGCCGCGTACAAGTGAGTTTGGTGGATTTGCCAAGTTACTTGGAACACGCCAAATTGCCAGTATATGGCGCGTTTTTGGAAGGAGAGAGCGTTCATAAAACGGATTTCGCTGCTGAAGGTATTTTGTTGATGGGCAGCGAATCTCATGGTGTGCGCGAAGCCGCAGCAAAATTCGTGACAGATAAAATCACGATTCCGGCGTTTGGCGGTGCCGAATCACTGAATGTCGCGATGGCGACTGGCATTATTTTAGACAACATGCGCCGCCAACATAGCTAACGCAACAATTACTTAATAACAAAGCCAGTCAATTTGACTGGCTTTGTTGTATTTATTGCCTAGAAAAATCAGCCTGGCTGAATCTTGCGTTTAACGAAATACAGTGAATGTTGTTCGGTGAGTTAATTTTGTTTTAGTTCAATAGGCTGTGCCTATAAATAAAATTACTCCTTTCCATTTAGTAAAATCAGGAAATTAGGCGACACTTATCTAAAGGCCGCAATAAAATGCCCTTAAGGAGATAAGAATGCATTCATTAAAAGTAAAAGATTACATGACGTTGCAAGCGGTGACTTTCACGAAAGATATGTCACTTTCGGCAGCTTTAAACAAAGTAATGCAAAGTGTCACACTAGGTGGCCCTGTCATTGATGAAAATGAAAAAGTGGTTGGGTTTTTATCGGAGCAAGACTTATTAGATAAGTTGGTGAAAGCAAGTTATCACTGCCAAGATACACATACGGTACAAGAGTGTATGCATGATGATGTCTTATCTGTTTCTCCAGAAATGTCAGTAATTGAACTGGCTGACATGATGAAAGTTGGAAAGCCGAAAATGTATCCAGTGGTGGATGGCAAAGGTAAGTTGGTTGGTGTTATCACAAGAAGAGACGTGCTGCGTGCCATAGGAATGACATTAAATGAGTGCTTTAAGCATCCCGTTTAACCTCTCTGTTTAAACTTTACGGAATATTGCTTTTAAACTGGTTTGGAAAGACGCTTTGGCGTCTTTTTTATTTTCTATCGCCGAACTGTACAAATTTATCTTGACCTTGGAGCTTACTCTAAGGTTTATCCTTAGCAATAGGTAAATCACCGATACCAATAAGGAAAAAATTATGTGTACAAAACATCAAGGTTGCCAATCTAGCAAAATCAAAACTGCGGTGCCGCTTGGTGCAAGCGAGTCATGCTGTGCGCCAGTAAAATCTTCGCTCAATATCTCTCAGGCCAGTGTTGATGTTTCTGAAAGCTCTTGCTGTAGTGGAGGAGGCCGCAGCGTAGATACAGGCGAGGAAGACGATCCCACAAGGGAGAGTAATTCCTCCGTTCGGAACGCTTGGCTTGTGTCAGGTATGGATTGCCCATCTTGTGCGCAAAAGCTTGAGAAAGCCATTACGTCTTTACAAGGCGTCAGCCAAGCCAAGGTTTTGTTTGCAACAGAAAAACTGGTCGTCGATTTTGATGGTCGAGAGCTGATAGCTACGATAGAGCAGACAGCCCAAAAAACGGGTTTCCCGCTCTCTTCACTGGATGCTCCAAAACCAAGCACTACAAAGAAAGGCTGGCTTGGCGTCATAAGAGACAACATCCAAATTCTCTCGATTGCTGGTGCAATGGCTACTGCGGCAGTAATTTCTAAGATCGACCCTCAAATAAGCGCTTGGTTATTCACTTTGACGTGTTTACTTGGTTTATACCCAATCGCGCTCAAAGCATTTAAGTTGGCGCGTAGCGGTACGCCTTTTGCGATTGAAACGTTAATGAGTGTAGCGGCGCTCGGCGCTTTATATTTAGGTGAAACCGCCGAAGCCGCAATGGTGTTATTGCTTTTCCTTATTGGTGAAAAGTTAGAAGCATATGCATCATCTCGCGCGCGAAGCGGTGTCCAGGCGTTAATGGACTTAGTCCCAGAAAATTCAATTTTAATTATTGATGGAGAGCGTAAAGAAGTACCAGCTGCTCAGCTTAAACCAGGGGATATCATAGAAGTCGCACCCGGAGGTCGTTTGCCTGCCGACGGTGTTTTGCAAGATGCGCTTGCGAGTTTTGACGAAAGTGCGTTAACGGGAGAATCTGTTCCCGTTGAACATCAAACCGGTGGCAAAGTGATGGCCGGGGCTGTGGTTGTCGATAAAGTGGTTCGCTTACAGGTGACTTCCCGTCAGGGCGAGAATGCGATAGACCGAATTCTTCATTTGATTGAAGAAGCCGAATCTCGTAAGGCACCATTAGAACGCTTTCTTGATAAATTTAGCCGTTGGTATACGCCGCTAATGATGCTGGTGTCTCTGATGGTTATCGTTACGCCGCCATTACTATTTGCCCAACCGTGGGAAACGTGGATCTATCGAGGACTCGCCCTTCTGTTGATTGCTTGTCCATGTGCATTAGTAATTTCAACGCCGGCGGCGATCACTTCTGGCTTGGCGGCAGCTGCTAAGCGGGGCGCATTGATCAAAGGTGGTGCGGCGCTTGAGTTGCTTGGCAAGGTTGAGTCTGTCGCATTTGATAAAACTGGGACACTGACGCAAGGTAAACCAGAAGTGACTGACGTCTTTGCTTTTGATATGGATGAAGACAAGTTACTTAGCCTAACTGCGTCAATCGAGGTTGGTTCAAGTCATCCTCTAGCGGTTTCTTTAGTTACCAAAGTGCAAGAGCAGGGGCTTACTATTCCTGAAGCGTTGGATAAAACCGCGCAAGTAGGCTCTGGTGTCACTGGTTACGTCGATGGAAAAATGGTCCAAGTGGTCACGCCTTCAAAGGCAGACTTTCCACTTTCTCAAGAAGCCAAAGAGCAAGTGGTTACGTTGGAACAACAAGGTAAAACGGTTGTCATTGTGCGTTACGATGACGAGGTCATTGGCGTGATCGCATGGCAAGATACATTGCGCTCAGATGCCCAGCAAGCCATCGCAATGTTGAAGGAACTTGGGGTCACGTCGGTGATGCTAACGGGTGACAACCCGAGAAGTGCAGAAGCAATGGCAAATAGAATAGGCTTGGATTATAAAGCGAGTTTGTTACCTGCAGACAAGGTGCATTACGTCGAGAAGCTATCACAACAACATACCGTTGCGATGGTGGGAGACGGTATCAATGATGCTCCAGCCATGAAAGCTTCGAGTATCGGCATTGCGATGGGAGGCGGTACGGATGTTGCGCTCGAGACTGCTGATGCGGCGTTAACACACAACCGGTTGATTGAGCTACCTGCCATGATAGAACTGTCGCGTGCGACGCTAAGTAACATTCGTCAGAATGTCGCGTTAGCGCTAGGTTTGAAAGGTTTATTCTTAGTGACAAGTTTACTTGGTGTTACTGGGTTGTGGGTTGCTGTATTAGCCGACAGTGGTGCAACAGCACTGGTGACATTGAATGCGTTGAGATTACTTCGTTTTGAGTCCAGGCAGATCAAATAACTGACCTAACCATTGATCCCACTCATTAATAGCCCGAGGCATTCGTGTATCGGGCTTTTTTTAACCGTATTAACCTGATGCGATCAGACGTTTTTCTCGTCCTTGAAATCACGCATTGCTATGCAACAAAATGATCTAACGCCCCTTAAAGTGTGATCAATACCAGTTTTGTTTGAAATTTCATTTTCATTACATTTTATCATTGTGATTGTGATCACTCTATGTTGGTGAAAGGTTCGCTACAGTGCATCTGTACCCAATAACTGATTAATGAGCTTATTGTTCATAAAATAAGCCACAATAAGGAGCGACTTATGTCTCAAGCTGTATTCCATTTAGGTGTTACTGAAGCTGATCTTAATGGTGCGACTCTAGCGATCATTCCTGGTGACCCAGCGCGTGTTCAAAAAATCGCAGAACAAATGGAAAATCCAGTATTTCTAGCAAGCCATCGTGAATACACGCTATACCGTGCAGAGCTAGACGGTAAACCTGTTGTGGTTTGTTCTACAGGTATTGGTGGTCCTTCTACCTCTATCGCAGTTGAGGAATTGGCACAGCTTGGTGTTCGTACTTTCCTACGTGTTGGTACAACGGGTGCAATTCAACCGCATGTAAACGTGGGTGACATGATCGTAACGACGGGGTCAGTTCGTCTTGACGGAGCGAGCCTACACTTTGCTCCTATGGAATTCCCAGCAGTTGCTGACTTTGAAGTAGCAACCGCAATGAAAGCAGCGGTAGAAGAGTCTGGCGCTACAGTTCACATGGGTGTGACTGCATCAAGCGACACGTTCTACCCTGGTCAAGAACGTTACGATACGTTCTCTGGTCGTGTTGTTAAGCGTTTCCAAGGCTCTATGCAAGAATGGCAAGACATGGGCGTACTTAACTTCGAGATGGAGTCTGCAACACTGCTAACAATGTGTGCGAGCTCTGGTTTAAAAGCGGGTTGTGTGGCAGGTGTTATCATCAACCGTACACAAAAAGAGATTCCAGATCATTCAACTCTGAAAGAAACGGAAGCGCGTTCAATCAAAGTGGTTGTAGAAGCAGCGCGTAAAATGCTTTAAGCCCCTATAGTTGGCATTTAAACAAACAGAAAAAACCAGAGGCTAACCTCTGGTTTTTTTCTAGTTATAGAAATGCGTACAGCTAAAATTTAGGTATAAAAAAAGCAGCATTAATGCTGCTTTTTATCGTTGTGAATTTTAGCTTTTCTTAATGGCACTATATCTCGTCTGAACCGCCCGCGTCTTTAAACCAAGCAGTTAAGTGCGTTCTTAAATCTTTAAGCTCATCAGGGCCAATCAGGGCTAGCCCTAAGTCTTCAGCACGAGTAATGTCATTGTGACGAAGAGGACGGAAGCTCACCAACATTGCGCGCGCTTGTAAGCCACCTAATAGATCGCGAAGCGATTCTAACTTATATAAAGTATCGTCGCCGTCATCTCTCATGCCTTTGGTTTTGCACTCGATGATGTGCAGCTTGTTGTTTACAACTGTTGCGACATCTAACTCATTGCGTACTTCACTTTCACCAAGTTTGCGATAAACCTGAACATTTAACGATCGATCTTGGATCGTTGGCATGGTGTCTTGGATTTGCTTCACGGTGCTGTGAACCAAAGTTTCTAACCACTCACCGTTTGAAAAGCGTCGAGCATCTTCATCTGCAAACGTTAAAACGCCATTCTCATAGGTGGCGATTTCTGCTTCTACTAAATCTGAAAGCAACATGTTGAGCTCACGGTAGCCCTGCTGTTTTTCGGAGAGCTCGACATCAAGCTTTTGTTCTTTGCGGCATGTGGTTGCAAGGTAGTTAAGTGTTGCTAGACCTGGCCCAAGTTCAAGCGCATTTGAGGCCCATCGTTCACCAAGTTCATACAATTTTTTATCAAGAAGAGGTGGTAAATCAACGTGGTGAAACTCGCCGCGTGCACCAAAGATAGTGAGGTAATCTGCAATCGTAATGTGATCTTCGACTTGGGTATCTTCTTTGCCATCAGGGTATAACCAACAAAGCTTATCGCTACTAGGCTCTACCACAAAAATTGGCCAGCGATAGGTACGGAAAACTTCGTACACCGACAACAAGCGATGACGAAGACCACAGCTCGCGTTCAATTTTACATCTTCGCCGCGTTCATGGAGGTCTTTTGCCAGTTTTTGAATTGCTTGTTTGATCAGAGATGTATTAACAGCGGATGGAATTTCAAAAAATTCAGAAGTAATTTCTCGTTGATCTAAAACGGCACTCAGTCGGTCAAATATATCTAACTGGCTCTTGTCTCCGATGAAGACGATATGTGTGCTTAGCGTACGATTATCTAATAGAGGAGTGACCAATCTCACTGGGTCTTGGTCGATAATACCAACATGAACAGCCATAGATTTTCCTTTTTATGAGGCCGCTCGAAAAGAGTTGTGCAAGGGGATGAGCTGGCCTTATTAATCATATGTAGACATGGCCGACAAAAAACAAGGGCGACTTAACAAAAAGTCGCCCTTATACAGTTGATTGCACTAATTAATGCTCTTAATTATAAAGTATTTATAACTTAAATCGGTGGACCAATTCATTTTGCTGATGAGCCAAGTGGGTCAGTGATTCACTGGTTTGTGCGATATTCGACATGGCTTGGAAACTTTCATCGGCGATGCTGTTGATATCTTCGATGCTGCGAGCAATGTCTGTTGATGTTTCACTTTGCTCTGCTGCTGCTTGTGAAATGTGCGTACTCATTTGGCTGATTTCGATGATTAGCGCCTGGATCTCTTCCATTGAGCTGTTCGCTTTTGACGCTTGCTCAACCGACATCTCCATATCGCTCATACAGCTTTGTATTACTTGGTTTGCCGATTGTGAGCTAGATTGCAGATTACTGATCATAGATTCAATTTCAGTGGTTGATTGAGTCGTTCTTGATGCGAGTACTCGTACTTCATCTGCCACTACCGCGAAGCCGCGACCTTGTTCACCAGCGCGAGCCGCTTCAATTGCCGCGTTCAATGCCAGTAGGTTGGTTTGCTCCGCAATGTTGCGGATCACATCAAGGATAGATCCAATTTGACCACTCATCTTTTGTAGCTCAGAAACTGCGGAAACCGATTCGTTCAAACGTGTTTCTAGTTGATTAATGGTTGAGATGTTACTGCTCATAACATTTCTGCCTTCTTCAGAGGCAGATTCGACGCGTTGCACCATTTCTAGCGAGCCTTGCGCACTTTGCGCGACTTCTTGCACTGAATGAGACATTTCAGTCATCGCAGTAGCGACGTTTGCCGTTTGTTCGCGTTGAGAGCTCAATTTAATTTGTGCTTGCGAAGAGGTGCGTTCGTTGGTTGTCGCGGTTGACGATAGGTTTTCTGACGCTTCGTTGAGTTTCACCAAGATCTCGTGAAGGTTGTCGGCGAGTGAGTTAATGTGTCCACTCACACGGCTGAATTCGTTGTTATAGCGAATGTCGATACGCTGTGTCATATCACCTTCAGTCAGGCTTTCTAACACTTTTAGAATACGAGTCAACGGTTCGCGAACGCTTTGTGCGATGTGGTAGCCAATAGCTGTCGCGAGTAAAACGACAATAACGCCAATGATGATGGCTTTCGTTACACCCGCCGAATATATGTCACCTGCGTCTGCCAATGATTCATTGAGCTTATCTGTTGCGGTTGTCGTGAATTGCTCAAGAATCGCCATGGTTGAATCCACTTTATTTGCTAGGTTGGCGATATTGTTATACAAAGCGGCGCGGGCATTGAGGTAATTATTATGTTGGTCTAGCACACCGCCACGCATACCAACGTCACGAGTAAATTGCTCTACAGATTCGCCAAAAGCTTTTTCTAGCTCAGGAAGTTGAGTCACCAACCCGCGGAATGCGTAATTCAAGTGCGTTACTGCTTTGCGGTTTTTAGCTACGGCTTGCGTAACAAACTCAGGGTTGGAACTGGCGAGGGCATCAGAGGTAATTACTTCGGCATCTTTTAACTTGATAAAGTAGCTCTTTGCCATGACTTTGACAGAAATGCTGGTTTGATCTGCCACATATTCTTTAAGACCAACCGAAAGTTCGGTATTCAGTTTTTGGAAGCGGCGTGAGGATTTTTGCACTTCTTCTTGAGCCGCGAACATTGCTTCGTAGTTGTCCATGGCCTCTAGAGCTTCTGTAAAATAGCTCTGCTCTAACGTTTTTAACTGTGAAAACGGTTCGGCAAGAGAAGGGTAGATTTGGCTTGCGGTTTTCAGTTGAGCCAATGTGGATTCGAAGCGTTGTTGAGATCTAGCAAATTCCTGACGCATTTCATCCATGCGTTGTTTATTCTCTGTCGTCAGGAAGTCTTTAAATGATTTGTCGGCAGAAAGCAGCTCAACACTGGTTTGATTAGATAACGATACCAACGGTAGGGATGATTTAGAAACCGTGCCAAATTTTCCGTGAATATCACTCATTCCTCCCATCATAATGGCAATTGTGACGGCAAATAGGATGATGATCAGTGCAAAGCCGGCATACATCCTTTTAATAACTGAACCTCGCATAAGTGAGCTTCCTCTCCCAAAAATAGACAAGCTACCCAAGCATTTTTGAGTTTACTTGGGTATAAAAATAATAATTGTCTTAAAAAAGTAACAAAATTCATTGGATTGTATTCAGTTTGTGACGCGCATTTTATGACGCACACGACAAAAAAAGCTTCGTTAATTAGCATTTGATTAATAATGTTAAGTGAACACTGTTTTTATTGAGCTCCGCTTTTGGTTGGCGCATACTAACTGGGGTCTAATTACGTTTATAAAATGGAGTCCTCATGGCGGAAGAAACGATCTTTAGTAAAATTATTAGCAAGGAAATCCCTGCCGATATCCTTTATCAAGATGATTTGGTGACTGCGTTTCGCGACATTAACCCTCGCACACCAAGCCATATTCTCATTATTCCGAATAAACTGATCCCAACAACGAATGATGTAGAAGCTGAAGATGAAGCAATGATGGGGCGTTTGTTCACTGTTGCTAGAAAGTTAGCGAAAGAAGAAGGTATTGCTGAAGACGGCTATCGCCTGATCGTTAATTGTAATCCACATGGTGGCCAAGAGGTTTACCATATTCACATGCACCTACTAGGCGGCCGCCCTCTAGGTCCAATGGTATTGAGCTAAGCTTTTAAAAGTGGGTGGTGATTCACCCACTTCTTTTTCCTGTCGAATGACACATTTGTGGAGATAAATGTGAAACTAGGTGTAAAGCTGTTAGGGCTGATGAGCTGGGCTTTAATGGCCTCTGGCTGCGCGAATTTATCTGCGGGCAATCTGTTTAGTCATTACAGCAACCAGAATCAAGAAGTTTATCAAGCCGTTGTTGCAGGGGAATATGCCAAAGCAAAACAACTTCAATCAAGTGAAGTGGGTGGCGAGATACTTGGCAATTTTGAAAAAGGTCGTATCTCTTTTCTTGCTGAAGATTACCCGACAAGTTTGAATGCGCTAGAAAGCAGCGATCGTGCCGTACGTGTTCAACAAGATCGAGCGACGATATCTGTGTCAGACACGGCAACGAGCGTCGGCTCTCTCGCAGTGAACGACAATCTCCAAGACTATCATCCCGCCGATTACGAACTTGGCTTTTTGCACCTGTATCTAGGACTAAATTACTTACAGAAAAACGATTTAGAAGGAGCACTAGTTGAAGTGCGTCGAGCTAATCAAGTTCAGGAAGCGGCAAGAAAGGCGCGTGAAAAAGAGCTAAAAGCAGCAGAGAAAGACCTTAACAAGCAAGGCATGTCTGCCAATTTAGGCAGTGTGTTAGCGAACTACCCTGATGCTGGTAAAAAACTAAGCGCGGTACAAAATGGTTATCTGTTCTATCTTTCTGGCTTGTTATATGAAGCGTCGCGAGACTTAAACAGTGCTTATGTTGATTACCGACGAGCACTCGCTGTAATGCCAGACAACAAGCAAGTTGTGGAAAGCACCTTATACGCTGCTAAGAAGCTGGGCATGCGTGAAGACTTGCGCATGCTAGAGAAGCGGTATGGCAAAGCACCTTCTGGATTAACTCAGTCACAAGGGCGAGTCATCGTTATTGATGAGCAGGGTGTTGTTGAGGCGATGAAAGGGTGGCGTATTGATTTACCGATTTACGACAGTCGCGATAATGGCGCGATTTATTCGTTGGCGCTTCCTTATTATCAGAACCGAGGTACTCAACGTTTTAGCGATGTTGTTTTAAATGGTCAGGTATTATCTTCCAGTACGCTGGTTGATGTTAATGCGATGGCGCAAAACGATCTTAATGAACGTCTTACTACAATAGTGATCCGTCAAGCTCTTCGTGTTTGGGCAAAAGATCGAATCCGAAAAGAGGCGGCGAAAAAAGGCGATGATGTGGGCAACATACTTTTCAATGTATGGAACACATTGACCGAACAGCCAGATACGAGAAGTTGGCAAACATTGCCAGCGCAAGTGAAAACGGCTTCAAAAATCGTGAAACCGGGAACACAAAGTTTAAACTTGGGTGATCAAACCTATCAGTTTGAAGTGCCTGCACAGCAGACTACATTGGTATGGGTATCTCGTCAGGGAGCACACTCAACCGTGTGGCATAAACAGCTAGGGAGACTGTAATGAAAGCATGGCTTGCTTGTTTAGCAATGGCTATTGGTTTAGTTGGATGCGCCGAAAACACGGCTGGTATTCGAATTGATGGCCAAACGCAAAAAGTATTTTTTAATGATAACGTTTTAGGTAGTCGCTTATTAGTTGACAACATCACCACCACTTACGTTGATGATCGCCCACGAGGAGTCGTGCAGCTGAGTAGCAATTACAAAGGTGATCAGCACATTCTTTACCGATTTTATTGGTATGACAACAATGGTTTAGAAGTGAATACCAAACCTGGTCCGTGGCGAAAAATGATTGTGCGAGGATTTGAGCAAGTCACGTTATCTGAAGTTACTGTGAATCCAAATGGCACAAAATTCCGTGTGCAAATTAGAGAAGCACAAGACGATTAATCTTAACGGCTCTGCCGAAGCTGCCGCGCTAACGATGCGCTGGTATTGAAAAACTAAGGAACTCTCATGAAAAAAAGTATTATTGCTCTTTTAGGTCTTGCCGTCATTTTAGGTGGCTGTTCTAACAAAGTCTCTTACGGCGATGCGCAAGCAACAGAAACCACGACTATCGATTTTGGCTCAACAGATTTACAAAAAATCGCGGCAGAAATGGTGGATAGCATGATGATGTCGGGCTCTGTAGCAGCAATTACTCGTGACCAACGTCCTATCGTTTTTGTTGAGCGAATTAAGAACAAAACCAGTGAACATATTGACACTGAATCCATTACCGACACGATCTCAACTAAGATGTTGAACTCAGGTAAGTTCCGCTTTGTTGATATGGATCGTGTTGAGTCTGTGCGTGAACAACTTAACTTCCAAAACACGGATGAGCTTGTTAACCAAAGCACAGCGATCCAATTTGGTAAAATGGTTGGTGCTCAATACATGCTTTACGGCAACCTATCTAGCATTGTGAAAAATGCAGGTAGCGATAAAGATGTATACTACAAGATGACCATGCGCCTAATGGACCTAGAAACAGGTTTGATTGAGTGGGCGGATGAAACTGAAATTCGTAAAGCGCAATCTAAGAGCCTATTCGGTCTTTAATCGAACAGGGTGGAGAAGTCATCAATGGCATGGTTTTCTTGGCAACAAGCAAAACAGTTAGATCCGAGTCTTAACGCTCTCGATGGCTTCTTTACGGAGCCTCCGGTAAAAGTACAAACTGTTACCGGGGGGCTCACCAACCGTTGTTGGCGGTTGGAATCTTCTCAAGGCCTTGCATACATCTGGCGACCGACCAGTCATGTCTGCAAGGCTTTTTCAATTTCTCGTCACAGTGAATATCAAGTGCTGAATGCAGTCTCTTCATTGGAAATTGGCCCCAAGCCAGTTTTTATTCATGAGCAAGGGTTGCTGGTGGAATGGATAGAAGGAGAGGCTCTGACGGAGTCAGGCTTAGCACTAAGCAATTTATTATCCATTGCGGCGAAGATTCATCAATATCCGATAAGCGCAATTCCTTTGGTTCCATTTTCATATATTTCTCGCATCGATCATTATTGGCTTGAGCTTGATGGTCAGTATGTGGGTACGGAGTTTGAGGCTTTGTACATGAAGTGGCGTACGGAACCGAACGTTGCACCTGTTCCGCTTGCCCTATGTCACTTCGATCTGGGGTGTTACAACCTAGTGCGAGGGGAGAGTGGGGTGAAAGTCATTGATTGGGAGTATGCCGGGATTTCTGACCCTAGGCTAGATTTGACCTTAACTATTCAGGTCGCGAATGCGCCTGTGGAAGAAGCGGTAAAGCAGTATTGCCAAATTCGAGGTATCGAAGATGTGTCTCTTTGGCTGAGAGGTGTACACGCTTGGCAACCAAGAACCTTGGTGATGGCGATGCTCTGGTATCTACTTGCCTATAAATTGTGGGGAACTGAACAATACTTAAACAGTGCGTATGAGTTGAAAGGCTCATTGTGTATGGAAGATCACTGTTTTGAGAACTCGTAATATTTTCCCCTTTAACAGTAAGGAAATAGTGGTAGTTTTAATAAAAGTACCAGATACACACAGGGAGAGGTACACATGATTATTTACTTACACGGCTTTGACAGTACAAGCCCGGGTAACCACGAAAAAGTTCTTCAACTGCAATTTATCGACGACGACGTTCGTTTTATCAATTACAGCACCCTTCACCCAAAGCACGACATGCAACACTTGTTAAAAGAAGTGTCTAAAGTTATCGATCAATCTGATGACCCAAACCCGTTAATCTGTGGGGTTGGTTTAGGTGGTTACTGGTCTGAGCGAATTGGTTTTCTATGCGGTATCAAGCAAGTGATGTTCAACCCGAACTTGCACCCAGAAAAAACGATGGCTGGTCGAATCGATCGCCCAGAAGAGTATGAAGATATCGCAACAAAATGTGTTGATCAGTTCCGGGCGAAAAATCAAGCGCACTGCTTAGTGATTCTCTCTAAAGATGATGAAGTGCATGACAATTCGAAAACGGCAGCTGAGTTAGAAAAACACTATCAAATCATTTGGGATGAAACTCAGTCTCATAAGTTCAAAAAAATCTCTCATCATTTACAAGCGATAAATGCATTTAAAAATACTTACTAATGTTGAGTGTAGACAGTAAAGCGGCGTTTTTATCGGCTGCTTTGCTGCGATTCCTTCTCTTGAGTATGCCGAGCCACTGTCTCTTTGAAAGGCACATTTTCTTGGTTTAACGCTTTGAATATTGTGTTCTCCTTACCGTTTTCTTACTTCCCTCCTATGTAGCACGAACACCTTGTTGTAGAGTAGTCGAAAAGTAGTCAATCCGTACTCGTTACACGGATTTTGGTTGCCTTCAAAGTTGGTCTCTATATAATGAACCGGACTAAAATAATTTGATAAATATCAAAAAAAATTGAGAGCGAGTAATAAACTTGCCCAAAAAATTCTGGCGTCGTATGCGTACCAGATAAACATGCCAAACCCTGACAAGTCATTGATAGATAAAGCATCAAGGTGAGTGGCAGTTTTTTAATCCAAGTAATTGAGACACCTCTAAGAACCAAGAATTCATCGGTTGGATGGATGCCACAAATATTTGTGAGTCATGCATCGAGCTGAACCCCATATATTCATTTTTGTAGAGGAAAATCATTGTGACACGCATTATCGTTGTAGGCGGCGGTGCAGGTGGTCTTGAGTTGGCAACTAAGCTTGGTCGAACTCTAGGTCGCAAAAACCGTGCGCAAATTACGCTAGTCGATCGAAAAGCGAGCCACTTGTGGAAGCCATTATTGCATGAGGTTGCTACAGGTTCTTTGGACGAAGGAGTAGATGCACTGAGCTATCGAGCTCATGCAAAAAACCACAGCTTCGACTTCCAAATGGGTAGCCTTCAAGACATCGACCGTGAACGTAAAGTGATCATCTTAAGTGAGCTTAAAGACGAACACGGTGAACTTCTTATGCCAAGCCGTGAGCTAGAATACGACATTCTAGTGATGGCGATTGGCTCGACATCAAACGACTTCAACACGCCTGGCGTTCGTGAAAACTGTATTTTCCTAGACAGCCCTGAGCAAGCACACCGTTTCCGTACAGAAATGAACAACGAGTTCCTAAAGCTGCATGCGAAAAACGGTAACGGTACGGTCGATATTGCGATTGTTGGTGCTGGTGCAACTGGCGTTGAACTATCAGCTGAGTTACATAATGCTGTTAAAGAGCTGCGCACTTATGGCTTCGGTGATCTTGATTCTAGCAAGTTGAACGTCAATCTGATTGAAGCAGGTGAGCGTATTTTACCAGCGTTACCTCCACGTATTTCTTCTGCTGCTCATCAAGAGTTGGTGAAGTTGGGCGTAAACGTGCGCACCGCCACTATGGTGACTAAAGCTGAAAAAGATGGCCTTACTACAAAAGATGGTGAGAAGATCCCAGCTCAAATCATGGTTTGGGCTGCGGGTATCAAAGCTCCAGACTTTATTAAAGATATCGCTGGCTTAGAAACGAACCGTATCAATCAGCTTGTAGTGAAAAACACACTACAGACAACACGAGATGATGACATCTTTGTTATTGGTGACTTAGCACAATGCACCCAGTCTGACGGTTCGTTCGTGCCGCCACGCGCTCAAGCTGCACACCAAATGGCAAGCCAGGCATTTAGTAACATCGTCGCGAAGATCAACGGGCGCGAGTTGAAAGACTATGTATATAAAGATCACGGTTCATTAGTGTCTCTAAGTCGCTTCTCAACCGTTGGTAGTCTGATGGGGAACCTAACTAAAGGGTCGATGATGGTAGAAGGCCGTATTGCTCGTGTCGTTTACATCTCATTGTATCGCATGCACCTAATGGCGTTGCACGGTGTATTCAAAACCGGTCTGATGATGCTCGTTGGCCGCATTAATCGCGTGCTGCGTCCAAACCTTAAGCTGCACTAAGGTTTTAAATCCACTCTGTGTGGATGTGTTGTATCTTAAAAAATGCAGAAGCCACCGCAAGTCGGTGGCTTTTTGTTTATGTTAGGTCTGTCGGTAAAAGTGAGAACACAACGCCATCTTTAGGCTTACCCTGAAAAATAAACCGGTTTCTGGCGATGGCTTCTTTTTGTGCACCGACGGACTCAATTAAGGCTTGGCTAGCTTCGTTGTCGGGGTCACAAACAATCTCTAGTCGAGTTAAACTTAGCTTTGCGAAGCAGAATTCTGCTAAGGCTTTAACGGCTTCTTGGGCATAGCCTTGCCGTTGATAGCGGTCGGCAACCCAGTAACCAATACTCGCCATATTAAACGTATGATATAACTCATTAACCGCTGCCATTCCAACCAAAGTGTTACTTTGCCGCTCATAGATACCGAAACCAAAAGCCTCAGTTTTGACCCAGTTAAGACGGGTTGCCAACAGAAAGTCCTGCGCGGTTTTCAATGTGACGCTTTTATCACACCAGTCAAGCCATTGGTGCAGCGAAGGGGATTCTGCAAGTAATCGTTGTAGTGAATGTGCTTCTTCAGCAGGGATGAGCTTGAGCGCTAAGCGGGGCGCAATGATTTCAAAGTCTGGACTCATGAACTAATACGACTTCCATGTTGAGTGTAAGTAAATTGAAAGCTGTCTATTTATACTTGAACGCAGCTATTTTCCTTGCTCTGCGTTGGTTAGGAATAACTGAGGTACAGCAGATAAAAACAAAGCGCAGCTTTGCTGCGCTTTGTCGAACCGCTCGTGCTTATCGAACCCGACGAACTTGAATGATCATACCCATCAACGGGTTATCTAGGTAATGAGTCTCGCTGCTACGCATACGACGTTTTTGATCCATTCGATAACTCTTCAGGAATTTCTCTTCGGTTACTGTCGGCGATATTTCTGCCAAGTTACCGACTTGGACGTTACCATCTACTTCACCTAAGTCATCCGCCAATTGCTCAGTTGAGGTTGGTTCAAAACGCACCTCTCTAACACTTGGTTCGCGCAGATCTAGTGTTGTTTCGGCGAAGAGGTAATGCTGTACGTATATTTGGAATCGACCATCTAGTTCATATAAAGGACCATTGACCGTCTCTTCACTGTAACCGTCGCTGGAAAATGTTTGATTGCCATTGATTGGGCGGCCATCTGCTTGATAAGAATCAGAGAAATCTCGCCCGCCAACGATGCGGAAAATTGGGGCGCTAGATTTACCTCGGTCACCTTGACGCCAGGCTACGTGTTTCAGCACTTTAAAGCCGGCATGATTATTTAGTGCCGCTTCTTGTGCGTTGAGACGGAAAGAAGAACTTGGCAAAAGTGTCACGCCTTTAGAGCGGCGGTAGGATTCACTCTCTAGGCTACCGACATTTTCCATATCGATTTTTGGCAGTTGATTCGGCCAAGATTCTGTTGTGCTTTCAGCGTCGACTGCTCGCTTGAAAATGATCACTTCAATATCAAATTGGCGCTGTGCCCAAGAGGGCATTGAGACACATAGAAGCAATAACGGGATCAGTATTCTCATTCGACTATTAGCTCGTTGGTAATAAATTCTGTTTAAAATCATTCAGTAAGTCTTGAACAAACTGAATGCGTTTACGTCGGTCCACCAATGGTACGCTAAACTTGAACTTAGTTGGACCTTCCATTGCAAATTTTTGCGGCTGTGATTGCAGCAGTTTAACTAAATACGCTGGATTTATGTCAGCATCAGGGTAAAACTCGATAAATCCACCTTTATCATGGGCTTCTATCTTTTTCGCTTTTAAACTACCAGCCGAAATTTTCAATTCTGAGACGGCAAGTAAGTTCTTTGTTGCGTCTGGAAGCAAACCAAAGCGATCAATCAGTTCCACTTTTAGCTCTGATAGCTCATCACTGCTTGTGACACTCGCAATGCGTTTGTACATCGACAGTCGTGTGTTTACATCCGGAATGTAATCATCTGGTAAGAGCGCTGGGATTCGCATTTCCACTTCAGTTTGCTCACGAAGCAGCTCATCCAAAGATGGCTCCTTGCCTTCTTTTAATGCTTGCACTGCTTGTTCCAGCATTTCCATATAAAGTGTAAAACCAACGGATTGAATTTGCCCACTTTGCTCATCACCAAGCAGCTCACCAGCACCACGGATTTCTAAATCGTGGGTTGCTAACGTAAAGCCAGCACCTAAGTCTTCCAGTGAAGCAATCGCATCAAGACGCTTGATGGCATCTTTGGTCATGGTTTTTGGATGTGGCGTTAATAAGTAAGCATAGGCTTGATGGTGCGAACGTCCAACACGGCCACGCAATTGATGCAACTGCGCCAAGCCAAGATTGTCCGCACGATCCATGATTATGGTATTCGCCGTTGGTACGTCGATACCGGTTTCGATGATGGTTGTACACACCAACACATTAAAGCGCTGATGGTAGAAGTCATTCATGATTCGCTCAAGTTCGCGCTCGCGCATTTGACCATGAGCCACGGTAATGCGTGCCTCTGGGATGAGTTTCTGTAAGTCTTCTGCCGTTTTTTCAATGGTTTCAACCTGATTGTGCAGGAAGTAAACCTGACCACCACGCATAATTTCACGCAGTACCGCTTCACGGACCACTGGCTCTTCTTTTTGTCGAACAAAGGTTTTAATGGCTAAACGGCGTGCAGGAGGTGTCGCGATGATCGACAGGTCTCGCATGCCACTCATTGCCATATTCAGTGTGCGTGGAATTGGTGTTGCGGTGAGGGTAAGAATGTCCACATCCGCACGCATTGCTTTGACTTTTTCTTTTTGACGAACCCCGAAGCGGTGTTCCTCATCAACGATCAACAAACCTAAATCTTTGAATTTAATGTCGCTCGAAAGCAGCTTATGCGTACCAACGACAATGTCTACTTTACCATCGGCAACGTCTTGCAGAATGACTTTTTGTTCTTTGGCAGATTTAAAACGAGACAGTACTTCAACTCGGATTGGTAAGTTGGCAAAACGGTCACGGAAGTTTTCGAAATGCTGCTGAGCAAGCAAGGTTGTTGGTACGAGTACAGCGACCTGTTTACTGTTATCCGTTGCGACAAATGCTGCGCGCATAGCGACTTCCGTTTTACCAAAGCCCACGTCACCACATACTAAGCGATCCATTGCTTTTGCCTGGCACATGTCTGACAATACGGCATTGATGGCCATCGCTTGGTCATCTGTTTCTTCAAACGGGAATGTTGCTTTAAATGTTGCGTATTGCCCACGATCTAGCTCAAATTTGAAGCCCGGTTTTAATTCTCGTTTTGCATACACATCCAGCAATTCTGCCGCGACGTCACGCACTTTTTCTGCCGCTTTACGACGTGCTTTTGCCCACGCTTCACCACCTAATTTATGCAGTGGCGCACTCTCTTCAGCGCCGCCAGAATAACGGCTGATAAGATTCAGTGATGAAACTGGCACGTAGAGCTTGGCATCGTTTTGATACTCAAGGGTGACGTATTCCGTTTTCATACCACCGGCTTCAAGTGTTTGTAAACCGATGTAGCGGCCAATACCGTGATCAATATGAACCACAGGTTGGCCGGGTTTTAGTTCGGCAAGGTGGCGAATAACGGTGTCACTGTTGACGGCTTTTTTATCTTTGCGGCGTCGCTGGATAACACGGTCACCGAGTAGATCACTTTCACAGATCAGAGCGAAGTTCAGCTCTTCGTGAATGAAACCATGCTCTGCTGCGCCTAAGACCAAGCTGAATCGATCACCCGAGTCTAGAGCTTGGTAAAGTGAGCCATGTACAACTGGACGAACTTTGATGCCTTGCAACAGCTCCGTTAGTGCTTCACGACGACCTTCTGACTCTACCGAGAAAACGATTTTGCCGCTGAATTGCTCACTAAACTGACGAAGGCGCGAGAGCGGCTCTTTATTTTGTTGTTGAACGCCAAGCTCGGCTAACGATTGTACTGGTAGGTTTTGACGACCGGCACGCTTAACCACTTTATCTAGGCTCAATTGAGCGATAGGGAGCTGTTTTAGTTGACTGAAAAGTTCGTCTTTTTTCAACCAAAGCTGTTCAGGAGTCAAAAGAGGACGCAGCGGATCAACTTTTTTCTGGTCGTATCGATATTCGACATCGGTTAAGAAAGTATCGACCGCAGATTCGATATCACCATATGTGATGACTTGAGAGTCTTCTGGCAAATATTCAAATAAAGTCTCGGTATGGTCAAAAAACAGCGGCTGCCAATACTCAATACCAGCGGGCCACGTGCCTTTGGTCACTTGCATGTAGATTGATTCAGGCTCGCGGCGTGCGTCGAACTGGGTGCGCCAACGTGTACGGAAATCTTCAATCGCTTCTTTAGTGGTTGGGAACTCATGTGCAGGCAGCAATTGGATTTGCTGAATATCGTCGATAGAGCGTTGGTTCTCTGGATCAAACGTGCGAATGGTATCTATTTCATCATCAAAGAAGTCGATGCGGTACGGGTCATTGCTGCCCATAGGAAAGAGATCCAGAATAGACCCACGACTTGCATATTCACCTGGCCCAAATACTTGATCTACATGGCGGTAGCCTGAATTTTCAAGTTGTACACGTAACTTCTCTAGCGAGATTCGATCACCAGTTTTCACCATTAAAGTGTGTTGCAACAGAAAATTACGTGGCGATTGGCGTTGCAATACTGTACTGACCGGGACGATGGTTATGCCATCACGTTGACTTGGTAGTTGGTATAGGCGTGCGATACGTTCAGAGATGATTTCTTGATGCGGAGAAAAGTTATCGTAAGGCAGCGTTTCCCAGTCGGGGAACAGGCTTACCGTTTGGTCGGTGAATTGCTCAATCTCTGCCTGAAGCTTTAAAGCAATTTGCGGGTCAGGCACAACGAGTAGAGAGTGACTCGAATGCTGCTTGGCTAGCTCTGCAATGGCTAGAGGTAGAGCTGCGCCCGGCAAATTACCTAGCTGTTTTTTGTCGCCACGCTCTGAAGGGTTGGTGACGGAAAGAATCGTTGCTTTTGTCATAGGAATTATTTTTTATCTCGCTCCATCGAGCGCTGACGTAAAAGTTTTTGTTGTTGATACAGTGCCGCCTTTATCAGTAAATCTTGATCAGATTCTCGGAGCATCTTGTATCTAAGCGTGATAATGAAATCTTGCTCTGAAGCATCACATTCTTCTACTTGAGCGTAACAGTAAATCGCCGCAGCAGGGTGATCGAGGAACAGTTTAACACGAACGAGTTGTTGAGTAGTTAACGCTGTACCTGAGCGGAAACTGAGTTGACTAGCACCAAACTGCGTCGTTTGATAGCGAATGGAGGCGTCATCTTGTTGTGAAAGCATAAAGCTCAACAAGAGGTTAAGTTTCGCGTTTTGCGTATCAAGCAAGTTGATCACATGCTTTAACTCTTTGTTTTTCAGCTCTAGACGCGCGTTGTCTGCCAACATATCTAAGTGACTAAATTCACTGGCGACAATAAATGGTGCTGGAATTTCGGAGACAAATGTTTCTTCATCTGGCAAAGCAAAGTCCGCACTCAACGTTTCGACGTTGATGGTGAGGTTATGATGGACGGTAAAGTATTCTTGCTCTGTCATATAGTCGATCCTTTTGCCAGTGAGCGCTCCCTGTTCACTCAACAAACAAAGAGAAATAGGGCACTGATTATCGCTAACTGAATGAAGTTATCAAGTTTAGCCGATTTGTCCTTGAACTTTTTGCCTTAAATACAGACTTATTGCATGTCGTTGACAAATTTAGCGATTCTCTTGTCTTCTTAATGAGAAGAGTAAGGTAAGATAATCCGCTAAAGCTTTATATCAAAACAACCAGTTGGTTTGTCTTATATGTATCATCCTATCTCATTGTTTATTGGCTTAAGGTATCTTCGGGGACGCTCTGGAGATAGGTTCAGCCGATTTGTTTCTTATATGTCGACGGCGGGTATTACGATCGGTGTAATGGCGTTGGTGACGGTTCTTTCTGTGATGAACGGGTTTGAATCGCAGTTAAAAGAACGCATTTTAGGTGTGCTACCTCATGCCGTTGTTTCGCAACACGATGGAAAAACGCCTATGACCGAGTCTGCTCCTCCATTTGTTCAAGCGATGTCGAGTGAATCCCAGCCGGAGCCTATCGTTAGAGGAGAGGCTGTTATTCAGAGTTCTGCACAGCTGACGGCTGGTTACCTCATCGGTATTGAACCTAAGAAAGGCGATCCGATTAGCAACCATTTGATTGCCGGACGATTATCGTCACTTCAAGCAGGTGACTACAATGTATTTTTGGGTCACAGTTTGGCGCGTTCACTAAAGGTCTCAATCGGGGATAAAGTACGCTTGATGGTGACCAACGCGACGCAGTTTACCCCACTTGGTCGTATTCCTAGCCAGCGAAACTTCACTGTCTCAGGCATTTTCAATACGGGATCGGACGTTGATGGTCAATTAATGATTGTGAACATGACGGATGCATCTAAGCTGATGCGTTTCCCTAAAGACACGGTTTCTGGTTGGCGTGTCTTTTTCTCTGACCCATTTATGGTGACGGATTTTGCTGAACAACCCATGCCTGATGGATGGGAATGGAGTGATTGGCGCGAACAGCGTGGTGAGCTTTTCCAAGCGGTGAAAATGGAAAAGAACATGATGGGACTTATGCTAGGTCTAATTGTGGGTGTCGCTGCATTCAATATTATCTCCGCTTTAATCATGGTGGTAATGGAGAAGCAATCAGAAGTCGCAATATTGAAAACTCAAGGCATGACTCAATCTCAAGTGATGACCATTTTCATGGTGCAAGGTGCAAGCAGTGGTGTAATTGGCGCGATTGTTGGTGGCGCTGCGGGCGTGATCTTGTCACTTAATCTAAATGCGATTCTTGAATCTGCTGGTGTGGCGCTATTCAGCTTTGGTGGTCATCTACCCATCTTGATTGATTCAATGCAAATTCTTTTAGTGGTGGTGTTGGCGATTGCTCTTAGCCTTGCTGCTACGCTTTATCCTTCTTATCGAGCATCTTCTGTTAAACCTGCTGAGGCACTTCGCTATGAATAAGCTATTAGAATGTCGTGATATTCGTAAAGTCTACCGAGAGGGTTCGTTAGATACGGAAGTGTTGAAAGGCGTAAGTTTCGATATCGACAAAGGGGAGTTGGTTTCTATTGTTGGCTCTTCTGGTTCGGGAAAAAGTACCTTATTGCATATTTTAGGTGCGTTAGATGACGCAACTCATGGTGAAGTTGATTTTCTAGGGCAAAACTTATCAGCTTTGAGCTCGAACAAACAGGCGGCATTACGCAACAAGCACCTTGGTTTTGTATACCAGTTTCATCACTTATTGGCTGACTTTACTGCGCTTGAAAATGTGGCGATGCCACTGATGATTGGCGGTGCTAAAGTAGCGGATGCAAAACAGGCGGCTAAAGCGCTGTTAGATAAAGTTGGTTTGAGTCATCGGATGCAACATAGACCCTCCGAGTTATCGGGCGGTGAGCGTCAGCGTGTTGCGATTGCGCGTGCGTTGGTGAATAAACCTGATCTGGTCTTGGCTGATGAACCTACGGGGAACTTAGATCACAATACGGCACTGTCTATCTATGATTTGATGCGCGAGCTCAATAAAGAGTCAAACATTGCATTTTTGGTTGTCACGCATGACAAAGAGCTGGCAGCAAAAATGGATCGTCAAATGCACATGCAAGATGGTTTGCTCGTAGATCGTTTTGTGACTGATACAGCATCTGCGGAGGGCTAGTTTTGTTTACCTCTTTAGCTTTGATGATTGGTGGTCGCTTCAGTCGAGCGAAAAAGCGCAACAAGATGGTGTCTTTCATATCGCTTTCTTCGACTATTGGTATTGCGGTTGGCGTTGCTGTGATCATTATCGGTTTGTCTGCAATGAATGGCTTTGAGCGCGAGCTGCAATCGCGTGTGTTGTCTGTGATCCCACACGGCGAGTTAGAAGGTGTTAATGGACCACTTCATGACTACACCAAAACGATGAATCAAGCTCTAAAACATGAACATGTTGTCGCGGCAGCACCGTACGTTCGTTTTACGGGTTTGGCAGAAAAAGGCAGTAAGCTAAAAGCGATAGAAGTTCGTGGCGTAGAGCCTACTTTCGAGCAAGCGGTGTCGAGCTTATCGAATTTTATTGACCAAGAAGCTTGGCAAAACTTTTATGCCGGTCAGCAGCAAGTGATCTTAGGCCGAGGTGTAGCAAACGAGCTAAATGTCGCCGTGGGGGATTACGTTACGTTGATGATTCCGCAAACAGGCGGCGCAAATAAAGTGCAGGCTCCTAAGCGAGTGCGCGTGAAGGTGTCAGGGTTCTTAACATTGAATGGCCAAATCGACCACTCTCTAGCGTTAGTACCATTAGCGGATGCTCAGCAATACGCGAGATTAGGGGAAGGGGTCACTGGCATTTCACTAAAAACTGACGATGTTCTCAATGCGCCTTCTATTGTTCGCGAGGTTGGTAGCATGGTTGATGTTTATGTGTATTTGAAAAGCTGGCAGCAAAAGTTTGGTTTTTTGTATCGCGATATTCAGCTCGTGCGCACCATTATGTACTTGGTGATGGTACTGGTGATTGGCGTGGCATGTTTTAATATTGTGTCTACGTTGATGATGGCAGTGAAAGACCGAGCGGCGGAAATCGCAATTTTGCGAACAATGGGAGCAAAAGATAGCCTAATCAAACGGATCTTTGTTTGGCAAGGTGTATTCTCTGGTGTATTTGGCAGTCTCGTCGGCAGTGTTATCGGTGTCTTAGTGGCGTTAAATCTGACTCCGTTAATTAAAGGGTTAGAGAGCTTAATTGGTCATCAGTTTTTATCGGGCGATATTTACTTCGTCGACTTCTTACCATCACAACTACACTGGCCAGATGTGGCATTGGTGTCAGTGACGGCGATAGTGCTTAGTTTACTTGCGACGTGGTATCCTGCTTCTCGTGCCGCAAGGTTGAATCCGGCGGCTGTACTGAGTTCTAAATAGCTGATTGTTTTACAATATGCGAAAAACAAAAAAGGACCGAATTCGGTCCTTTTTTGTATTTATCCGACTTGAGTAACATCGCGTTTCATTCTAACTGTTAGATGCCCCTCAACTGATAGCTCAAATGCTGATTTTTACGCAGTAAGGTCTTATCTTATTTTGCGTTTTTGCCAGCTCCGTACCACTGAGTAGCGCCAAAGCCCTCGAATTCCGAAGTAGCCAATAATCGCGGATACAACCCCACAAATTGCGCAGCCCAATAGAAATGGAGGTCCAATGGTGCTCATTTGCTGCATGATGAATTCCCACGATAGTTCAAAGTGAAAAGGTTGCGGGGGAAGACGCATCACTAGAGCACCTAGCTTGTACGCAAAGTAAAATAGCACAGGCATAGTGATAGGATTGCTGATCCATACCAAAGCGACGGAGAGGGGCAGATTGACACCCAACATAATGGCCAAACCAGCGGCCATGATCATTTGGCTCGGCAGTGGAACAAAAGCCATAAATAACCCGACAGCAAAAGCCCCTGATGCCGAGCGGCGGTTTAAGCACCACAAGTTCGGGTTGTACAACACATTGCCGAAGACCTTCAATGCTTTTTGGCGTTTGATCAATTCATGATCTGGCATGAAGCGTTTTATCAGCTTTCTAGGCATAGGACAGCATGACTCTCTCAGAAAAAAGTTGGACCTTGGCGTTATTTGTAGCGAGCGTAATCTCGTCAGCTTGGTGGCCGACAATACCAGATTGGCGTTGGTTGCTGCTGGGAATAATAACCACTGGCTCAATAATCAAATTACGTCGTGGCTTAATTAGCATAGGCGCAATTGCGGGCTTTATGGTTGTCATCGTCCACGGCAATGTATTGGAGTCTCAGAGACAAGCCCTTTTTCAAGCAGGGGAGAATATTACCATAATTGGTAAAGTTGACAGCCCTTTTACGCAAATAAGTCACGGTTATGAAGGTATTGTCGCTATAGAAGCGGTAAATTCTCAAACTCTGTTACCTTTTCTTAAACCTAAAATCCGTCTTATTACGCCTTTTCCACTCGATGTTAACAGTGAGTTTACGACATCCATCTCGTTAAAGCCGATTACAGGTCTACGCAACGAAGCTGGCTTTGATGCTGAAAAGCACGCGATGGGTAAAAATATTATCGCCCGAGCGGTTGTTAACAAAGATGCTAAGTGGATTGTTCGTTCTAATGTATCTCTGCGTCAATCCATTATTGCCGATGTCGCTGATGATGTGTCTTCCCTTCATCATTTCTCGTTAATAAGTGCGTTAGTTTTTGCTGACCGTTCTTGGTTGTCTAAGGAAGATTGGCAAGCGCTCAGGGACAGTGGTTTACTGCATTTGGTCTCCATTTCTGGTTTACATATTGGTATGGCGTTTACTTTTGGGCTAGTCGTGGGCGGTACCGTTCGTTATCTATTACCCCAATACCAGTTGTTACCTAGCTTATATGGGCTGATCTTCGCTGTTGCCTACGCTTGGTTAGCGGATTTCTCTCTGCCTACTACGCGAGCAGTGTCGGTATGCGTTGTTTACGTTCTCCTGAAGTATACTCTGGTGCACTGGACTTCTTGGCGAGTTCTTTTGCTTGCAGTATCTCTACAACTGCTTGTCCAACCTTTTGCATCCTACAGTATGAGCTTTTGGTTATCATACCTCTCCGTTTGTGCGGTATTGTTCGCAATTAATTTGATTCGACATCAAAGGGGAGGTTGGAAAACGAAATTAAAAGCGGTATTGCTTACTCAATTGATGTTGAGCGCTTTAATCGTACCTGTTAGTGGCCATTTCTTTTCCGGTTTTAGTTTGTCCTCAATAGCCTACAACTTGGTATTTATTCCTTGGTTTGGATTTATCGTTGTACCTTTGATGTTCCTAGCCCTGTTCTCATCTTTGTTTCTTGAAATGATAGCGAAGCCTCTGTGGCATTTGGTGGACTGGTCATTACAGCCACTGAGCACGTCAATACAGTACGCAATAGGTTCTTGGCAACCTATTAGCATGGAAATGACAATGCTGGTTATGGCGATAGTGGTTTGCTTAATATTTCAACGGTTCATGTCTCAGTACGCGTGGTATTTGTTACTCGGCATCGTTATTAGTATCAAGCTTGCATCGGAGTATGAACCACATTGGCGTATCGATGTATTAGATGTAGGTCATGGCCTTGCAGTGGTTGTAGAAAAAGACGACAAGGTGTTGCTGTATGACACTGGTAAAGCATGGCAAAGCGGCAGTATCGCAGAGCAGGTCGTCACTCCGGTTTTGCATCAACGAGGTTATGAAAGCATAGATACACTGATTCTAAGCCATTCCGATAATGATCACGCAGGCGGCCGCTTTTTCATTGAAGATGCCTTTTCTCCACAGCGTAAACTTAGTAGTCAATTCTTTATCGAATATGAGCCTTGCACTAGAGGCGACCAATGGAAATGGCAAGGATTAAACATGGAAGTGCTCTGGCCTCCTGAACTTGTTCAACGTGCGTATAATCCGCACTCCTGTGTATTACGACTTACTGACCCTATTTCTAACTTTAGTATGCTTTTTACTGGTGATATTGAGGCCATTAGCGAGTGGATTTTGCTTAGAGAACCCGGAAAGTTACAAAGCGATGTGATGCTAGTCCCTCACCACGGGAGTAAAAGTTCATCGAATCCTCGATTTATTGAGGCGGTGAGCCCGAGTGTGGCAGTTGCTTCTTTAGCAAAAAACAATCGATGGGGAATGCCAGCGGAAAATGTCGTTGCTTCATACCGAAAGCTTGGCGTTACTTGGCTTGATACTGGTGAGGGTGGTCAGGTAAGCTTCTTTATTCACCGTGATAATTGGCGCTCAGAAACCAAACGTAGCGATACATTTGAGCCTTGGTATAGGCAGATGCTGCGTAAGGGAGTAGAATGAGAGTCTTAATGTAAGAAAATAAAGCACTTCTATGTCGATAAATACTGATGAAACGACTTGGCAGACGTTTAAGCGTCTATGGCAATTTATTCGCCTTTATAAGTCAGGTCTTGTCGTTGCAGTCATTGCATTAGTTATTAATGCCATATCAGATACCTATATGATTTCCCTGCTAAAACCACTACTCGATGAAGGTTTTGGGAACGCTGAATCTGATTTTTTACGCACGCTTCCATTGATTATTTTTGCCATGATGTTCATCCGTGGCATAAGTGGATTTGTCTCCACCTACTGTTTGAGCTGGGTATCTGGCAACGTAGTTATGCAAGTCCGTCGCATGGTGTTCAATCACTTTATGCATATGCCAGTGTCTTACTTTGATAAGGAAAAGACGGGCAATTTATTGTCGCGTATAACCTACGACTCAGAGCAAGTGTCAGCGGCAACTAGCCAAGCGTTGGTGAGTATTGTGCGTGAAGGCGCAAGTATCATTGGTCTGTTAGTCTTGATGTTTTACAACAGCTGGCAATTGTCGCTAGTGCTGTTTGCTGTTGCTCCTGTTGTGGCATGGGGTATTGGTGTTGTTTCTAAACGTTTTAGAAAAATATCCAAAAATATGCAGACCATGATGGGTAACGTAACTGCATCAGCAGAGCAGATGCTGAAAGGCCATAAAGTTGTGTTGAGCTATGGCGGCCAAGACATCGAACGTAAACGATTTGAAAAAGTCAGCAACCAAATGCGTCAACAAAGCATGAAGTTGGTGACGGCTCAAGCGGCGGCTAACCCTATCATACAAATGATTGCATCACTTGCAATTGTTGCCGTTCTTTATTTAGCAAGTATTGATTCGATTAAAGAGCAACTGACTCCAGGTACATTTACTGTTGTCTTCTCTGCAATGTTTGGTCTGATGCGCCCACTTAAAGCGCTGACTAACGTTACTTCTCAGTTCCAACGTGGTATGGCTGCGAGCCAAACGCTCTTCGCGTTAATTGACCTCGAGCCTGAGAAAAACGAAGGTAAGTTGACAGTTAAACGCGCAAATGGCGATGTTTCAGTTAAAAACGTAAGCTTTACTTACACTGGTGCAGAAAAACCAGCATTGGAAAATGTCAGCTTCGATATTCCAAGAGGAAAAACGGTGGCGCTAGTTGGCCGTTCTGGCTCAGGTAAAAGTACCATCGCGAACTTGTTCAACCGCTTCTATGATGTTGACAGTGGATCTATCACATTAGATGGGCATGATATTCGTGATTACGAGCTAAAGAATTTACGTCAGCAATTTGCACTAGTATCGCAAAATGTTCATTTGTTTAATGACACGATAGCAAACAATATTGCGTACGCAACGGATGGCCAATACGAGCGCAGTGATATCGAGAAAGCGGCAACACTCGCGCATGCGATGGAGTTCATCGGCAAAATGGATGATGGACTTGATACCATGATTGGTGAAAATGGTGCTAGCTTGTCTGGTGGTCAACGCCAACGTGTTGCGATTGCGCGAGCTCTATTGCGTGATGCTCCAGTGCTGATTCTTGATGAGGCAACTTCAGCTTTGGATACCGAATCCGAGCGAGCTATTCAAGCTGCACTTGATGAGCTGCAAAAAGACAAAACGGTACTTGTAATAGCGCACCGCTTATCCACAATCGAGAAAGCTGATGAAATTCTTGTGGTTGATGATGGTGCCATCATTGAACGTGGCAACCACGCTGAGCTTATTGAGAAAAATGGTGCGTATGCACAATTGCACCGTATTCAGTTTGGTGAATAAGCGCGGTGATTGAAAAAATCTGGTTTGAAAACCATCCAATAAAATACCTCTTGTGGCCGCTTTTGTGGCCACTGAGTTTATTATTTGGAGCGATAAGCAAGTCAAAGCGAAAGCAATACCAAACTGGCCGCAAGCAAGCTTATAATGCGCCTATACCTGTTGTTGTGGTTGGCAATGTCACAGCTGGTGGCAATGGTAAAACACCAGTTGTTGTGTGGCTTGTTGAGCAACTACAGCAAATGGGCTTTAAGCCGGGGGTTGTTTCTCGTGGTTATGGGGCAAAGGCTCCTGCCTATCCGTTAGTGCTAAAAGAAGATACGCCAGCGAAGCATTGTGGCGATGAACCTAAGTTGATTCATCGCCGTACAGGAGCACCTGTTGCGGTAGATCCTGTGCGTTCAAATGCTGTGAAAGCACTGCTAGATTTGGATGTGGATATCATAATTACGGATGATGGATTACAACATTATGCGTTAGGCCGTGATATTGAGTTAGTGATTGTGGATGGGAATCGCCGGTTTGGGAATGAAAGCCTGATTCCATTAGGTCCTTTACGTGAAGGTATTGAGCGACTTAAAGAAGTCGACTTTATCATCACCAATGGCGGTCAAGCGCATACGGGCGAAATCGCAATGGCTTTAGCACCCTCTAAAGCTATTAATCTTAAGACTAAGCAACATGTGGATGTCTCGGAGTTGAAAGATCTCGTCGCATTTGCGGGCATTGGGCATCCTCCGCGTTTTTTTCATACACTAAACTCGATGAACGCAGATGTTAAAGTCACAAAAGGTTTTGCTGACCATCAAGACTTTGATCAACAAGAATTAGAAGCATTGGCTCAACAAGGGACCAATGTGATTATGACCGAGAAAGATGCCGTCAAGTGCAGCCATTATGCGCAAGATAATTGGTGGTATCTGCCTGTATCTGCCCAGTTTGAATCAAACGATGCAGAGCAAATTTTAAATAGAATAAAAGAGGTTAAAGCGGCTTATGGATCACCGTCTACTTGAGATTGTAGCTTGCCCTGTTTGCAAAGGTAAGCTGACGTACGATAAAGATAATCAAGAGTTGATCTGCAAATTGGATCGCCTTGCTTACCCGATCAAAGAGGGTATTCCAGTTCTGCTAGAGCCTGAAGCTCGCACTATGAGCATGGATGAGGGACGCTAATGTCTTTTACGGTTGTCATCCCTTCGCGCTACGCATCGAGCCGTTTGCCTGGTAAACCGCTAGCGGATATTGGTGGTAAGCCTATGGTTCAGTGGGTTTATGAACAAGCGCTACAAGCGGGTGCGGAAGATGTCATCGTTGCAACTGATGACGAGCGTGTTGCGAAAGCGGTTTCGTCATTTGGTGGTAAAGTTTGTATGACCTCTCCCCACCACGAATCAGGTACGGAGCGTCTTGCCGAAGTTGTTGAAAAGATGGCTATTCCGTCAGACCACATTATTGTTAATGTGCAAGGGGATGAGCCTTTGATTCCGCCGTCCATCATTCGTCAGGTTGCTGATAACTTATCTGGGTGTGAAGCCCCGATGGCGACGTTAGCTGTAGAAATAGACTCGGAAGAGGAAGTGTTCAACCCGAACGCTGTTAAAGTTGTCGCAGATGAGCAAGGCTATGCGATGTACTTTAGTCGAGCAACCATCCCTTGGGATCGCGATAACTTTGCTAAACAAGACAAAACCATTGCCAACCCATTAATGCGTCATATTGGTATTTATGCTTATCGAGCTGGTTTCATTAATACGTATGTCAACTGGGCACCAAGTGCATTAGAGCAGATTGAGTGTCTTGAGCAACTGCGAGTGCTTTGGTACGGTGAAAAAATTCATGTGGCGGTAGCGAAAGAAGCACCAGCAGCAGGCGTTGATACGCCCGAAGATCTAGAAGCCGTGCGCGCGATTGTTGAGAAGCAAGCGTAACAAATGCTCATATAGATTTAAGAATAAGCAAGGCTCCTGAATTAGGAGCCTTTTTGTTTTACTTGTATCGCGGTATTAGTTAAATGTTAGTGTCGTATTGGTTCCGTTTAGGGCAGGTCGCTAAGACCTCTCGGTGACCGGTGTCTTTCACTTCTTGGAGAATGACATCAAAGCCCCATAATCGATACACGTGCTTTAGAACTTCTTCGTAACTATCATCAAGTGGGATGCGGTTGTGAGGAACGTACTGCAACGTAAGCGAGCGATCACCACGGACATCGACATTAAACACCTGAATGTTTGGCTCAAGATTAGATAAGTTATACTGAGCGGCTAGGGTTTCTCTAATGCGTTTATAACCCATCTCATCGTGTATCGCAGCGACTTCAATAAAGTTCTTATGATCATCATCGTTGATCGCAAACAACTTGAAATCACGCATTAATTTCGGAGAAAGGTATTGGCTAATAAAGCTTTCATCTTTGAAATTATGCATCGCGAAATGCACTGCATCTAACCAGTCGGTTCCTGCTAGGTCTGGAAACCACTCTTTGTCCTCATCAGTTGGTTCTTCACAGATACGCTTAATATCTCGGAACATGGCAAAGCCTAACGCGTAGGGGTTAATGCCATTAAAGTAAGGACTGTTATAAGGCGGCTGAGCCACGACACTGGTGTGGCTATGTAAGAACTCTAGAATGAATTTTTCAGACACCAAGCCCTCATCATAAAGATGGTTGAGTATGGTGTAGTGCCAGAACGTTGCCCAGCCCTCATTCATAACTTGCGTTTGTTTTTGCGGATAAAAATACTGACTGATCTTACGGACGATCCGAACAACTTCACGTTGCCACGGCTCTAGCAACGGCGCATGTTTTTCGAAGAAGTAGAGCAAGTTTTCCTGAGGCTCGCTTGGGAATCGCTCTTTAATGTCTTCCTCTTTCGTCTTGGCTGTCGGTACCGTGCGCCAAAGCTCATTAACTTGAGATTGTAGGTATGCTTCGCGTTCTTCTTGTCTTGCTTTTTCCTCTGTAATTGAGATTTTCTCTGGACGCTTGTAGCGGTCTACACCAAAGTTCATTAACGCGTGACAAGAGTCGAGCAGCTTTTCCACTTCTTTTACGCCATATCGTTCTTCACATTCGGCT
Source organism: Vibrio sp. Vb2960 (assembly GCF_033337665.1). Lineage (NCBI taxonomy): Bacteria > Pseudomonadati > Pseudomonadota > Gammaproteobacteria > Vibrionales > Vibrionaceae > Vibrio > Vibrio sp. Vb2960. The sequence goes on along the minus strand of NZ_JAWORD010000011.1, from coordinate 127,605 downwards.
AAGTACTTTTTGGCGAACAGCAGATAGTCGATAATAGAACTGGCGTCAGTCCACGTTTGGAATAGGTAATTACCTTTGAAAAAAGAGTTATGGCCGTAACACGCGTGTGCTATCACGAGCGCTTGCATTGTTACCGTATTTTCTTCCATCAAATAAGCAATACAAGGGTCGGAGTTAATCACAATCTCGTAGGCTAGCCCCATTTGACCATGTTTATAGTTCTGCTCTGTTTGAATGAATTTTTTACCAAATGACCAGTGGTTGTAATTGATTGGCATGCCGATGCTTGAATAGGCATCCATCATCTGTTCTGAAGTAATCACTTCTATTTGGTTAGGGTAAGTGTCTAGGCGATAATGCTCCGCGACACGCTTAATTTCTTTGTGGTATCGCTCTAACAGCTCAAATGTCCAATCTGGTCCATCTGGCAACACTTTACTGTTACGCTTCTTAGGCGCCTCTCCTGAGAGGTTTCTCGTTGCGGTATTCATCGCTAGCCTCCTTACGCCGTTTCTTTTTGGAATAGTTCACGAAAGACTGGGAAAATATCCTCCACAGAGCGAATGTTTTTCATTGCGAAATTAGGAAACTCTTCAGTGAGTTTTTCGTACTCATGCCATAGAGTTTGGTGCGAGCGCCGCGTGATCTCTATGTAAGAGTAGTACTGACAGTTTGGAAGTAATTTGTTCACTAACAGATCCCGGCATCTTGGCGAATCATCTGCCCAGTTGTCACCGTCGGATGCTTGAGCTGCATATATGTTCCACTGACCAATCGGGTATCGCTCTTTTACTATTTCATCCATTAACTTGAGCGCGCTAGATACAATGGTACCCCCGGTTTCTTGTGAATAGAAAAATTCGTGCTCGTCCACTTCCTTCGCTTGGGTATGGTGGCGGATAAAGACGACTTCGACATTCTCGTAGGTACGAGTTAAGAACAAGTACAAAAGAACATAGAAGCGTTTTGCGATGTCTTTCGTTGCCTGGTCCATCGAACCGGATACGTCCATTAGACAGAACATGACCGCTTGGCTCGATGGTACAGGGCGTTTCTCATAGTTCTTGAAGCGTAAGTCGAAGGTATCGATGAACGGCACGCTTTCGATTTTCTTGCGCAGTTCTTCAATTTCAGCCTTCAAGCGGTTCTCTTCAAACTGCTGAGCAGGTTCAATATTTTTGATGCGAGCAAGCTCGTCTTCTAACTCTTTAAGAAGTCGTTTCTTACCAGCAGTCATTGCAGTACGGCGCGCAAGAGATTGTTGCAGAGAACGTACTACGGCGATATTGGAAGGGATACCGGCAGTTTGAAAGCCTGCACGGTGTGTTTTCCATTCAGTGATTTTGGCAATTTGGTTTTTTTCTAGATTAGGCAGCTCGAGATCTTCGAACAAAATATCGAGGTACTCATCTTTTGATATTTGGAATACAAATTCGTCTTGGCCTTCTCCATCTGGACTGGCGTTCCCTTCTCCTGAGCCGCTACCTTGACCGCCACCTTTGGGACGCTCAATTTTATCACCAGTAATGAATTGGTCGTTACCGGGATGAACTCGTTCGCGAACACCACCTTTGCCTTGATGAAATATAGGCTCATTGATGTCTTTGTGAGGGATAGAGACGTCTTCGCCCGTTTCCGTATTCGTAATCGAGCGTCGATTCACTGCGTCTGCTACCGACTCTTTTATTTGCTCTTTGTGGCGCTTCAAGAAGCGCTGTCGATTAACAGCGCTCTTGTTCTTGCCATTGAGCCTTCGGTCTATAAATTGCGCCATGAAATAGCCCTCTTCATGTTTCACAAGCGACCTAACTCAATACTGGGTTAGGATGACTTACGTACTCGTAGGTACCACTCAGAAAGTAGGCGAACCTGTTTCTCGGTATAGCCTTTTTCCATCATGCGAGCGACAAAGTCGTCGTGCTTCTTCTGATCTTCAGAAGAGGTTTTCGCATTAAATGAGATAACCGGAAGTAGCTCTTCGGTATTGGAGAACATTTTCTTCTCGATTACTGTGCGCAGTTTTTCGTAGCTGGTCCAAACCGGGTTTTGACCATTGTTATTCGCTTTCGCACGAAGCACAAAGTTAACGATTTCGTTTCGGAAATCTTTCGGGTTAGAAATACCAGCTGTTTTTTCGATCTTCTCTAGCTCAGCATTCAGTGAAGAGCGATCAAATAGCTGACCAGTTTCTGGATCTCGGTACTCTTGGTCTTGAATCCAGAAGTCTGCATAGGTGACATATCGGTCGAAGATGTTTTGGCCGTATTCAGAGTAAGACTCAAGATAAGCGGTCTGAATCTCTTTACCGATAAATTCAACGTATCGAGGTACTAGGTAGCCTTTCAAGAACTCGAGATATTTCTCTGCTGTTTCAGCAGGGAACTGTTCGCGCTCAACCTGTTGTTCAATCACATAGAATAGATGTACAGGGTTGGCTGCCACTTCGGTTTGGTCGAAGTTAAATACGCGTGACAAAATCTTAAAGGCAAAACGTGTTGAGAGACCGTTCATGCCTTCATCGACACCAGCATAATCACGATACTCTTGATAGCTTTTTGCCTTTGGATCCGTATCTTTCAGCGTTTCACCGTCGTATACGCGCATCTTAGAGAAGATGGACGAGTTTTCAGGCTCTTTAAGTCGAGAAAGAATACTGAATTGTGCCAGAGTCTCGAGCGTGCTTGGTGAACAAGGGGCTTGAGACAACTCACTGTTTTCAAGAAGTTTTTGGTAGATTTTGACTTCTTCTGAAACACGTAGACAGTAAGGTACTTTCACAATATAAACACGGTCCAAGAACGCTTCATTGTTCTTGTTGTTACGGAAGGTCTGCCACTCAGATTCGTTTGAGTGAGCCAGAATCATACCGTCGAATGGAATCGCAGAAAGGCCTTCTGTACCGTTGAAGTTGCCTTCTTGCGTTGCTGTTAACAGCGGGTGAAGCACTTTGATTGGTGCTTTGAACATCTCAACGAATTCCATTAAACCTTGGTTTGCTTTACACAGCGCACCGGAGTAGCTGTAAGCGTCTGGATCGTCTTGCGAATAGTGTTCAAGCTTACGAATATCGACTTTACCAACCAATGATGAGATATCTTGGTTGTTTTCATCGCCTGGTTCAGTTTTGGCAATACCGATTTGGTCAAGGATAGAAGGGCGTACTTTCACTACTTTAAATTTGGTGATATCACCACCAAACTCGTGAAGACGTTTAGCGGCCCAAGGAGACATGATCGAGCGAAGATAACGGTGCTCGATGCCATACTCTTTTTTCAAAATATCGCCATCTTCTGTGGCTTTGAATAGGCAGAATGGATGGTCATTCACTGGGCTGCGTTCGCCGTTAGCAGTAAGAACATAAATAGGCATCTGTTCCATCAGAGCCTTAAGCTTTTCTGCAAGCGAAGACTTACCGCCACCTACAGGGCCGAGTAGGTAAAGAATCTGCTTACGCTCTTCTAGGCCTTGCGCCGCATGTTTTAGGTAAGACACAATTTGTTCTATGGCATCTTCCATGCCATAAAAGTCTTTAAAGGTTTCATAACGAGAGATAACACGATTCGAGAAGATTCGGCTTAGTCTAGGATCTTTTGCCGTATCGATTATCTCTGGTTCACCAATCGCCATCAGTAGGCGTTCTGCTGCATTAGCATAAGCGCTTTTGTCATCTTTACACAGGGCTAAAAACTCCTGTAACGACATCTCTTCATCTTTTGCAGCTTCATATCTTGATTGATAGTGGTCGAAAATACTCATGTCGCTTTCCCCTTTAATAGTCAGTCTACCGACGAACGTTGATTCAGGCTTTCCACCAACAGTTATGCTCGTTGTTGTTTGAATATACGTCCTGTTATCACATTTGGTTCGTACAGAATGTAAGATTGGCGACACCAAAGACTTTGCTTTATGGACGGTTTTTTCGTTACAACGGTGAGCGGTGGATATGAATTTTTCAATCACAGCCTTTCTCTACTTAAGCCTAGTCGGGGATTTGCAATTTTGCTTAACAATTATGAATTTATTGTAAAAGTGACATTTGAATCACTCTTTTATTAAGGACGAATTTATGTCGTGAATAGGTGCAATAGAAATCAAATATTTGGCAAAGACGGAAGAGTCTCAGTGATTCGTTGTTCTACATTGAGCAAGGCAAGTGAAAGAGGTAGGAAGAGAGCAAAGTCTTAGATAAGTTTGTGACAGGGTAAATAACAAGGAGAGCGGGCGCTCTCCTCATTCTTAGACGACCATTTTATGCGCTGAAGATTTGCGCTAGTTCGTTTTCACATAAATGATACTGACGAGGGCAGTTACGCCAAGTTTGCAGCATACGGCGGTATTTATCTAGCATCGGCATTTGGCTGTTAAATTGATGATCTGCCTTGTCAAACTGAGGGTACAAACCTTCAGAATCGATGAGAAAACGTACGTAATGTACTTGTTGTGCTTCTGAAGCGATATCAAATCCCAAGAACTTCAAGCGGCGCTGATCTACGTTGCTGCGATCTTCATCGTCTAGCATGTTGTAAGATTCTTGCATCGCATGATACATCTCCATAACGTCGATGATCTCACGACATTCTGCTTCTGAGAGGCAGCCGAAATCTTTGTTCAACTCTCGCATTTGTAGTTCATAACCACGTTCAACGATCGTTTGTAAGCGTTTGTATTTGGCCGCATTACTTGGATCAAGTTGAGAAATAAGGTTGTATTGGTTTGATAGAATCAAACGTTGAGCGTTTGACATTTCCATGGTGACCTCACTAGATATCTAATACATTTTTAATGTGCTTAGGTTAACGCTTAAGACATGAGTGAAACATGATCTCAACACATATTTAATACTAAAAAATGGCAAGAACTGTCACTTTTGACCAGTTTGAAAACACTTATTTATGGTAATGATTGTATATGTAGTCTCGGTCTGAAAATACTCTCAGCCACTCTGGCTTGAATACGGTTAAAACCGCCAGTGCCATACCATTTAATAGACCTTCTGGAAAGGCGAGCAACGGCACAAAAACAAAGTAGTTATGTTGAATGGTTTCCCAATCGTAGTGACCAACTGATAGGTGATAAAAAGAGTTAATGATGAGGTGCAGACTTCCTGTTATCGCGCCATTGAAAAATCCAGCAACGAAGATGAAAACAAAAATGTTTCGTGGCAAGTAGTGGTAACTCAGAAGAAACACTAAGTAACTAATGAAAATCGGAATTAGGGCAGATAGAACTAACGACGTGGGTAAGAGTAGCAAGGACACATCATGTAGTAGGTGGTTGACCAACATAGCGGGAATGCTGAGTAGAAATGCCATGCGCCAACCATACATCATCGTCAGCGTTGTTAGTGCAAGAAAATGAATCTGTAATCCTTCTTTTACACCTGCTTGAGCGGCCCATAAAATACTGAAAAAGAAGAGCGTTGCAAAAACGAGGTGCTGAAATCCTTTCTCTTTTTCCAGTTTGGGCCAAACGACTTTTTTCCAATCTGGTAGGCAGTAGACTACTACTATCCAAATTGAGACAACAAGAGAGCCTAAGTTAAACAAATCCATGTTACTTCCTTCCTATGCGAACATGACGCAATCATTTCTATCGTTCTTTTTATACCTAAATGACCGCAGAGAAACTCACTGATAAGGCTTAGATATAATCAAAAAAATACCAGCAATAAGCTGGTATTTTAAAGAGGTTAGTCTTGCGGTTCACTTAGTATTTTACGTTATCGTTGTATTGAGCAAGAATGGATTGAATTTCATCCATGGTTTCTTTCGGTGGCGGGTTTACGCCTTCGAGTGGGTATTCTAAGCCTAACGCTTCCCACTTATGAGCCCCTAATTTGTGGTAAGGAAGTAACTCGACCTTTTCGATGTTATCCATGTCTTTAATAAATTCACCAAGCATGTGTGCTGCTTCTGGGTCATCTGTGTAACCAGGCACGACGACATAGCGAATCCATGTTTTCTTTCCGATTTTTTGCAAGTAACGAGCAAAGTCCAATGTGCGTCGGTTGGATACACCGATCAGATCTTGGTGCACTTCGTCTTTCATGTGTTTGATGTCAAGCATGACTAAGTCTGTTGCATCCAGTACTTCATCGATAACATCAGTGTGCTTACGAACATAACCGTTAGTATCTAGACATGTATGAATGCCCTCGGCTTTAGCTGCGCGGAAAAAATCACGTACGAATTCCGGTTGAAGCATCGCTTCGCCGCCAGAACAAGTAACGCCACCACCTGATGCATTCATGAAGTGGCGGTAACTTTTCGCTTCGGAAATGATTTCTTCAACCGTGACTTCTTTGCCATCATGCGTGTCCCAAGTATCGCGGTTATGGCAATACTTACAGCGCATTAAACAACCTTGCAAGAAGACGATAAATCGAATACCAGGTCCGTCTACGGTACCACATGACTCAAATGAGTGAATACGACCAGCTGTTGACATCTTTTGCTCTCATTACTAGTAAATTCTAGCTGTTATTTTATTACAAAAAGCAGGGTTAAAACAGCTTTGTCGGTACTAAAGGCAAGGTTATTTGAAGAAAGAAAATAGATGGAGCCAATCTACATAAACGCTTGAACACGAGATGGTTAATACCTACCCCGAGAACTTGCCGTGTATCTAGATTGACTTCGATGCTGGGATAATCCAGTTTTTAGAAAAAGGCGAACACGGAGAACGAGCCTGTCCCATAAACATCGGTTTGGGCTTCTTCATAATCCGGTGTTTTAATCGTAAAGGTGATGCTTGCACCGTAATTTTGGTTGTACCAAGATACCCCCGCGACGGCACTTGCTTGCCAATTTTGCAGTGTGACGTCGTATGGCGCTGACGGTTCAGGAATGCCAGGACGATCTCCTTCGATAGTCATGTCATTAAAGCGGTAACGACCTTCAAACCCGGTGAACAAGAACCAACTCGACGTGCTCTGAGCGATCATACTTGCTGAGAAAGGGCTTTCGACACTGATATTGGCGGCTCCGATGCTATTCGCTAGGTTTGTACCCCAACGCAACATGACGCCTTGAGAGACATCACTACGGAAGTTACCCGCATTGATGTCGTTAATGTTGGTGATCTCCCATTGTGTTTTTTGTTCTTCGCTGCGCATCAATTTGTTAAATACGCGGTAACCAAGGCTGAACGCAACTTTATCTTCAATCTGGTAATCCCAACCTTGAGGGTCCGTCGATCCTGTTATGCCGTGAACGATTTCTTGCGCCTTTTCTGATAGCGAACTTTCACCCGTAGCTCCTATGGTGAAATTGTACCGTACAGCTTTGTCACTCGTTAGGGAAAGGTAGTTGATTTCGGTGTGTAGGTAACCGGCATATGGGCGATCATTGATTAGTGGATAATCGGCTTCAATGTCGCTTGGAGTCCACATTTTGTGGCCAAGAACCAACTCTATTTTATCGATATTGGCGTGCTCTGAGTTAGCTAGACTCAGCCATTTCCATTGGCTTTCTTGTATCAGTTGGCCTGTCGCGTAAGAAAGGAAAACACCATTCGTATAGTCTTGATCGACGCCAAAAATACCATCGTTGTCGATGGTAAAAGAAACCGTAGACTTAGTGGATGCTATTGCAACTGGAGAAAGAAGGGTAAGAATAATTAATTTACTAAATCTCATAGACTTTATTTGCTAACTTTTTTCGCATCATACGTAAGAATGCGGGCAAAAGTCTTTCGCGATATCACAACTTTCATTCAAGAAATAAAAAAAGGCTGATGCTACTTAGCATCAGCCTTTGTTGTATTACTAGAACGTTATTTCGCTATAGTCTTATAGAGACTCAGTGAATGTACGCGCGATTACGTCAGCTTGTTGCTCTGCAGTTAGAGAGTTGAAGCGAACAGCGTAACCAGATACACGGATTGTTAGCTGAGGGTATTTCTCTGGGTGCTTAACTGCGTCTTCTAGAGTTTCACGGTTAAGAACGTTCACGTTTAGGTGTTGACCACCTTCGATACCCGCTTCGTGGTGGAAGTAACCATCCATCAGACCAGCAAGGTTAGCGCGTTGTGAGCCCTCATCTTTACCTAGTGCGTTAGGTACGATAGAGAATGTGTAAGAGATACCATCTTGTGCGTCAGCAAACGGCAGTTTAGCAACTGAAGTTAGTGATGCTACAGCACCTTTCTCGTCACGACCGTGCATTGGGTTTGCACCTGGAGCAAATGGAGCACCAGCACGACGACCATCAGGCGTGTTACCAGTTTTCTTACCGTAAACCACGTTTGAAGTGATAGTAAGAATTGACTGAGTAGGGATTGCGTCACGGTAAGTCTTAAGCTTACGGATTTTGCCCATAAATACAGAAACAAGTTCACATGCAATGTCATCAACGCGTGGGTCGTTGTTACCGAATTTAGGGTAATCGCCTTCGATTTCGAAGTCGATTGCTAGACCGTCTTCGTCACGAATTGGCTTAACTTTTGCGTATTTAATTGCAGATAGTGAGTCAGCTGCAACAGATAGACCAGCAATACCACAAGCCATAGTACGTTTAACGTCACGGTCGTGTAGAGCCATTAGTGCCGCTTCGTAGCTGTACTTATCGTGCATGAAGTGGATAGCGTTTAGTGCAGTCACATATTGTTTCGCTAGCCAATCCATGAAGTGGTCCATTTTCTCCCACAGTTCATCGTAGTTAAGAACATCGCCTTCGATCTTAGGCATTTGCGGGCCAACTTGGATTTTTAGCTTCTCATCCACACCACCGTTGATGGTGTAAAGCATTGTTTTCGCAAGGTTCGCACGAGCACCGAAGAACTGCATTTGCTTACCAACAACCATTGGAGATACACAACATGCGATCGCGTAGTCGTCAGAGTTCATGTCTGGACGCATTAAGTCGTCATTTTCGTACTGAATAGAAGAAGTATCGATAGATACTTTCGCACAGAACTTCTTGAAGCCTTCAGGTAGTTGCTCAGACCAAAGAACAGTGATGTTTGGCTCTGGAGAAGGACCCATAGTGTATAGTGAGTTTAGGAAACGGAAGTTTGTACGAGTAACTAGCGTACGACCGTCAAGACCCATACCACCCATAGACTCAGTTGCCCAGATAGGGTCGCCAGAGAATAGATCATCGTACTCAGGAGTACGTAGGAAACGAACCATACGTAGTTTCATTACGAAGTGGTCGATCATTTCCTGAGCTTGTTCTTCAGTTAGCTTACCAGCCGCGATATCACGTTCGATGAAGATGTCTAGGAACGTAGAAGTACGACCTAGAGACATAGCCGCACCGTTTTGAGATTTAACAGCAGCTAGGTAACCGAAGTAAGTCCACTGAATAGCTTCTTGCGCAGTTTCAGCAGGACGAGAAATATCACAACCGTATTTTGCAGCCATTTCTTTGATTTGACCTAGAGCACGGTGTTGCTCTGCGATCTCTTCACGAAGCTGCATTGTCATTTGTAGGTCTTCGCCGTTCTCAAAACGCTCTTGTAGAGAAGAGAACTGCGCGAATTTATCCTTCATTAGGAAGTCAATACCGTATAGAGCAACACGACGGTAGTCACCGATGATACGACCACGACCGTATGCATCTGGAAGACCAGTCAGTACGCCAGATTTACGACACGCCATGATTTGAGGAGTGTAGATATCGAAAACGCCTTGGTTGTGAGTTTTACGGTATTCTGTGTAGATTTTTTTAACTTGTGGGTCTAGCTCGCGGTCGTAGGCTTTGCATGAACCTTCAACCATGCGGATACCACCGTTAGGGATGATCGCACGTTTTAGAGGAGCGTCAGTTTGAAGACCTACGATAGTTTCTAGGTCTTTTTCGATGTAGCCTGCATCGTGAGCAGTGATGGTAGAGATAACTGAAGTATCAAAATCAACAGGAGCGTGAGTCGCGTTCTCTTGTTTGATGCCTTCCATTACCTTAGCCCAAAGCTTGTTAGTCGCTTCAGTACCTTCAGAAACTAGGAAAGATTCGTCGCCTTCGTACGGAGTGTAGTTCTTCTGAATGAAATCACGAACGTTTACTTCGTTTTGCCAGTCGCCTGCAGCAAAACCTTCCCAAGCTTTAGCAAATTGCTCTGCCATGACATACCTACCTTTTTAGTAGAAAAAAATACGTACTGCTTCGCCGTTGAGCCAGCTATCCCCAGATAAAAGAGGGGAACAGTACACTCTTATGAATAACAATATTTATAGTCTTAAATTTACGTATTCGATTTACAAAACTATAAATATTGTCACTAGTTTTAACGTTTCTCTTTTTAAGCAACAGTTAGAGGTTAAACTAAAATTTTTTTGCAAACCTTAAACTAAATCAATAAATCCTCAAAAATCTCGATAAAAATGGGGTAGCGACGAGCGCTACCCACAAATTTCTGGACTGCTAGCTTATAGCCAAGCTTGGATGCCATACTGGCCTTCAAGCATACCAACTGCAAGCATAGCAACTAAACAGATAACAAGTACGCTTACTGGGATCACAATCTTGTCTACAAATGATAGGCGAGACGCGCGCTCTTTATCTCCAATTAAACCGTTGTTATCTAAAAGCATAGTTAGTGCCCAAGCTAGAACTGGGTTAACAACGGCAGAACCAAAGATACAGATACCTGCTGCTTGTGAGTCTTTCGAGTCCTTCACCATCTGCATGCCAGCTTCAAGCAGTGGTAGAGATACACCAACGAGAAGAGCAACGCGCATAACTGGAGGCCATACTGCAACGTCCATAGGAAAACCAAGGATTGCAACAATAATACATAGAGAGCCTAGTAAGATGGCACCAGCAGGAATAGGGCGTTTCGCGATTGCAGCAGGGATCATGTAAGTCCCCCAAGATGATGTGATGTTACCACCACCCACTGCAGTACCGACCATTTGGCGAACGGAACACATTGTCATTGTGTCATCAACGTCCATCAGCACTTTCTCACTCTTACGTGGGTAGTTCATCTCTTGGAAGATACGGTGACCCAAGAAGTCAGGTGACCACATTGCTACCGCAAGAATGGCGAATGGTAGTGAAGCGATGAAGTGTTCCATATTAGGAAGACCAAGCATCCAACCTTCTTCTGTTGAACCCCACCAGTAGATTGGATTTAGGTTTGGAAGGCCTGTCTCGGTTACGAATTTAATATCGAAGCCTGCGCCAAGAGCAAGTGCGATTGCAAGCCCAGTGAAGGCACAAACAGGGATCGCTAGCCAGCGTTTGTTCACTTTAGCAAGGAACGCGTATAAGCCAATGGTAACCGCAAGAACAATTAGACCGATGTAACCCATGCTACCAGCGGCAACCGTATCGGATTGCAAACCAACAGCCCAAGCTTGAATAGAGTTAATTTGGCTCATGGTTCCGGTTAAACCTAGGAAAATAAGAAGGCCACCAGCCGTACCTTCAGAGGTGAGGTTAACCAGTTTTGACCCACCTTTTAAGAGGCTCAAAATCAAACCAAACACACCAATGAGAATTGCTAATGCAAGAGGATGAGCACCAGCAAGAGCGATGGTACCAATAAGAGGGATCATTGGGCCGTGGTTGCCTGCTAGGTTGGCTTTAGGGTTAATAAAACCAGAGGCAAGTACACAGAAAAGAAGTGCAGGGATGAGCATTTCTACACGCGCAACTTCGATAGCAAAGTCCTTGCCTAAGTTTACGTGGTCCCATGCTGCAGTAAGACCTTCAGCCCAAGACATCATTACCGCAGAGTACATTGCGATAATACCGATAGTACCAGCAAGTGCTGGAACAAGGTCTTCAAGCTCAAAGCGGAAGTCACGACCTGGCAAGTTCAAGCCAAAACGACGTGGCTTCATGATTTGTAGTTCGTGGTCTAGGTAGTCTGAACGGCTTGCGAACTCAGATGCTGGACGATGAAGCTCACGGTAGCTCTTGGTCTCGATATCTGAATCAGAGTGCGTTTTGTTAACTGCGTCTGACATAGATTCCTCATATATTTAAAAGTTATGAATTCTTCATTCAATTGTGTTAATCCGCATCCTGCGGCACGCTTATGCTAGCTATTGTTAGATTTGTTACACGTCGACACTGTGCCTAAGCATAGCTAATAACTTATTGTGTTGAGGCACAAAAAAAAGCCTCATCTTTTGGCAGGAGTCTAGCAAGATAGCCATTTAGGGTGATTGATTTAGATCACTTTAAGAATGGTTGTGAAATAAAACTACAGAAAGTTTCTGGCATGCGAATGAGATGCGGAGATCTTGTGTAATTTCATTACACAAGTTGCATAAAATTAGAACTTTTTGTCCTTTTGCACGAGATGCAGATTAAATGTCAATATTCACGATGATTATATAAAGCTGGCTTTATTCTTGCTTTGGACAGAGCAAAGACAATTTTTTGGCTAATCATTGCCGCTCAGTTTAGGAAAAAGACATGAAACAGCTTAAAGTACTGCCACTAGTGGCAATCATCTCAGGGTTAATGGTCGGTTGCGGCGGCGGTGGCGGCGGTGGCGGTGGTGCAGCGCCGAAAACTGCGTTTACTTTTGATTTTGCTATACCAGCAACAATGACTGAAAGTGAAGCAACTACGAAAGGTTGTACTGTATATGACCACAAAACTGAGCTGAACGGCGATAAAACGGTTTTAACCTACAGTGCAGCGTCAAAAGAGCAAGTGACCAACTATGTTATCGGTTACTACTCTGATGCAGATGGCAAAAGATCCGGAGACATTATCAAACCTACCACTGATAACTTTAAGTTTTATCTTGAAGATATCCCTGACGGCGGCTTTATAACGTTTCAAGCAATAGAATTTAACGGCAAAGAAGCTCGCGTAAACACGTTTTCAAAAGAGTTCTTGGAAGATAAGAAACTACGTAATGCTACTTTTGCACTAAACCGAGACTCTTTGAACAAATGCTTTACTGGCGGTAACTTAGCAAGCAATAAGTTTACTAACTTAGATTACCGAAATGCTGAATCAGGTGGCGGAGATTACAACTTTGTCTCGCAAACCGATATTTTCACGTCTCCGAACCCTGATATGTTGCCTACTGATGAACTGATGGGGCTTAAAGGTGAACCAACGGCATTGTTTCAGTATGAATCAGGTTCAAGCGACAAAGCGCTTTACCAATATGGTATTGGTTCGTGGGGAACTGGTGAGATAGCCTTAGTTAGAGCGGATAATACGTCAAACATTTATTCGTCTTCTGACTATACTTACGACTCGCTTAACATTGGCTTTGTTACTAACGGCTTTGCATATGACGCGTTGAAGCTGGATAAAACGGCCGTTGAATATAATCGCCCTAGTGCAACGAATAAAGAAACTTGGGTATACATGGCGTTCTCAGAGAATCAAGTTAATGGTTGGGAGTCTCTACTTAACGAAACGATCTCTGACGGATGGGATATTGACGTTGATCCGAGTGCTTACTTAAATATTGATAACCTGCCGAACACAAAACCAAGTGTATCAACGCAAGGAAGTGCAGAGTCCGTGATTGATCTGGACATGGGCTTAACATCGTCTACTGAAGGCTTTACTCGTGTCGCTTACTTTGCAACTTCAGGCGACTACAGAGTCACACATCGCATTTTCACAACAAGTGATAGTGATTCTGTTGTTGTTCCTGAATTGCATTACTACAACTTCCCAACATCGGCCGTTAACGGTTTGAAGGTTTCAGCTTCGGACGATTTTAATCGCACTGCTTTAGTAGTGAATGAAGATAGTAATATTGATTCTAAAGTTTTCATGAGCTTCTTCTCCAATGGTGAAGCGTCAGAGCCTGAACTAGATGAAGACCTAGATGGCATCATTACTTCTGAAAAAGAAGGCTTAGAAAATGAAGTGACATTACGTACTTCAAACTCGTTGGTAGTCACTCGTTTTAATTAATTCATTGCGACCTCGAATAGGTTTCAATTAACACTTTTGTAAATTTATTAAGCCCCTTTGAAAGGGGCTTTTTTATATTTAATATTCAACTTTTGAAGAATATGTTGCTATATATTGCATATTAATTTGTCTATCGTATCTTTCTATTCGAATTATTTAGGTTAATAATTTGTTGCAAGTTTCAAGGGGCGGTGCTAATTTGTTCCGAATTAGAGAGGGCGGAGTCCCTTAATTGCAGTGACAAAAACACAGGGAGTAGGGCGCATGAATGATGTACCAGCGCTAGATATAAAAGACCTGCACAAAACATTTGGACAAAATGAAGTTTTAAAAGGCATTTCACTTGCCGCGCACAAAGGAGATGTTATCTCCATCATTGGCTCTTCCGGCTCAGGTAAGAGTACCTTTCTCAGATGTATCAACTTGCTAGAAACGCCTACCGCGGGCGAAATTTGGGTAAATGGTGAATTAATCCAAATGAAGAACAACAGAGCAGGTGAATCTGTTCCTGCTAATGAAAAGCAAGTCCAACGTATTCGCTCACGCCTGGCAATGGTTTTCCAAGGTTTCAACCTCTGGTCTCACCTAACCGTACTAGAAAACGTGATTGAGGCGCCTGTTCATGTCTTAGGCGTGCCAAAAGCTCAAGCGATTGAAAACGCAGAAGTCTTGCTTAAGAAGGTAGGCTTGTATGAGCGTAAAGATTATTACCCTGGGCACTTATCTGGCGGCCAGCAGCAACGTGCAGCTATTGCCCGTGCGCTAGCAGTTGACCCAGAGGTGATGTTGTTTGACGAGCCAACTTCTGCGCTTGACCCAGAACTTGTAGGAGAAGTTCTGGGGGTAATGAGAGATTTGGCAGATGAAGGGCGAACTATGCTGGTGGTCACGCACGAAATGGCGTTTGCACGTGACGTATCAAACCATGTGATGTTTTTACATCAAGGCTTAGTGGAAGAACAGGGAAATCCAGCTAAGCTATTTACAAACCCGGATTCAGAACGATTACAGCAGTTTATCTCATCCATTTACTAATATTTGTTAGGCGGCAGACTATTGCCTCCTAAGCCAACACAACAAACAAAACGAAATAAAATAGCAATCACAGGAGTATGGAAATGAAAAAGTGGTTATTAGCAGCAACGATTGCTGCAACGGCAGTATCAGGTGTTGCCCAAGCGAAAGAATGGAAAACAGTTCGCTTTGGTATCGAAGGTGCTTACCCTCCGTTTAGCTGGACAGAAACTGATGGCTCAATAAAAGGCTTTGACGTAGACATGGCAAATGCACTCTGTGAAGAGATGCAAGTGAAGTGCAAAATCGTCGCTCAAGATTGGGATGGTATTATTCCTTCTCTGCTTGCACGTAAGTACGATGCCATCATCGCAGCAATGTCTATCACTGAAGAGCGCAAGAAAAAAGTCGATTTCACTGGCAAGTACGCACAAATTCCAAATAAATTTATCGCTAAGAAAGGTGCTGGTCTAGATTTTGATAATCTTAAAGATGTCAAAATTGGCGTGCAACGTGCGACGACACATGACAAGTACTTAACTGACAACTACGGCGATGATGTTGAAATTGTGCGTTATGGCTCTTTTGATGAAGCGTATCTTGATCTAGAAAATGGTCGAATTGCTGCCGTTTTAGGTGATGCGTCTGCTCTAGAAGAGGGTGTGATCAACAAAGCAGGTGGCGAAGCTTATGAGTTTGTTGGACCATCGTTAACCGATCCAAAATGGTTTGGCGAAGGTATGGGTATCGCTGTTCGTAAACAAGACAAAGATCTGACGAAGAAACTCGACGCAGCAATTATTTCACTACGTGAGAAAGGTGTTTACCAAGAAATTGCTGGTAAATACTTTAACTACGATGTGTACGGTGAATAAACCGTAATTAAGCGACCGTTGGCTTGTTCCTAGAAGTAGTCAACGGTCGATTTTTTGAGTTTAGGGATTAGGAACTCACCTATGCTAGATTTACAAGGATACGAAGCTTCGATTTTGAAAGGAGCTTTAGTAACAATAGAAGTTGCAGTGCTTTCACTCATTCTCGCCATGGTCTTAGGCATGCTTGGCGCATTAGCTAAGTTAGCACCTTACAAATGGGCAAGGGCGATTGCCACTCTTTACACCACAGTCATTCGCGGCATTCCAGATTTGGTTCTGATGATGCTAATTTTCTTTGGTGGACAAATACTTTTAAATAACAGCCTTTACTCCATCAACGAAACGCTCAACGAGTGGTTTGCCTCGAGTGATCCAAACCATGAATGGACGTCTTACTTACCTGATTATATTGATGTCAGCCCATTTATAGCTGGTGTACTCACGATTGGTTTTATCTTTGGCGCCTACATGGCGGAGACTTTTCGTGGAGCGATCATGGCGGTGGACAAGGGTGAATTAGAAGCGGCGAAAGCTTATGGGATGAGTTCTGCTTTATCGTTTAGAAGAATCTTACTTCCTCAGATGATTCGTCATGCATTACCTGGATTTGGTAATAACTGGTTAGTGTTACTTAAGACCACAGCCTTAGTTTCCATTATTGGTCTGGATGACATGGTGAGAATGAGCTCATTGGCAGCAGGTACAACGAAAATGCCGTTCACCTTTTACATGGCTGTCGCGCTCATCTTTCTATTTTTTACCAGCGTTTCGACCGGGCTACTCAAGCTTGTTGAGCGTAAGTTCAGTATTCATGCGAGGTAAGTTATGGACTTTTCTTTGATTATTGAAAGCTTTCCAACTTATCTTCAGGGACTTTGGACAACAGTTTGGTTAGTGGGATTAGCGTTGGTTATTGGCTTGTGTGTCTCTATCCCATTAGCCGTGGCACGCAATAGTACCAATTACGCTCTAAGCTTACCTTCTTGGGGATTCATTTACTTTTTCCGTGGAACGCCGCTATTGGTTCAGCTGTATTTGATTTACTACGGCATGGATCAGTTTTTCCCTGTGAAAGATACCTTGTGGGAGAACGCTTGGTTCTGTGCTTTGGTCGCTTTTATTCTGAATACATCGGCTTACACCGCAGAAATTATTCGTGGTGCGATTAATGGTTTGCCGAAAGGTGAGGTGGAAGCTGCGAAAGCCTATGGCATGAGTAAGTTTATGACATACAGACGTATTATCTTGCCGAGTGCATTGCGTCGAGCATTACCAGCTTATTCCAACGAGGTCATATTTATGCTGCACGGAAGTGCAGTCGCGGGCATCGTTACCATCATGGATTTAACTGGTGCTGCGCGTCTAGTTAACTCGCGCTACTATGCACCATTTGAGTCTTTCCTGACGGCGGGGCTGTTCTACATGGCACTGACGTTTTTGATCTTGTGGTGTTTCAAAGTGGCAGAGAAGCGTTTCTTAGCTTATTTGCGTCCTTTAAGCTAATTATCAATAGAGGCAATAGCACCGGAGTGGGTGCTATTGCTTTTGATAATTTTGTTATCTTCATTCCTATTTTTCCAGTCGATGTAAAAGACTCTTTCTTATTATTCATTAACTTACATTAACATTCGATAAACTCATTGTTTAGTAAGTAAAAATGAAAAAAACAATTCTATCGTTGGGCATTGCCGCCTTAGCCACAGGATGTGGTGGGGGAGAGGGAGAATCACAACCTAATGCTCAAGTAAAACCAACGCCAGCTCCAGTTCAACAAGCTCTTGAAACTGGTAATGCACTGCTCGTTTCTGACCCGAGCGAATTCATTCGTAAAAGTCGTCAGGTTGTAGAAGCTCACAAGATGCAGTCGAATACGATCAAATCTGCAATTGCGAAAAACCTTTCAGGTCTTTATTGGGATCCAACCCATGATGCCGCGATCTTGGCACCTCAGTATGGCTTCAACGACACCATCTTGATGACCAATAAGGCCATGGCAAGCGGTTACAAAGATCAAGCTCTGTCAATTGGCGTTGCCGGGGAAAAGTCTAATGGTCAACGTTACGCACTATTAGGTAGTAACCCATTTAGAACGGCACAACGTTTTCCCGACTCTTCCAACGCAGCGATGACGAAATGGTTAAGTAACCTGGTCACTTGGTTGTCGGGCGGAGTTACTTCAAACGTCGTCATCGCGCAAATGGATCAGTCTTATTACTTTCCGGATGAGCAAGCGACTCGGAATTGGCTGAAAGACAATGTTTCACAAGAGCTGGCGTTTAACGAGGCCAACCTATGCGATGGTTCGAAGCTACTTAGCTGCTTGCAAACCAATACTCCAAACTTATTGATCTTGTCACAGCATCTGCAATCTGGAGATACCAACAAACCAGTACTCGAAGCTTTGGAATACGCTGAGCAAGCCCAAATTCCTGTTCTATACCTGCATTGGGATGGAGGACTAACTGATCTTGGCCAAGACATTTTGGAAAAATTCCATGTTGATTATGTGGGAGATAACTATTGGCGTAAGTTAGGCTTGGTCTACTGGGAACCTTCATCGTTGATGAACGTTGTGCCGGACTCTGTCATCACACAACAAGCGCTGTTGTCTCGTTTTGAATCTCAAAATTTCAACGTTGACTTGTCACAGTGTGATGACAAAACCTGCCCTGACACTGCGAATATGGACAGTCAATTTTATGCAGGGGCAAACAGCATTCGCCATTGGTTGCAAAAGCTTGATGAACAAAAAGTAGATTTGTTTAATCAAAACGGCTACCAATACGAAAAACTCATGGTATTGCTGGCTGATCATTATCGTCAAACGGTTGTCTTCCCGATGGACAAACAGTCAACCCAAACGACCGAATTCCTAAAGTCGTACTTTGCCGATTACGTGCAATACAACAGCCGAAGCGTGAACCCAAAACAACCAAATATGGGGAACTTCAGCCGTAGTGAGTTTAGCCCTGAAATAAAGAGAATCAGTGCAACGATTAATATGGAATCAAAGCGTAACTTCCGTTCGGCTGGTGTGTATGCGCTTCCTGGGGAAACCTTTACGGTTAAACGTAATGACAGCAATGATGTGGCGACTAAGATTGTCATCAACACTTTAAGAAGTGGTGCAACTCATGAGTTCAGCAAAGATGGATACACGCGACCAAAACTGCTGACTTCATTCGGCTATGAAGTGAAGCCGGATGAAACCATCACGCTGACTTCTCCTTATGGTGGTCCAGTACAGGTTCACTTTGACAAAAATGATGTTCCGGTTGAACTGAAATTTAATCATGTGGCACAGCATCCAGTTTGGAGAAGTGAGAAGGACAACGACGCTTTTATTCAACAGTTAGAAGCCAATTTATTCGATTGGGCTGAGCTGATCACTCCTGGGTTTGAAGTACACTCAAAGCGCGACAAAATGTTGGAGTCGGTCAACGATGAAATGTGGTCTACCCCTTCGGAAATGGCGCTTGCAACAGAAGAATATGTTCACAACTACCCGCATGTGCTGGCAGGTTTCCAAGGGCCGGGCATAGATGAAGTGCCTGAAATTATTCAATACGCCCAAAACCAAGGTTGGGAAATCGCCAATATTGATATAGTGAAGCACATGAACGCTGACCAAGCGACGTGTGGTTATGGTTGTTCGGGTAACCCTTACGATGCTTACTGGTCATTCAGCCCACTCGGTCACGGTGATTTACATGAGCTTGGTCATGGTTTAGAAAAAGGTCGATTCCGATTTTTAGGCTGGGAAGGGCATTCAACGACCAATTACTACTCGTATTACAGTAAGTCTCGTTTCTTCCAGAATACGGGGAAAGTTTCAACTTGCCAAAGCTTGGATTTCAAAGGCCAGTTTGAATTATTGCAAGCTAGCCGAACTCAAGCGGATCCAAACGCATACATGGCTGCGCAAAATCAAACCAGTTGGAGTTGGGGCGCTCGTGTTTACATTCAAATGATGATGGCGGCGCAGCATGAAGGTGTGCTTAAAAATGGTTGGCATTTATTGGCGCGCTTGCACCTGATTGAACGTGAGTTTAACCGCTTAAAATCGGACGATGCGCTTTGGGATGAGAGACGATTGAGCATTGGTTTCGCCAACTACTCTCGGGAAGAAGCAAATAGCATCTCGAACAACGACTGGTTGCTTATTGCTCTGAGCTACATCTCTCAGCGAGATATGACTAACTATCTCGATATGTGGGGGTTCTCGTTCACAGAAAAAGCGAAACAGCAGGTTGTGGCGCTGAATCTACCGCCGATGCCGCTCACTTACTTTGCAAGTAGTAATACAGGCTACTGTCTGAACGAATTTGCTCAAACACCGATAACTATTGATGGTCAAACGGTTTGGCCGCTGAATCAGTGATTAAATAGTAATTTGTATGAAAAAGGGAGACTGAGTCTCCCTTTTTATTGGACTAAGCTTAGCGTTGAGTCTCGCTTATAGCTTTGCAATAAATTACTTAAATGTCGACCAGATTGGTGCGTGATCTGAAGGCTTCTCGATACCACGAAGCTCATAGTCGATACCAGATTCAATACACTTTTCCGCTAGAGAAGGGGTTGCCAAAATGACATCAATTCGTAGGCCACGGTTATCATCAAAACCGCGAGAACGGTAGTCAAACCACGAAAATTGATCGTTCACCTCTGGGTATAGCTTACGGAAGGTGTCCACAAAGCCCCAGTCTAGTAAGGTTTTCAACCATTCGCGCTCTTCAGGTTGGAATGAACATTTACCTGTTTTTAGCCAACGTTTACGGTTTGGCTCGCCGATACCGATATCTGCATCAATAGGGCTGATGTTGATGTCACCCATAACAATCAATTGCTCGTCGTTATTGTGATGATCGTTTAGGTAGGTCATCAGATCTTTATAGAATTGGCGCTTGTATGGGAATTTGGTTTCGTGGCTGATGTTATCCCCTTGAGGGAAGTAGCCGTTTAGCACAGTGACCTTTTCGCCGTTTTCATTTAAAAACGTTGCCATGATCATGCGCTTTTGATGTTCTTCGTTATCCGTCGGGAACCCTTTTTGTACGTGTAGAGGCTCTTGCTTACAAAGCATTGCTACGCCGTAATGTGCTTTTTGACCATGAAAATACACTTTGTAGCCCATGGCTTCGACAGCTTCAATCGGGAATGCTTCATCGTGAACTTTAATTTCCTGAAGACCAATTACATCAGGTTGGTGTTTGTCGATTAGCGCTTGGAGTTGGTGCAGTCGCGCACGTAGTCCATTGATGTTAAAGCTGATTACTTTCATTATTTATCCTTTTGGGGCGTACTTTTTATGAATAGTATCATTGTGTAAGAGCACTGAAAATGAGTCTCGGTGAAAGGAGTGAAACGCTCTGAGCTACTTTGCTTTTAATTTGTTTTCTAAGTCGTTTTGCACGATCTTTAAAGCGTTAAGCGCAACTTCTGGATCTATCTCATTGCTCTCAAGCAAATAGATTAAATCGACAGCCAGTTTGATCTCTTCAGGTGCGTCATCTAAAGGCGAGGTTGGTTGGTCAGCCATTATTGATGTTTTTCCCTATGTGTAATTTGGTTCTCTAGCTTAAGAAGTGCTGCTTCACAACGCGCTAAACGTTGCTCGGTTGCTAGTAATACTTTTTGAGCGTCGGCACGCATAAAACTCGGAGCGCTTTCGACAGCACGTTCTTTTTCTAACACCATCTCGCGCAAGCGTCTTGCCCACTCTTGGTGTTGAGCGAGTTCCTGATAAAGCACGTTGATAGGCTTGCGGAAATAGCTGCTATGTTTGATTTCATTCTTACGAATTTTAGTGGTAGAAATCTCGCGTTGAATCGCACCGATTTGCGCCACTAACCGTTCAGTGAGGTACTCAGCACGCAAAGCGGTGAGCTTACCTTCATTTTGCTCACGCACAATCGCATCCAGCGTGGCTTTTGCTTCTTTTACGCAAGGAGTAAGTAAGCGAGAGCGGCAACCAAATAAACGCTCATCAAAAAGCGGAACATGATGTTCGCCTCTTTGACGGTCAAGAACAGCGGCTTGCTTC
The DNA here is from genome assembly GCF_033337665.1 of Vibrio sp. Vb2960. Lineage (NCBI taxonomy): Bacteria > Pseudomonadati > Pseudomonadota > Gammaproteobacteria > Vibrionales > Vibrionaceae > Vibrio > Vibrio sp. Vb2960. The sequence goes on along the minus strand of NZ_JAWORD010000011.1, from coordinate 105,826 downwards.
GCCATTTGTTCTAGATTTTCCTGGAGTTGAGAAATGTTCATGACAAACCTACAAACCATGCGTCATAAGCCAATTTAATGGCTAGTATGCTGACGACAGTAACAAATACAGGACGAATGAATTTAGAACCAAATCTAATAGCGGAGTGCGCGCCAACAAAAGCACCAGCCATTAAACATACTCCCATTGTTAAGCCTAGCACCCAGTTGATATGTCCGAGGAATGCAAAAGTGATCAAAGAGGTAAAGTTACTGGTAAAGTTCATTGCTTTTGCTAAGCCAGAGGCGAGCAAGATATTCAGCCGGTACAGCGCCATTGAACTTACTGTCCAAAAAGCCCCAGTTCCAGGCCCTGCTAGTCCGTCGTAGAATCCGATTGATAAGCCTTGTATGTACTGTTTTTTATGAAGTTTTGGGCAAGGCTCGGGTATTGGACTTTGATGAGCAGAGTGGGGCGTTTTATGAAAAACGGTATACAACGCTGCCGCCAAAATAACAAGCGGCAATCCTTTTTCCAGCCAATCCGTACTAATCGCATCTACAAATAGCGTACCTAATGTCGCTCCGACGAGTGTCGCCACGAATGCTCGCCTCCAGCATTGCGGCTTGAATAGACGTTTTTTGTAGTACGTAAATGCCGCAGTAGAAGAAGCAAAGGTAGCGGCAAGTTTATTGGTGCCTAGTGCAATATGAGGCGGCAAGCCTAGCGACAGTAAAGCAGGTACGGTAAGCATGCCACCACCACCGGCAACTGCATCAATAAATCCAGCGACAAAAGCGACAAGCGCCAACACCAACAGCATGGTTGGCTCAATCATTTCCATAAATGGTGATTCTTCTAATATTCTATTTTACGTTTAAATGGAGGTAGTGAGTCGATTAAGGCTTGTCCGTATCGCTTAGTGACTAGGCGTCGATCAAGAATCGTTACTCTACCAGAATCTCTCTCTTTACGCAGTAAGCGACCTACGCTCTGGATCAGCTTTTTGCTTGCGTCTGGTACAGTTATTTGCATAAACGGGTTTCCTCCTTTTTTCTCAATGTATTCGGAATGAGCCTGCTCAACAGGGGAGGTTGGAACGCCAAATGGAATTTTTGTAATCACCAAGTTTTCAAGTAATTCGCCAGGTAAGTCTAGCCCCTCAGAGAAACTGCCAGTACCAAATAAGACGCTGGTTTTATTTGATTCTATTAGCTTTTTATGTTTTTTTAGAATTTCTTGACGTGAGCTTTCACCTTGAACTTGCAACGCCCAGCCTTTTTTTATGAACTCCGAAGAGAGTGCCTTCGCGACTTGGTTCATCTGCCAATAGGATGAGAATAATACTAAGTTGGCTTTCTTGTCTTCCAAGTACTTAGGCAAGATCTCAATAAGATATTCAGTAAATTGAGGCGCTGGTGGTTCATATTTCATCGCAGGGATGAGCAATTCTGCCTGGTTTTGGTAATCGAATGGTGACGCAAGCGCTAAAAACTGAGTGCCTGATTCTGGTTTTCCATCAATACCAACCTGATGGCAAAAGTAATGGAAAGAGTTTAATGCACGCATCGTTGCGGAAACCAAAATGGCGCCAATACATCTGCTCCAAATCTGTTGGTCGAGTTGCCATCCAATTTCAAGTGGCGAAACACTCACAATGAAATCACCCTCGCGATCGGGGTGGGTTTCTAACCAGCGAGCTAAAGGCGCACCTTTTTCACGAGTTGGTTCAGCCATTAAATGCCATACTTGCGCTAGGTTTTCTAACCTTTGAATGTAGAAACCGAGCTCTGCAAGCGCTGGTTCAGCCAACCTTGTCGCAAGCTCCCCGTCTTTTACTCTTTCCGCAATAAGGTCGGCAATTTTTGCCACACTCTGATTTGCTTTTTTACTGAACTGTTTTAGTTCTTTGGATTGGTTCTCTAGCCACTCAGGTAGTTCACCGTGTTCGAAGCGGTAGATACCCTCTTCAAATTGAGCTGGGTCGAACTGTTTGGGCAATTGAGTCAGTGCCGGTATCAAGTTCTGAACCGCGTCTTGAAGGTCGTTGCGAAATCGAGCTACGCGTTTCTCGTCTGCGAGTGATGAAAACTTACTAATCGACTGATTTAACTTCTCAAGCCATGCTGCCGCGCCTTTTAAACTCGCAGATGCTGAAGCATGGTCACGAGCGACGTGAGGTAAGTGATGTGCCTCGTCGAAGACGTATATTGTATTTTCTGGCTCAGGTAAAATCACGCCGCCACCTAAATCTGCGTCTGCCATGACGAGAGAGTGGTTAGCAATGATGACATCGTTTTTATCCAACTCTGAGCGCGCTTTTTGGAATGGGCAGTCGCGGTGGCCTGGTAAACTGTTATTGCAACTGTGTTTATCACTGACAATCAGTTGCCAAAGCTTATCGTCGATGGGTTTAGGCCAAGAATCACGGTCACCGTCCCATTTACCTTGCGCAAGAGAGCGATGCATTGTTTCTAACAGCTCTATATCTTTTTGCTTAGGTTTGGTTTCAAACATCGCTAACTGGCCACCATCAGCACCGCTAGCAGTCGCGAGCTTTTCTGCACAACAATAGCGCTGACGGCCTTTTGCCAAAATAAAAGAAAACTCTCGGTCGGTAATCCGACGAAAAAGAGGGAGGTCTTTATTTATGAGCTGCTCTTGCAGAGCGACGGTCGCCGTTGAGATAACCACTTTTCTATTGTTATGTACAGCCACGGGAATGGTCGCCATTAGATAGGAGAGCGATTTACCAATTCCAGTCCCTGCTTCTGCAACGAGTATTCGGTTAGATTTGTGATACTGACCGCACAGCGTTTTTGCAATCTCTGCAACAAGGTAGTTTTGTGCTCTTCTAGGCACAAAGTTATCAAGTTGATCTTGAAGGTTTTGATAGCTATTACGAATCGATTTTTGAATGTTACTGGTCAGCATACGGGCCTCAAATGCGTTGGAGGCGAATAGTAGCACACATCACTAGTTGTACAGTAGTTCACAAAACGGAATGCTTTTATAAGGAATGTAGATCTCCTTCACAAAAAAATATTGAACCTAATCTTAATGAAATTAATTTCATTATATGAAAAATATAAAACTCTAAATATGATGTTTTTGTGGTTTTTTATTCCATTTTATGTATTTCATAGAGTCTGTTTTGGGTTTAAAATCTCATTGTTAACGGTTTTATAAATTATGAAAAATCAAGAGGATTGATTAGATGTTCGTCGAGTAAATAAAGATAAGCATTGCAAGTTATTGTTTTTTAATGTTATTTTTGTTTTTTTACATTGGCATTTAGAAAATTTGACAGTCAGAATAATCTTTTGCACTCTTAGCTCCAGATTTTGAGGAGGCGTTGTATAACCTTTTGTTAACGCTCTATCTCAAACATATAAAAAAAGGGAACCGGACAAGGATATCCCGAACTAAGAAAAGGCAGTGGATTAATTATGAAAAAAACTCTATTAGCACTAGCTGTAGTTGCGTCTGCAACTTCAGTGAACGCAGCTGAAGTATTCAAATCTGAAGAAGGTTCTGTAGATTTCTACGGTCAGCTACGTCCAACTCTTCTATTCCTAGACAGCACAGACCACACTGCAGAGCTAAACACTAGCTCTTCTCGTATGGGTGTAAACGGTGTTTACGTTGTAAACGACAACCTAAAAGTTCTGGGTGAAGTTGAAATCGGTGTTGCTCTAGGTGACAACTACGGTGCAGGTGCTGATTCAAGCGAGCGTACTGATGACTCAGTATACGTACGCCGTCACATCTTTGGCTTCGACATGGGCGATATGGGTACACTTCGTTTTGGTAAAGAAGGTACTTGGGCTGATGACATCTACGGAGCTGATTACTCATACTTCTTCGGTGGTTCTGCACTTCTTTACGGACACGCGTGGAACAACTCTTCTCAAATTAAATACGCTTACGAAAATGACGCATTCTGGCTAAAAGCTGGTTACGCGCTAGGTGAGAAAGATCAAAACGAAGAAATCCGCGAAGTATTCGTAGGTAAGTCTTTCAATGACCTATCTGTACACGCTGGCGTTCTTTCTTCTGAGAACAAGATTGCTTCTAAAGGTAACAACACTGAAAACCTATCTTTCGAAGTAACTGCTGAATACGCTCTAGATGAGCACACTCTAGGTGCTACGTACTACTACAACGAAAATGAAGACAAAGCAGCTAACGAGACTATCGATTCTCACGGTATCTCTCTAGCAGGCATGTTCGTTGTAGCTCCTAAAACAACACTTTACTCTGGTTACGAGCTAGTAATGTCGTCTTCTGACCAATCTGGCAAGAAAGATGGCGACCAATCTAAATTTTACGCTGGCGTTGAATACAAGTTCTCTAAATGGGCACGTGTATTCGCAGAAGCGGGTTACAATTTTGATGGTGATAAGCTAGAAGCTGGTAAAACAACTGCAGCAACTGATTCTAAAACTGACTTCGGTGTTGGTGCACGTTTCTACTGGTAATCAATACCCAGTTTGATATTGTAAGACCCAGCTATATGCTGGGTCTTTTACTATGAAGATAAGGATGAAAAATTCTATGCAGTTATCATTAAAAGTGGCAATGGCGTTGTCTATTCTTGCCAGTACAAACCTTTATGCTGCAACGACTTTAGTGGTTCCAGAAGACGTGAAGTTATTGGCCGTCAACATGGAGAAGCCAAAACTTGAGGGGGGACTTTTCTCTAGTGAGAAGACAATTGAGATCCCTGACGGAACTAACCAAATTGTCTTCAAATATCAACCTGCTTTTGAAACAAACGAAAACCTTAAGACGGTTTACAGTGATGTAATCGTTGCTAAATTTGATGCTGAAAACGAAAAGCTAACGTTTGAGCTGCCAGAGTTTAAAACTCTTCGCCAAGCGCAAAACAACATCTCGCCTCTAGATTGGCAATTACTGGATACCAAAGGCCAACCTATTGCTTTGGTCGAAGATGTATTAGAGTCAGATGGTGTTCAAATTGGTCGTAATTACCCTCAAGAATCTCGTAACTACAACATTGCTGGCGGTATCGCGAGTGTTGCCGTTAGTTATGTAACTGTGAATCAGCATCAACAATCAGTAAGTGATATCGAGCCTCGAGTTGAGAGTAGTGATACCCGTTCAACAGCCGCATCAAACGACAGCCCAATGGTTGATGTATTAAAGACGATGTACCAGAAAGCGTCTCCGGCGGAAAAAGAGGCCTTTAAAAACTGGCTTGCTGAGCAGTAATCCCTTAGTTCATTAGGTAGGGCTTAACTGAAAAAGTACGAATCTAAAAAGCAGGCTTTAAGCCTGCTTTTATCTTTTCTGCTTATTAGAGAGAGATTTCTCTCCATTCACCAGGCATTAGGTCGTTAAGGACGATATCACCCATCGAATGACGAATGAGGCGCAAAGTAGGGAAGCCAATGTGCGCAGTCATGCGACGCACCTGACGATTTCTTCCTTCAATAATGGTAATGGCTAACCAAGTGGTAGGGATATTTGCGCGAAAACGGACCGGAGGCGTTCTGTCCCAGACTTGTGGTTCTGGAATAACTTCAACTTCGGCTGGTAGAGTCATACCATCTTTTAGCTCTACTCCCTTTCTCAATTTTTCAAGATCTTGCTCCTGAGGAGCGCCATCAACTTGAACCCAATAAGTCTTCGGCGATTTTGACTTTGGCTGCGTTAGCTTCGCCTGCAAGATGCCATCGTTAGTGAGTACCATCAAACCTTCGCTGTCTCGGTCCAATCGGCCAGCCGCATAGACATTTTTGATTGGGATATAGTCCGCTAACGTTTTGCGACCATCGCCATCGGTAAATTGACTGAGCGTATCGTAAGGCTTATTGAAAATAATGACTTTACGATCTTTAGGGGCCACTTTTGGCTTTTGGCTTTTTGTTGGGCGATTAGGGCGGCGGTCTTGCTGAGTACGAGTCTTCGAGCCATTGCGAGCTCCTGAGTGTTTAAAATGGCCCGTTTTAGACTGGTTACGACTGCGACCTTTTTCCTGACCTGTACGAGATGACATGTTAACTACCCTGCAAAAATGTAAATGAACTGTGTTTGAAAGTTTTAAGTTTTCTCATGATCGGATATGATTTGCGCGCCTAAAACTAACAAACGCGCACAGAATGATAGACTAATTCGTGTTATTTGTTTAATTATATCAGTGCACTCATGGATTCAGAGCTTAGAGCTTCAAACTACAACAAAGAGTGCGAACCGCATGTGGCGTTAGTGAGGAGACATGTACTGCTAACGTGCAGCAATGCGTCAATTAAACCAACTCAGACGCTGAGTTGATCAGCCAACAAGTTGATTAAAAAATAGGGAAATTTCATGCCTACAGAAAAACCTACAATTATCTACACCATCACTGATGAAGCGCCGGCGCTAGCAACTTATTCATTACTACCAATCATTCAATCATTCACAGCATCGTCTGGCATCAATGTAGATACTCGTGATATTTCACTAGCAGGTCGAATTATCGCTAACTTCCCAGAGCATCTAAAAGAAGAACAGCGCATTGGCGATGCGTTGACTGAGCTTGGTGAACTAGCTCAAACTCCAGAAGCAAATATCATCAAGCTACCTAACATTTCAGCTTCAGTTCCTCAGCTTAAAGCGGCGATTAAAGAGCTTCAGGCGAAAGGTTACGATTTACCAAACTACCCAGAAGAGCCGAGCACGTACGAAGAGAAAGCGATTAAAGCGGCTTACGACAAAATCAAAGGTAGTGCGGTTAACCCAGTACTTCGTGAAGGTAACTCAGACCGTCGTGCTCCGACTTCGGTTAAGAACTACGCGAAGAAAAACCCACACTCAATGGGTGCATGGTCAGCAGAATCTAAGTCTCATGTTGCGAGCATGTCAGACAATGACTTCTTTGGTAGCGAAAAGTCTACAACTATCTCTGGTGCAACAGATGTCAAAATCGAGTTTGTCGGTAATGATGGTACAGTTAAAGAGCTTAAGTCTGCGTTCCCATTACTAGATAAAGAAGTCATTGATACTTCAGTAATGAAGAAGAAGGCGTTGGTTGAATTTTTCGAGAAAGAGATTGCTGAAGCGAAAGCACAAGACGTGCTGCTGTCTCTTCATATGAAAGCGACGATGATGAAAGTTTCTGACCCTGTCATTTTCGGCCATGCCGTAAAAGTTTACTACAAAGACGTTTTCGATAAGTACGGTAAGCTGTTTGAAGAGCTAGGCGTTGATGTAAACAATGGCATCGGTGATGTTTACTCAAAAATTGAGTCTCTACCTGAAGCGCAAAAAGCAGAAATTGAAGCGGCCATTCAAGCGGTTTACCAAACTCAACCAGAACTTGCGATGGTTGACTCTGATCGTGGTATCACAAACTTACATGTACCAAGTGACATTATTGTAGATGCTTCTATGCCAGCAATGCTTCGCTCTTCGGGTCAAATGTGGGGACCAGATGGTAAACAAAAAGACACCAAAGCGATGATTCCAGATCGTAGCTACGCAGGTATTTACCAAGCGGTTATTGATTTCTGTAAAGAGCACGGCGCATTTGATCCAACCACTATGGGTAGCGTACCTAACGTTGGTCTAATGGCTCAGAAAGCTGAAGAGTATGGTTCTCACGACAAGACATTCATTCTAGACGCTGCGGGTACTGTTCGCGTTGTTGATGCTTCAGGTAACGTACTGTTAGAGCAAGCGGTTGAAGAAGGTGATATCTTCCGTATGTGTCAGGTTAAAGACGCACCAATCCAAGATTGGGTTAAACTAGCAGTGACTCGCGCACGTGCAACAGGTGTTCCAGCTGTATTCTGGCTAGATGAAAACCGCGCGCACGATGCTGAGCTCATCAAGAAAGTAAACGCCTACCTACCAGATCACGATACTGACGGTCTAGAGATTAAGATCCTATCTCCTGTTGAAGCTTGTAAGTACTCACTAGAGCGTATGAAAGCGGGCCTAGATACTATCTCTGTTACAGGTAATGTTCTTCGTGACTACCTAACAGACTTGTTCCCAATTCTAGAGTTAGGTACGTCTGCTAAGATGCTATCTATTGTTCCATTGATGAATGGTGGTGGTCTATTTGAAACAGGCGCTGGTGGTTCTGCTCCTAAGCACGTTCAACAAGTAGAAAAAGAGAATCACCTTCGTTGGGATTCTTTGGGCGAGTTCCTAGCGCTTGCAGCTTCGTTAGAGCATTTAAGTGTAGCGACAAACAATCCTAAGGCTCAGGTTCTAGCAGATACACTAGATAAAGCGACCGGTGAGTTTTTAGACACCAACAAATCTCCGTCACGCAAAGTGGGTGAGCTAGATAACCGTGGAAGTCACTTCTATCTTGCACTTTACTGGGCGAAAGCGCTTTCAGAGCAAACGGATGATGCGGATCTTGCTGCTGAATTTGCACCAATTGCAAAAGCGCTGTCAGAGCAGGAAGAAACGATCGTTGCTGAGCTAAATAATGCGCAAGGCGTGAAAGGTGAGCTAGGAGGTTACTACTTACTAGACGATGCATTGGTTTCTAAATTGATGCGTCCAAGCGAAACCTTTAACGCAATCATTAACAAGTAAGTTAGTGTTAAAAAACACGTCGTTTTCGGCGTGTTTCCTATCCTGTAAGTGCGTTGTAAGTGTTCCTTTTGTAACACGTGCTCTAAATAGTAAGAAACCCGCTATCTTGGCGGGTTTATTTTTCTCTTCAAAACATCAACTTGGCGTTTCGAGAGCAATATTTTTATATTTCGACAGCGCTCTAATTATTTGGCTTGGCCTTCAAGAGGCACGACGCTACTCGCGTGACAGCCTTTGGGACCTTTTTCAATCTCGTAAGAGACTTGTTGGCCTGCTTTCAGTGTACGATAACCGTCCATCTGGATAGTTGAGTAGTGGGCAAAGATATCTCCCTCTTCTTCATCTGAACAAATAAACCCAAATCCTTTGGCATTGTTAAACCACTTTACTGTACCTGTAGCCATGCTTTACATCCCTCATGCATTTTTTACTGATGTTGTTACTGCAACCAAGTTATACCTTTAACTTGGTACTACCATTGTCAGCGAATGCCAACAAACGTCAAATCAATGATAAGTCACATTCATCAAACCACTTAAAGAAGAGAGGTTTCAAAATGATGATTTATGCATCGATACTTTCCACTGTAGTCAATGAATTTCGACAGTCAATAGCAGTGAGCAACAAACAGAAACATAATTGAAAACAAATCACTTTTGAGATTAACAAATTTGCAAACAGTTTTTCGTATATACGCAGAAGTTTAGTCAATTTGCCTATGAAGTGGCTCATACTGAAAAAGCCATACTGTCCGTGTTGCTTATGGGAGAAGAATCCTCTGACTGAATAAAAAATGAAGTTTTCGTGATAATTACCGTATTCTCAATGAGGAAGTGTGATCCAGATAGAAGATGATGGGGTGGTTTGCAATAATCCGAGAGCAATAAATAGAAAGTTCTTTTATAAGAAAAAATGTGTAACTTATCGACAAGCATCTTTTATTTGCGCCGTATCAAGACGTGCATTAGTCTCTATATTAGGTAGTAACTTTTATCGATCAAAGATCGAATTCGGTGCCATAACTCACTACACCGCGCTGCATGCTTGTGGTAGATTGTTTTTATAGGTCGAAAACATCAACCCTTTGATACGATATCTTTAGATTGCCATGAGTAAAAATTTTGAATGGGTCACTCCGGACTCTGATCTTCTGGAGCGAGAAAGTACGAAAGTCCAGCCACCTAAGCTGTACAATGTCGTACTCAATAATGATGACTATACACCTATGGATTTCGTCATAGAGGTGCTTGAGCGATTTTTCTCACATGATATTGATAAAGCAACTCAAATCATGCTTCAGGTCCACTATGAAGGAAAGGCAATCTGCGGCACATACAGCGCAGAAATTGCCGAGACAAAAGTAGCGCAAGTTACGATGTACGCAAGGGAAAATGAACATCCGCTACTTTGCACTATGGAGCAAGCGTAAACAAAGAAGACTTGCTCGAACAACCCCAGTTGTTTTTTCGGGAGGTACTTATGCTAAATAAAGAACTAGAGTCAAGCCTTAACGGTGCATTTGCTCGGGCGCGAGATAAACGCCACGAGTTTATGACTGTCGAACACCTCCTACTTGCATTGTTGGAAAATGATGCAGCTAAGGAAGCCCTTCTAGCTTGTAAGGCGGATCTTGACGCTTTACGCAACGAACTCGATATTTTCATCGATCAAACTACGCCTCTTATCCCAGATAGTGATGAGACGCGTGAAACGCAGCCGACTTTGAGTTTTCAACGTGTACTACAACGCGCCGTCTTTCATGTACAGTCGTCTGGTCGTAATGAAGTAACAGGCGCCAACGTGCTTGTTGCTATCTTCAGTGAGCAAGAGTCGCATGCCGCTTACCTACTGAAGAAAAATGACATCTCCCGATTAGATATTGTTAACTTCATCTCCCACGGTATTACTAAAGCATCAGGTGCAGGTGAGGATTCATCATCAGACTCGTTTAGCTCAGAAAGTGTTGAAGAGCCTAATTCTGAAGAACGCTTAGAAAGCTTTGCGACGAATCTTAATCAAGTCGCTAAAGATGGAAACATCGACCCACTCATTGGACGTGATAAAGAGTTAGAGCGCACTATTCAGGTACTTTGTCGACGCCGCAAGAATAATCCACTACTAGTGGGTGAGGCAGGGGTTGGTAAAACAGCCATAGCGGAAGGTCTTGCATGGAGAATTGTCGAAGGGCAGGTCCCTGAGGTTATTCAAAACAGCGTGATTTATTCACTAGATATTGGCTCTTTGCTCGCTGGTACCAAATATCGCGGTGATTTTGAAAAGCGCTTCAAGGCGATTTTGAAACAACTTGAAAAAGAAGAAGATGCCATTTTGTTCATCGATGAAATACATACCATCATCGGTGCAGGCGCGGCATCTGGTGGTCAAGTCGATGCAGCAAATCTTATTAAGCCTCTTTTAAGTAGTGGTAAGTTGCGTTGTATTGGTTCGACGACATACCAAGAATACAGCAACATTTTCGAGAAAGAGCGTGCGTTGTCTCGCCGTTTCCAAAAGATAGACGTTGTAGAACCTTCATTAGATGACACAACTAAAATCTTGATGGGCTTGAAGCCGAAGTACGAAGCTCACCATGAAGTACGTTATACCAATAAAGCACTGCGTGCCGCGGTAGAACTGTCGGCTAAATACATTAATGAACGCCATCTACCAGATAAGGCCATTGATGTCATTGATGAAGCTGGTGCTCGTAGTCGTCTTGCTCCTGCAAGCCGTCGTAAAAAAACGGTCGGAGTGGCTGATATCGAATCAATGGTTGCCAAAATGGCGCGAATTCCAGAGAAGTCGGTTTCTTCTTCAGATAAAGACATTTTGAAAAACTTAGATAGCAAAATGAAGATGTTGGTATTTGGTCAAGATAATGCGATTGATGCATTATCCGAGGCGATCAAGCTGACACGTGCAGGTTTAGGTGTAGACAACAAACCTGTTGGTTCATTTTTGTTTGCAGGCCCAACAGGGGTTGGTAAAACAGAGGTGACGGTGCAGTTATCTAAGCTTCTAGGTATCGAGCTACTTCGTTTTGATATGTCTGAGTATGGTGAGCGTCACTCCGTAAGTCGCTTAATTGGTGCGCCTCCTGGTTATGTCGGTTATGACCAAGGTGGTTTGCTAACTGATGCTGTTATTAAGCACCCACATTCAGTCGTATTACTTGATGAGATTGAAAAAGCGCACCCTGATATCTTTAACCTGCTGTTGCAAGTCATGGATAACGGTACGCTAACGGACAACAATGGTCGCAAAGCAGACTTCCGTAATGTCATTCTTGTTATGACAACTAACGCAGGAGTGGCGGAAACCGAGAAGAAATCAATTGGTTTGATTCAACAAGACAACAGTCACGATGCAATGGCGGAAATTAAGAAGGTGTTTACTCCTGAGTTCCGTAACCGTCTTGATAACATCATCTGGTTTAACAGCCTTGATGAAAGCGTTATCCATCAAGTGGTTGATAAGTTCATTGTTGAACTGCAAGTGCAACTTGATGCGAGAGGCGTTTCAATGGAAGTATCGCAAGACGCTCGCCATTGGTTAGCACATAAAGGTTATGACAAAGCTATGGGGGCTCGCCCAATGGGGCGTGTTATCCAAGAACAGCTTAAGAAGCCTTTGGCTAACGAACTGTTGTTTGGATCTTTAGTTGACGGCGGTACAGTGAAAGTAACGCTGGTCAACGATACGCTTGAGTTTGAATACTTAAGTGAGAAAGAGACAGCGATGCATTAATCGTTAGTCGGTAACAAACGCAAAAGCGCACGAGAAGATCGTGCGCTTTTTTATCTGAACTAAATCGGAAAAAATTGTGCAATAAAAAACGGAGCAGCTTGCTCCGTTTTTTATTGCATCCGAAAATCAGAGATTAACGAGCGCGGAAGACGATGCGGCCTTTTGACAGGTCGTATGGAGTCATCTCTACAGTTACTTTGTCACCCGTTAGGATACGGATGTAGTTCTTACGCATCTTGCCAGAGATGTGAGCAGTCACAACGTGACCGTTTTCAAGTTCAACACGGAACATAGTGTTTGGTAGAGTGTCAAGGACTGTGCCTTGCATCTCGATTACGTCTTCTTTAGCCATTTAATCCTCTTTAGAAATTAGGCAATATTAGCGGGCTATATTCTGCCGCTAAATAGTAATTATGTAAAGTTGAGGCGTATTCTACCCTCGCCAACGCTGATTTACTAGCCTTTGGTGGCGTTGAAAGCGTGTTTTGTAGCTCATTGCTGGGCACTCATCAATCTGATATCCCAAATATAGCCACTGTTGTTTGTTTTCTTGGCAGTATTTAATTTGATAAAGCACCGCTAATGTCCCAAGAGATAACTCGTAGTCAGGGTCAAAGAAAGTATAAAAAGCACTCGAGCATTGTGGCATCAAATCTGTCACTGCAATGGCGAGCAATTGATCTGATTCATCGTAAATGTGTAAAAACGACGTTGTCAGCCAGCTGGTTTGAGCAAATCGAGCAAACTCATCACGCTTTGGTGGGTACATAGTGCCGTTTTTATGCCGTTTGCAGATGTACCGACTGTAAAGCTCAAACCATTCCTCATCCATTTCAGGTTTCATTTCCCAGCGTAAAGACTGTGCTTTATTAAGCAGCCTCTTCTGACTTTTTGATAGTCTAACGTCTGGAATCGAGACTCGAATTGGCTGGCAAGCGGTGCAATGCTCGCAATGCGGTTTATATATGGTATCTCCGCTACGACGAAAACCGTTAGCCATGAGCAACTGGTAATTTTCTTCAGTATGCAGCCTTTCATCAAGCGCCACCGCAACCCGCTCTTGCCGTTCAGGCAAATAACTACAAGGGTGATTATTCGTCAACCCTATTCGAATATGTTGTATATCCGTACTCATACTGAATCCTGCAAAACTTGGGGCTGATAGGCATCAAATAGTGTTTGCTTTTCTCTTAAAGATAGTAGTTTTTGCATAAATTCGTCACGCTCAAGTTCAAATGCGCCAAGTGATGCCAAGTGAGAATTCATAACTTGGCAATCGATTAATTGACCTTGCTTTGACGCCAAATGGTTGCATAAGTACCACAATGCAATTTTGGATGCGTTATCTTTTAGACTAAACATCGACTCTCCGCAAAAAAGTTGGCCCACGCAAATGCCATATAGTCCGCCAATCAGGTTGTTGTCATGCCATACTTCTACAGAGTGACAGTGACCAAGTTTGGCTAACTCAATGTAGGAAGCTTGCATTTCCTCGTTGAGCCATGTTTCCTCTGCAGGGCGTGTTGAAGAACATAGTCTAATCACTTCTTCTGTCGCGAAATTGAGTGTTACTTTATAGTTATGTTTACGCTGAAATTTTTTGAGACTTTTAGATGGCTTAAACTGTAATGGGTCAAACACGGCGCGCGGAGAAGGGCTCCACCATAAAATAGGTTCACCAGGACCATACCAAGGGAAAATGCCTTGATAGTAACCATTGAGGATTCTCATGGGGTTTAAGTCACCACCAAAAGCCAGCAAACCATTGGGGTCGCTGAGTGCTTTATAGGGTGAGGGAAAGTTGAACGTTTCATCGAGTTCAGTTAAATAAATAGCCATAAGAAGTCGTTACCAACATTGGAGTCAGAGGAGTTTATGATGACCTGGTTAAGAAATATCGTAAAAGTATGGCTTGGGATCATACTGTTTTTACCACTTGTCGCCAACGCAGCCTATGAAAGAAATGTTGCCAAGCCAGTTAATGAAGTAGTTTACGGGAAGATTGACTCTGTCCGTTATATTACTCAACAAGAGGTTGTTCAATCGAAAAGTAACGGTTGGAAGACACTACTTGGTGCCACTATCGGTGGTTTAGTCGGTAATCAATTTGGTGGCGGTACGGGAAGAGAAGTCGCGACGGCAGTGGGTGCGCTTGCTGGTGCCGCAGTTGCTCAAAACCAAAGTAATTACCAATACACGGTTGAATATAAGTTAGTTGAGCTACTCATCAAAGTGAAGGGTGATAAGCTAATTAATGTCATCCAAGATGTTGATAAAAATATGTTATTTAGTCGAGGGGATGAAGTTCGTATTTTATATTTTGATGATGGAGTCAGGGTTGATATCACTTATTAACCCTAGGTTGTTTTAGTCTAACGAAGCCTAATCAGGCATGTACAGTCGGGCTGGCTTATAGTCAAATAAAGTCGAAATAGTTTGCTGTTTCGCCGTGCTTCTTTCGCTCTGATTTACATCGCTGGCAATGCCTTTAATTCTGTATCTTTAGGCTGCTTGAGGATATTCATAAATTAGCGCCGATTTACTCTGGTTTTGTCGTGTTTTTTTGGGTAGTCTGAATTCACGAAGAATTGTTTAGCCCTCATAAAAATCGTATGTTGAGGGCACAAAGGATTATCAACTTTTAATGGAAAGCCTAACGTTACAACCTATCAATAAAATTCAAGGGGAAGTGAACCTTCCTGGCTCTAAAAGCGTTTCTAATCGAGCTCTTTTACTTGCTGCTCTTGCTAAAGGCAGAACTCGCCTTACTAATCTCCTCGACAGTGATGATATTCGTCATATGCTGAATGCGCTGACTAAACTAGGCGTTCAATACCAACTTTCCGAAGATAAAACAGAATGTCTCGTTGAAGGCCTTGGGCGTCCGTTTTCTGTCTCAGAGCCGGTAGAGTTATTTCTCGGCAATGCTGGCACTGCGATGCGACCATTAGCTGCGGCTCTTTGTCTTGGAGAAGGGGAGTATGTACTGACGGGCGAACCTCGTATGAAAGAGCGTCCAATTGGTCACCTTGTCACGGCACTGAAAGATGCTGGTGCGAACGTTGAGTACATGGAAAACGAGAACTTTCCGCCTCTCAAAATAATTGGTACTGGCCTAAAAGCAGGTACAGTTTCTATCGATGGGTCCATTTCAAGTCAGTTCTTGACCGCTTTCTTAATGTCTGCGCCATTGGCTGAAGGTGAAATTCGCATCAACATCGAAGGCGATTTGGTTTCTAAGCCTTATATCGATATCACCCTGCATATCATGAAGCAGTTTGGAGTCGATGTGATCAACAACGACTATCAAGAGTTTGTGATCCCAGCCGGTCAGCAATACATTGCTCCAGGTGATTTCTTGGTTGAAGGTGACGCGTCTTCTGCTTCTTACTTCTTGGCGGCGGCAGCCATCAAAGGTGGAGAAGTTAAAGTCACGGGTATCGGTAAAAACAGCATTCAAGGTGATATTCAATTTGCTGATGCGCTTGAAAAAATGGGTGCAGAAATTGAATGGGGTGATGACTACGTAATTTCACGTGTTGGTCAATTGAAAGGCATCGATATGGATTACAACCATATCCCTGATGCTGCAATGACCATCGCGACAACAGCGCTATTTGCCGAAGGCACTACCGCTATTCGTAACGTTTATAACTGGCGTGTAAAAGAAACAGACCGTTTGTCAGCTATGGCGACTGAGTTACGTAAAGTCGGTGCGGAAGTGGAAGAAGGGGAAGACTACATCATCGTCAAACCTGTCTCTCAGTTAAAGCATGCTGCGATTGATACTTACGATGATCATCGAATGGCGATGTGTTTTTCGCTGGTGGCACTTAGTGATACGCCTGTGACGATTAACGATCCAAAGTGTACGTCGAAAACGTTCCCTGACTACTTCGACAAACTTAAGGCTTTAAGCTGCTAAATATTCTGACCTAAAACAAAAAAGCCAGAGTGAATAACACTCTGGCTTTTTTGTTTCCCAATACTATTTAACCAGCGTAAATTCCTTAGAAAGGTGATGCGCTAAGTATTTGAACATATTGAATACTGCAGTCGTATTTGAAGTTGGTAAACCTTTGTCATCAAGGAAGTATTCACCTTTAAAAACTAAAACACCTTCTTTTTCTTCTACACTTGTTGCTCGCATTCCCTCGATGTAATCATCGTGCTCTTGGATGATTTGGTTAGCGATCAAAAGAAGGTCGAACTCTTCGATAAACGTTCTATCAGACATATTCTTTCTACCATTCTATTTAGTTAAGAATGCTGAGTATACCTACAACTAAAATGGGTTTGCATGATTAATTCAGTCAATCGTTCAGTAAGACTAAACAGATCAATTTTTAGAGTATAAGCATGATGCGGAGGAAGATGGCAGAGCATTGAACCAAACTATTTTGTGATGGGTAACAAAATTTATTGCATTGGATTAGCGGATGCTAAGTTTGCCTGTTTAGATATGCCGCTCAATACCTTTCAGAACCCTGTCTCTTTGAAGTATAAAGACGATGAATTGTCAACCAATCGGATCTGAATTTCAAAAAAGCAGTTGATCTTCTTTTCATCTCGCACAATAGTAAAAAAAGAAGCAATGAAATAGAACATTATGCGGGTGGCCTTTAAACAAGGTTTCTACCCGCATTATTATGAAGGACGTTAGAGTCAGTTATGGGTAAATCACTCGTTATAGTGGAGTCACCAGCCAAGGCAAAGACGATAAATAAGTACCTTGGTAAAGACTTTATTGTTAAGTCTAGTGTTGGTCATGTGCGTGATCTGCCTACGGCCGGTCAAAGCACTGGTGAGAAAAAAGCCGCAGCCATCTCAACTAAAGGGATGAGTCCGGAAGAGAAAGCGCGCGTTAAAAAAGAGAAAGACCGCAAAGCGTTGATCAAAAAAATGGGGATTAACCCATATCATGACTGGGAAGCGAATTACCAAATCCTTCCAGGCAAAGAAAAAGTTGTCAACGAACTACAAAAACTCGCCAAAGACGCAGATTGCGTTTATCTCGCAACCGATTTGGACCGCGAAGGGGAAGCAATCGCATGGCACCTTCGTGAGATCATCGGTGGCGATGAAGAGCGATACAAACGTGTAGTTTTTAACGAAATTACGAAAAACGCGATCCAACAAGCTTTCCAGACACCTGGCGAGCTGAACATGGATGGTGTAAATGCCCAACAAGCACGTCGCTTCATGGACCGTGTCGTTGGTTTTATGGTTTCACCTTTACTTTGGAAAAAAGTGGCTCGTGGCTTATCTGCTGGTCGAGTGCAGTCTGTTGCGGTGAAATTGTTAGTTGAGCGTGAGCGTGAGATTAACGCGTTTGTACCAGAAGAATTCTGGGACATTCATGCGAATACGAAAACGAAAGACAAAGCGGACTTTAAACTGCTTGTTGCGCAGAAAGACGGTTCTGCGTTTAAGCCAGTTAATGAGGCAGAAACCAAAGCAGCGATGTCTGTACTTGAGAATGCAAGTTACGAAGTATGTAAGCGTGAAGACCGTCCTACAAAGAGCAAGCCTTCTGCACCTTACATCACCTCTACGCTTCAACAGGCAGCGAGTACACGTCTGGGCTACGGTGTGAAAAAGACCATGATGCTAGCTCAGCGCCTCTATGAGGCCGGTTACATCACTTACATGCGTACTGACTCGACTAACCTAAGTGCCGAGGCTGTGGACGCTGTACGTGACTTTATTGGTTCTGAGTTTGGTGATAAGTACCTGCCAGCGAAACCATTGACGTACGGTAGCAAAGAAGGGGCACAGGAAGCGCACGAAGCGATCCGTCCTTCAAATGTGGGTGTTAAGGCGGAAGACCTGCAAGGTGTCGATGCTGATGCGCACAAACTTTACGCTTTGATTTGGAATCAGTTTGTAGCGTGTCAAATGACGCCAGCAGAATACGATTCAACAACCATCAGTGTAAAAGCGGCAGAATACACGCTTAAAGCGAAAGGCCGTATCCTTAAATTTGACGGCTGGACTCGTGTACAGCGTCCAATGGGCAAAAACGAGGATACAATCCTTCCTGCGGTACAACTTGGCGATAAGCTAAGCTTAGAGTCACTTGACCCTAAACAGCACTTTACAAAGCCACCTGCGCGCTACACTGAAGCAGCACTGGTTAAAGAGCTGGAGAAACGAGGTATTGGTCGTCCGTCGACTTACGCATCGATCATTTCTACGATTCAAGATCGTGGCTACGTGAAAGTTGATCAGCGCCGTTTCTACGCTGAAAAAATGGGTGAAATTGTTACTGACCGCCTTGATGACAGCTTTAACGATTTGATGAACTACGACTTTACTGCGCGTATGGAACAGAAATTGGACCAAATCGCTGAAGGTGAAGTGAACTGGAAAGCTGTGTTAGACAACTTCTTTGCTGATTTTACTGGCGATCTTGAAAAAGCGGAGCTGGATGAGTCAGAAGGCGGTATGAAGTTAAACCACATCGTCATGACGGATATCGAGTGTCCGACGTGTAGCCGTCCAATGGGCATCCGTACTGCTTCGACAGGTGTGTTCTTAGGCTGTTCAGGTTACGCGTTACCACCAAAAGAGCGTTGTAAGACAACCATCAACTTGGGTGACGAAGAAGGTATTATTAACGTTCTAGAAGAAGACGTTGAAACCGCAGCTCTTCGTGCTAAAAAGCGTTGTCCGATCTGTGAAACAGCGATGGACGCATACCTGATTGATGACAAGCGTAAGATGCATGTTTGTGGTAATAACCCGAACTGTGAAGGCTACCTTGTTGAATACGGCGAGTTCAAAGTAAAAGGCTACGATGGTCCAGTTGTTGAATGTGACAAATGTGGCTCTGATATGGTGCTTAAGAACGGTCGCTTTGGTAAATACATGGATTGTACGAGCGAAACGTGCAAGAACACTCGTAAGATCTTGAAGAATGGCGAAGTCGCGCCCCCGAAAGAAGATCCTGTTCATTTCCCCGAGTTGCCATGTGAAAACTCAGATGCGTATTTCGTACTTCGTGATGGTGCTTCAGGTCTATTTATGGCGGCAAGCAACTTCCCGAAATCGCGCGAGACACGTGCTCCTTTGGTTGCTGAACTGGCACGTTTTGAAGAGCGTTTACCTGAGAAGTTCAAATACCTAGCGACCGCACCGCAAGAAGATCCTGATGGTCGTCCTGCAGTTGTACGCTTTAGTCGCAAAACAAAAGAGAACTACGTTCGTTCGGAAGAGAATGGCAAACCATCTGGTTGGACAGCGCTCTTTGTTGACGGTAAGTGGGAAGTCACTGATAAGCGTAAAAAAGCGAAAGCATAAAAACGTACGATCTAAGTAATGTAAAAAGGCAGCGATATCGCTGCCTTTTTTGCGTTTTGTTTTTGCGTAAAGGCCACTGTGTTGTTCGTATAGATCTTTGCTGCTTTGACTGAGTTTTGCTGACGCGAGAAGATCCCAGTATCAATATTTCGTAGTCACTGATGTATTTTTTATGTAAAAAATATTCGTTGTAACTTTCATTTTGCATTCACATATTTGTTATACATTGGGCTAAAAAATCGGCGGTGTAGTGAATCCGTTCGTAAATTGTTTTCACAATGTAATCGTTTGCTTTTCCATGTGTGATCTAGATATCGTCTTGAGTACGCAAGAGCTGTATGGTACACAGAATGGCGTATTAAAAATTGTAATTTAGAACCCGCTTAGATAATTTATTACAAAAATTAGTGCAACTGTGTGCATTGTTTGCGTCAAAAAATAAGGAAAGAGTGGACGTTGCATACTGGAAGTGCCGTAGCTTTTTTATCCGTGTTGTAAGAGTTCACAGAAACTCAGAGACGGTTGCTAAATGTATTCGCTTGACTCCCCGAGTATGACTCATTCAAGCGAGTACCAAATCCAAGCTATAACGATATGGAGAACAACAAATGGCTGGTGTTTTGGGAATGATTCTTGCTGGCGGTGAAGGCTCTCGTTTGAGACCTTTAACGGAATCTCGCAGTAAACCTTCGGTACCGTTTGGTGGTAGTTATCGATTGATCGATTTTGCTCTAAACAATTTTGTTAATGCGGATCTGATGCGCATTTACGTCCTAACCCAATTTAAATCTCAATCTTTATTCCATCACTTAAAAAAGGGGTGGAACATCAACGGCATTACAGACCGCTTTATCGATCCTATTCCCGCTCAAATGCGTACTGGTAAACGTTGGTACGAAGGGACGGCGGACGCGATCTATCAAAACCTGCGTTTTATGGAGTTAGAGGAACCAGAGCAAGTTTGTATTTTTGGCTCTGACCATATCTATAAGATGGATATCAAACAAATGCTGAACTTCCACTCAGAAAAGCAGGCTTCTCTGACGGTATCTGCATTGCGCATGCCACTAAAAGAGGCGTCGCAATTTGGGGTTATCGAAGTGGATAGCGAAGGCCGTATGATTGGCTTTGAAGAAAAACCAGCAAATCCGAAGTCGATTCCTGGTGACCCTGATTACGCTTTAGTTTCAATGGGTAACTATGTTTTTGAAGCTCAGGTACTGTTCTCAGAGTTGGTCGAAGATGCGGATAATGAAGCTTCATCACATGATTTTGGAAAGGACATCATTCCAAAGATGTTCCCTAGAGGTGATGTGTTCGTGTATGACTTCAGTACCAACAAAATCAGTGGCGAAAAAGAAGAGGTGTACTGGCGTGATGTCGGAACTATTGATGCGTACTGGCAAGCGCATATGGATCTGCTAGAAAAAGATGCACCATTTTCGCTGTACAACCGTAAATGGCCATTGCATACCTACTACCCACCATTGCCACCTGCGACATTTACCGACTCTGATAATGGTCGTGTGCAGATAATCGATAGTTTAGTGTGTAATGGCAGCTATGTTAGAGGCTCAAGAATCGAAAAGTCGGTGCTTGGTTTTCGCAGTAATATTGCTTCTGCTTGCGATATCAGCGAATGTATACTTCTTGGTGACGTAAAAATTGGCGAAGGATGTGTTTTACGTCGTGTGATTGTCGACAAGGATGCCGATATTGCTCCTGGTACTCAGATTGGTGTGAATCTTCAAGAAGATAAAAAACACTTCCACGTGTCTGAGGAGGGCATTGTTGTTATTCCGAAAGGAGCTCGAGTTGGCTACTAACAACTTATCTATTCTGTTTGTAGCTTCTGAGGTTGAAGGCCTCATTAAAAGTGGTGGCTTGGCAGATGTTGCCAAGGCACTACCGGAAGCCCTTCAAAACCTACAGCAAGACGTAAGAATTACCATCCCTGCGTACAGCAGTATTGATAAACTCGCAGACGCAGAAGTTGTATTAGAAACAGAATTAACATCATGGCCGCATACGGAGTATCGAGTTTTGCGGCTCATGTTAGGTCAAAATCCTGTTTACCTGATTGATTGTCCGCCGTATTTCAATCGACCATCAATGTATGCGGAGAACAACCAAGCGTATACTGATAACGGCGAGCGCTTTGCGTTTTTTAGTGCAGCATGTCTCGATATGTTACCCAAGCTCGCCTTTCAACCTAATATCATACACGCGAACGATTGGCACACAGGTCTTGTTCCATTTTTGCTCAAGCACAGGTATGGCAATGATCCGTTTTTTGCTCATACTAAAAGCGTCATTTCAATTCACAATGCGGTCTTTAAAGGCGTATTTAGTTATGAAGATGTGCAGTGTTTGCCAGAGTTTCATTGTAGAAACGTTCCCGATGCTGCGGTGAGTGCAACGCATATTACGATGCTTAAAGCTGGTGTAATGAATGCAGATAAGATAAACGCGGTTAGCCCTACGTACGCAGAGGAACTAAAAACAGAGCTTGGCAGTCACGGCATGGCTTGGGAGTTTCAGCAACGTGCGCAGGACTTAGTCGGCATCTTGAATGGTTGTGATTACAGCGCTTGGAATCCGGAAACTGATACCTACTTGCCGGTTAATTACTGCGCCGACCAGCAAAGTATGTCGCAAGGGAAGAAAGCTTGTAAAAAAGCATTACAACAACGACTAAATTTGCCCGAAAAAAATGTAGCTATGTTCGGTATGGTTTGTCGGTTGACCCAGCAGAAAGGCGTTCATTACTTGTTGCCTGCTTTGGCCGACTTTTTGAAGCACGATGTTCAGCTAGTTGTCGTTGGGACCGGAGACCCTGTTCTTGCCGCTCAGTTACGAGAGGTTGCCGCGCAGTTTTCTAGCAAATTTGCCTTTGTAGAAGCGTATGACAATGAACTTGCGCATATCGTTGAAGCTGGTTCTGATTTCTTCTTGATGCCTTCTGAGTTTGAACCATGTGGCTTAAACCAAATCTATAGTATGGCTTATGGGACATTACCGATAGTACGCGGTGTTGGTGGCTTAAAGGACAGCGTTAGCGATTATGATGTAAACCCATCTGAAGCAACGGGGTTTGTTTTTTTCGAACCGACACCGCAGGCATTGTTGTTAACGATGCTAAGGGCACTGTTGCTCTACGCTCAAAACGAGCCTGAAGTGAATAAAGTACAGTTGCACGCGATGCAACAAGACTTTTGTTGGCAAAAGGCCGCAGAATCTTATTTGCAGCTTTACCACTCAGCGTTAGTTTGACTTAAAATTGTAACGAAAGGCACCGAATGAGGTGCCTTTATTATCTTGAGTAAGGGGAGTGTGGTAGGATGGCTTTTTACTCAATAGCACGATCTTTTTGATACTCAATATGACCCAGCCGCTACTTTTTCATAAAACCTATTTGCACCCTACTAGTAATGAGTGGGTTGTATTTGTGCACGGTGCTGGTGGTAGCTCTTCTATCTGGTTCAAGCAAATTAAAGCTTACAAGCAACACTTTAACTTATTGCTGATCGATTTAAGAGGCCATGGAAAGTCAAATCAGTTACTTAAAGAGCTCATTGCTAGCCGTTATACCTTTACGGAAGTTACCCAAGATATTTTGAAAGTATTGGACCATTTAAAGATCCAATCCGCTCATTTTGTCGGTATGTCGCTTGGTACTATTATTGTTCGAAACCTTGCTGAATTGTCATCAGAGCGCGTACGTTCGATGGTGCTCGGCGGTGCTGTCACAAGGCTTAACACTCGTTCTCAGATATTGGTGAAATTAGGTAATTTTTGTAAGCATATCCTACCGTACATGTGGCTCTACAAACTGTTCGCTTATATTGTTATGCCTCAAAGAAGCCAACGAGAATCTCGCCACCTTTTTATTCGCGAAGCCAAGAAGCTTTGCCAAAAAGAATTTAAACGTTGGTTTATTCTTGCCGCTGATGTAAATCCGTTAATGAAATATTTTAAAGATCGAGAGTTACCCATTCCGACTCTTTACTTAATGGGCGACAGGGATTACATGTTTATTAAACCTGTCAAAGAAATGGTTGCAGCACATAAGCTCAGCATTCTACGAGAAATCCCGAATTGTGGTCATGTATGCAATGTAGAGCGTCCAGAAGACTTCAATCAACACTCCATCGAGTTTATTAAACAGCAAGCTGTATGTGCTTAAAACTGAGTGCATCCACTGAATAGGAGAGCCGCTATAGCTCTCCTAGTTGATATCCACATTGCCAACATGCACCAAATTGCCCTTCGTTTATTTCATGACATTTTGGGCATTGCCAATCTTGATACTCATGCCTATCGGATTGTTTTCGATATGCTTTTACTATTTCTTCAGCTTTCATCTTTTGTGCCGTGTCAAAAAGCCACACATAAGGATCGGTATCATCACCAAACGGCAGTTCTCCTTTTAAGCCGAAAATACCTTCTCCGCGAACTTCACAGTAAATTTGTTCCACTTTAAGCAGCTCACATACAATGTGTGCTTCTGCTGGGTTTTTAGCGATAAATATTTTCATCAAAATACCCACTTCACCAATTACGAATTTTGCTGACTTGGTGTCGGCCTTACTTTATTCATAACCCATTTAGTGATGATTGGAAATAGTCCCAATAGCGCAAAAGACGCTAATACTGCGGGTGAAACAATGCCCGATAGGCTTTCAATTGTTGCTAATTGAGTACCTGCATTCAGATATACGGCTGTGCCTGGCAGCATACCTATTTGGCTAGTGAGATAAAATCGACCTACAGACATCGGCGTTAAGCCCATCAGTAAGTTGATTAGAAAGAAAGGGAATACAGGGATTAGACGCAAGGAAAATAGATAAAAAGCTCCGTCTTTTTCGACACCTTGATTAATTGCGTTGAGTTTATTTCCGAATTTGTTTTGTACCCAGTCACGCAATAAGTATCGGCTGCTCAAGAAGGCCAGTGTTGCCCCCATAGTGCTAGCGAAAGAAACCAGTAGCAAGCTTGTCCAAAAACCAAATAAGGCTGCACCAAGTAAGGTGACTACTGCCGCTCCTGGGATAGAAAAAGCGGTAATTGCAATGTAGGTAAAAAAGTAAATCGCAGCCGAGAATACAAAATTCTGATCGATGTATGTAGTTAGTGCTTCTTGTTGGGCTTTTGCATTCTCTAAGGTTAAATACTGGCCAAAGTTAATACCTAAAAAGACGATAGCCGCTAGTAGGATGAGACCTAAAATCAGTTTCTTATTCATAATTTTGATTCCAATTTGGGATATATGTAATAAGACAGTAGGAAAACCGAAAAAATTTCACAAAAAAACCGCAGATTAGACTGCGGTTTTACAAGATAGTTTTTAGGCCGACTTTTATTGGAGGCCGTTCATCAACTCATCTCGGCGAGCTTGAGGTACCACACTCCAATGAGTGCCGTTGATAGCACCTTCTAGTGCCCATAGCAACTCAATGTTGACGGTGGCAGAGTGCGTATCTCTTATCGCTTTATAGGCGTTAAGCGCACCTTCCTCTTCAAGCTTCTCTACGGATTCGATGCCGGCTTTTTTTAGCATGCGCTCGGTAGCCAGTCGTAAGTTAGGCAAATCTTTCAAACGGTTAGGCTTTGTACTTGCTTGCTGTTCTTTCTCAAGCTTTGCCTTTTTCAATGATTGATTCGCTACTTCGATTAAGCGTTCGCTTGATTCCCATAAATCGCTGGAAATAGCGTAGTACTTTGTAACGACTGGGAAGCCACGTTTTTTATAAACGTAAGGCTTTAGCCCTTGTTTCTCGAAGTCAGATGAAGTTTTTTGGTCTGCTCTGATATGAAGCTGATTGTTTACCACTAGTGCAAACATTGTTTCATCAGCGAATAGTCCGAAGCCACCAAACATTGAGCGCGACTTGATATTACCAAGTGCCTCAAATAGCTTCATAGAGTCTTTGAGTATCGGTTTATCCATGTTTTGTTATCTCGGTGTAATTAATATTACGCCACCAAAAGTCAGGTCCGAGAGAGTAGCAAACATGCGTAAAAACAATGTCATTACAGAGTAAAGTCATTGCTTACACACTTGCCATCGGTAACCCCGCTACCTTCCATATCGTAATATGGTTCAGGCCGGAGGCTTTGCGTCCCACTCTTTCGAATGGTTTGCCCTGTGCGTGACACAATGAGCATACTTCTTATATTGAATTAACATCACGGTTTAGCGTTAAAAGTGTGATTTCGGTTCAATAAAAATGATAGATTGAATGCTCTATTTTGCATATGGAAAGGTGCAAATTGGCCTTTGAAAAGGAGTTCTTAATATATATTACATTTATATAAAACAGGGAGTTAACGTTAGTCAATTGTTATTAGAGTGGTGTGAAGTATTAGAGAATGCTTAATTTTTCCAAAAAAATAAGCGCCCCTGTAGAGCGCTTATTTAACACGGTTAAATACAGTGAATTTTAGTTCATTTTTTTCACAGTATTTCGAATTACAAGCTCAGGTTGCATCTCGAAAATTCGTTTTTCGTGTTCTTTATCTTTGATACGCTCAAGTAGAATTTCGAATGCATTTTTACCAACACGACGTTTAGGTTGGTGGATAGTCGTTAGCGGTGGAGAGAAGTATTCCGCAAGCTCGATGTTGTCGTAGCCGATCACTGAAATATCTTCAGGAATTTTGATCCCGTTTTGTTGCAAGCGGCTCATTAGGCCTAGAGCCATTGTGTCGTTAAAACAGAATACCGCCGTCGGGCGCTTGTCCATTGCGGTAATTTTATCTGCAACTAATACGGCCGTATCACATTCAAAGTTACCTTCAAGGATCCAGTCTTCATTTACAGCTAGGTTCGCTTCGCTCATTGCGCGACGGAAACCTGCAATGCGCTCTTGGCAAGCAAGCTTTTCAAAATGACCGCTTAGACAAGCGATATCCGTATGACCATTGTCAATCAGATGTTTGGTTGCAATGTAGCCACCTTCTTCTGAGTTATCCATGATCTTGTCTGCTTGTGAGCTCTCTGGGCCCCAATCCATGACCACTTTAGGAATGTCCGCATGACGGTCAAGCATCTCTTTTAGTTCTTCGGTTAAGTCAGAACACATCACAAGGATGCCATCAACGCGCTTTTCAGCCAGCATACGAATGTAATCGCGTTGTTTTTCGTAAATCCCGCCTGTGTTACATAAAATCAGAGTATAGCCTTGGCGGTAACAGTAGCTCTCAACGCCATCAATCACTTCTGAGAAAAATAGGTTAGTTGATTGAGTTACTAACATGCCAATCGTACGAGTTGAGTTGCATTTTAGGCTGCGTGCAACGGCACTTGGCGCGTAATTCAGCTCGTCAACGGCTTTCATTACTTTTTCTTGCGTTGCTTCTGCAACGAAACGCGTTTTATTGATAACGTGCGAAACTGTCGTAGTGGAAACGCCGGCTAAGCGAGCAACGTCTTTTATCGTGGCCATAAATGGTGTCCTGTATCGAGCTACTGAAATATGTCGTATTGGATGTACCTGATGCTCTAGTGGTTTCACACCTAGCAATCTAAAATTGGCGCTAAGTGTCTCGGCAGCGGTTGATCCAAGTGCGACAAAAGGGTGCGTAGCAGCATCGGTCGATGAATTTTATCTTTTTTCTATCTGATGAGAAATTGCCATCAACCTGTTAAGAAAACACAAAAACCGCTATATTTCAGCGGTTTACATATAAATCATATTTAATCGTTTGCGCTCACATTTTAGCCCTATGTGGACTGACTAGCAATGTTTTCAGCAAGAGATTTGTGTATTTGAAGTCACATTTTGACTGCTAAATAACCAAGCGTCTTTGCGCTAAGTTAAGGCAAACGAATATTATACCCAAGTTACTTACAATTGGTCACTTTCAGGCATACAGGAAGCCCGATAGGCAGGCTCCCTAAAAATAGGCGGCAATTATTCACCAAGAAGGTAGGCGCTGTCTAGTTTACAAAATGCAACTAATAGTTTCGCGACACTCGAGTAAAATCCAAATTCGTCGAATTTTTTACATTTGTCTGAAAACTGAGGTAACCAAGACATCAATTGTTGCTGGATAAAGTCGTTTTGTTTAACGAAGGCTTCTTCCATGTGTTTTTCTTGTTCAAGCTCGTTTGAGCGGATAATCATGTTCCCGAGAAAGTCGAGCTCAACGGCTAAGTGATCCGCAGGTTCCTTTAGGTTTTCGTCTACTTGAACGCCAAATTCAGCCATCAACTTTTCCATTTCCTCAGCTGGCTTGTCATTCAGTAAACCTGATTCACCAATGTACATGGATGCGTAAGGAAGAGCGCCGTATTTTTCTGTCTTCAAAAACAGTTCACAAAAGTCAGCTGCAAGCTCTAGTTGTGCATCTTCACGATCTTGTAACCGATTCAATGCATCAACTAGGCTATCAACAGCTGGTTTCAGCGACTCATTTTCACCTAAACCTGCGAGAAAACTGCGAATTTCAACACTGTGATAGGCTTCCAATTCTTTCTCTGTTAGTTCTTTTGCGAACAAGCTCGAAAACCACCAGTAAATTTCAGCGCGTTTTTCATTAAAAGCTTTCACTTCTTGCATTTTGGGCTCCTGAATGATGCTTCAAGTCATGCATCACAAAGTCAATTAGGGATATCCCCTAAGTGTAATCAATTAAAATGAATAGCAGTAACTATAATTGTTATGTTTTATGGTCAAAAATGACCGTTTATTAATAGCAATGGGCAAGCTTGTTTTGAATCAATAAAAACGCTAAATCTTGCGTTTTAATGTATCTATGACTAGAAATGTTACTAGTTATGAATAGAATACGTCTTGGATAATAAGAAGACAGAAAAGTGGTGTAAATGAGCTATCACGTATTAGTCGTAGAAGATGATGTTGTAACTCGTAGTAAGCTTGCGGGATATTTCCAAAATGAGGGCTACCAAGTCAGCGAAGCAGAGAGTGGCGCAGAAATGCGTGAAGTTTTGCAAGCGGGCGATGTAGACCTGATCATGCTGGATATTAACCTGCCTGGTGAAGACGGCCTGATGCTTACTCGTGAGTTACGTAGCCAATCGGATATTGGTATCATATTAGTAACAGGACGCACGGATAGCATTGATAAAATCGTAGGCCTAGAAATGGGTGCTGACGATTATGTGACAAAACCTTTTGAACTGAGAGAGCTGTTAGTTCGCGTTAAAAACTTGCTGTGGCGTATTTCAGCGGCGCGCAGTGGCAGCTCGAAAGCGAATGAAACCAGTGAAGAGCACATTGTGCGCTTTGGGGAGTGGACATTCGACATTCAACGTCGCGCACTTAGCCGCAACGGTGAGCCAGTAAAACTAACTAAAGCAGAGTATGAACTTTTGGTGGCATTATCGTCTTATCCTAACCAGGTGTTAAGTCGTGAGCGTATTTTGAACATGATCAGCCATCGAGTGGATGCGCCGAATGACCGCACCATTGATGTTCTTATTCGACGTATGCGCGCAAAAATGGAGTTCGATCCTAAGAACCCACAGATTTTTGTAACGGTACACGGCGAAGGCTATATGTTTGCTGGTGACTAGTTGGAACATAACTCAATCGTAAAAAGAAAAAGGAGAGCTTCGGCTCTCCTTTTTTGTGGCTTCAAGATAATACTAGTTTGCTTCAACCATTGGTGTTTGGCCGACAGTATCACGCAACCTTTGCCAAATACTGCCCAAGTACTCATGCCAATAAAGCTCTGTTTGTTCTAAGTAACGCGCTTTAGGTGAGTATTTATCCCAAGGTTGACTTATCTCGCTAATAGCTAAGAAGTTGGTCGGGGCTGGGATTGGTTTAATGCCTGCTGCGTTGAACTCATACAATGCACGGCTCATGTGACTCGCAGAAGTGACTAACACAATCTCCCTTTGTTGAACGAATGCAGCCGCTTGACGCGCCTCTTCCCACGTATCTTTCGCATCTTCTAATAAAATGATATCGGATTTCGCGACTCCCAACGCAAGGGCAACGTTCGCCATCATTCGCGCGTGGCTAATTTCATATCCGCCAGCATAGCCGGATAAGATTAATTTCGCGCCTGGATACATTCTTAAAATACGAATGCCCTCAGTTAAGCGCATTAATGCTGCACGGCTTAACTGCGAGGTGGGTGGAATTTCGTCATCGATAACATGACCATTCCCTAAAACCATCACGTAGTCGATGGTGCCAGAAACTGGCAAAAAGGCTTTATGCTCTCGCTCTAACGGCATAAGAAGCTTGGTTGAAACAGGTTGGAAGGCAACAAGAAAAATGCCGACAAAAGAGAATAGAACAACGAAGCAGCCAGTTTTACGTTTTGTAGTAAAACTAATGAGAGCAAGACCCAACAAGCCTATCAGCAGCAATGCCGGAAGGGGCATAAGCATGGCTGACACTACTTTTTTCAGCTCAAACATACATAAATAGTCCGAAAAAACATCAATTGATAATAAAAATGAGGGTATCCCTCTTTATTCCTGCTTTCCTTGTGCCAGAATAGCGGCACAATCCGTTATGATAACTCAGCAGAAGTGACAGAAGACCGCAATTTCGACGATATCGCCCACAAATTTGCAAAAAATATTTACGGCTCCGATAAAGGGGAGATCCGCCAAATCATTGTGTGGGAAGATTTTCTACAGATTCTAAGTGAATTAGATGCTGACCAGCAACCCCTAGAAGTGTTGGACGCTGGTGGTGGTTTGGCACAAATGTCGCAAAAGCTTGCTAAGCTCGGACATCGAATCGCTTTATGTGATCTATCTTCGGAAATGCTGCAGTTGGCTAAGCAGGATATTGAAAAAAACGGTTTGCTTGAGCAGTATCGCCTGATTCATTCGCCTGTCCAATCCATCGGTGAACATATGGATGTACAGGTCGATCTGGTTATGTTCCACGCTGTGATGGAGTGGCTGGTTGATCCTAAGGCCGCACTTGAAACAGTTCTAGAACAAGTAAAACCGGGAGGCATCGCATCAGTCATGTTCTACAACCACCACGGTTTAGTCTATAAAAACGTAGTTTGTGGCAACATTCCTCATATATTAGACGGCATGCCTCACCGAAAAAGATTTAAACTACAGCCGCAAAAAGGCTTAAAACCTGAAGAAGTCTACCAGTGGATAGAAAATTCAGGTTTTAATATTTGTGGCAAATCTGGTATTCGCTCATTTAGTGATTACATAGGCAATATGGAATACATGGGTGATTACGAGTTTGAAGATGTGTTGGCGCTAGAAAAACAACTTTGTCGACAAGAGCCATACCTCTCATTAGGCCGCTACATTCATGTGTGGGCTAAAAAGAACGATAAACAGGAATAACAATGAGTGAGATGACTCTCAATGCTGCAGAGCAACCAATCGATGAGCTGGTTGGCTGGGTTAAGCAGCACGATTTCTCGTTGAACCTGACCACAGAGCGATTGGCATTTTTGATAGCCATTGCCGTACTGAGTAATGAAAGGTTCGATGAAGAACTGGGTGAAGGTGAACTGCATGATGCATTTGCCATCGTCACTCGACTATTTGATGAGACCGGCGAAGCCTCCGCTTTTCGTGCGAACAATGCGATCAACGAGATGGTTAAGCAGCGTCTTATGAGCCGTTTTGTCAGTGAAATTACTGACGGAGCGAGCATTTACCGCTTGTCGCCATTAGCGATAGGAATAACCGACTACTACGTGCGTCATCGTGAGTTCTCAAAACTGCGTCTATCTATCCAGCTATCCATGGTAGCGGATGAAATGGCGAAAGCGATTGAGGCAGCACAAAAAGGTGGCACACCGGGTCACTGGAAGAAAAACGTATACGGTGTTTTAAAATATTCTGTAGGCGAAATTTTCGATCAAATTGACCTCAACCAACGTGTTATGGATGAGCAGCAACAGTCAGTGAAACAACAGATTGCTGACCTGCTTAACAAGGACTGGCGCGAAGCGATCAACAACTGTGAAGCACTTCTGTCAGAAACATCAAGCACGTTGCGTGAACTTCAAGATACGCTGCAAGCCGCCAGTGATGAACTGCAAACTCAGATCCTCGATATTCAAGAAATTGTTTACGGTGACCCTGAGCTGGAGTTTATCGAAGAAGCCTTGTTTGGTCTGCAAATGAAACTAGACCGAATCACAAGCTGGGGCCAGCAAGCTATCGACCTTTGGATTGGTTATGACCGACACGTGCACAAGTTTATTCGTACTGCAATCGATATGGATAAGAACCGTGCGTTTAGCTCGCGTCTGCGTCAATCCGTCAAAGAATACTTCGATGCGCCTTGGTATCTGACTTATGCAGATGCGGAGAGGCTTTCTGACCTTCGTGATGAGGCCCTAGTACTGCGTGATGACGAGGTCACGGGTCAAGTTCCGATGGAAGTAGAATACGAAGAGTTTCAACAAGTCAATGATGAGTTGTCTGAACGAATTGGTGACATGCTAAAAGCGCATAAAGATCAAGGCACACCAATCGATTTGAGTGTGGTACTGCGAGATTACCTTGCACAGCACCCTTATACTCATCATTTTGATTTAGCTCGCATTATCGTCGATCAAGCTGTACGTCTAGGGTATTCAGAATCGGATTACCAAGCGATTCAACCAGACTGGAAAGCAATCAACGAATTTGGGGCAAAGGTACAAGCGAATGTCATCGACCGATACTAATGAATACATGTCAGAGAATCTGGCAAAAGCAATTTCTAACCCTCTGTTCCCAGCGCTAGACAGCATGCTTCGAGCAGGGCGTCATATCTCAAGTGAAGATCTAGACAACCACGCGTTGCTGTCGGATTTCGAACTTGAGCTTTCTTCTTTCTACCAACGCTACAACACCGAATTGGTGAAAGCGCCAGAAGGTTTCTTCTATCTTCGTCCTCGTTCAACGTCTCTGATTGGCCGTAGTGTTCTTTCTGAACTGGATATGCTGGTGGGTAAGGTACTGTGTTTCCTTTATCTAAGCCCAGAGCGTCTTGCGCACGAAGGCATCTTCACTAACCAAGAGCTGTACGACGAACTGCTTGCTCTAGCAGATGAAAATAAGCTGATGAAGCTAGTGACGAACCGTGCTACCGGTTCTGACCTTGATAAAGAAAAGCTGTTTGAAAAAGTACGTACGTCACTTCGTCGTCTGCGTCGCCTAGGCATGATCATCAACATCGGTGAAACCGGTAAGTTCAGCATCAGTGAAGCGGTATTCCGCTTTGGTGCCGATGTACGTATTGGCGATGACATGCGTGAAGCGCAACTGCGTCTGATCCGTGATGGTGAAGCAGTAGTGCACACCAAAGAGCCAAGCCAAGGCAGCCTATTGTCTGAAGAAGATCAAGACGACCAAGCCCAAGAAGAAACGACAGAAGAGGGTGAAGCATGAGCATGATTGAACGCGGTAAATACCAATCGCTGACCATGGTCAACTGGAACGGCTTCTTTGCCCGTACGTTTGACATCGATGGTCTGGTCACCACGCTATCAGGTGGTAACGGTGCAGGTAAATCAACCACAATGGCGGCGTTCATCACCGCATTGATTCCTGACCAAACGCTACTGCACTTCCGTAACACCACAGAAGCAGGCAGCAGCCAATCGTCTCGCGACAAAGGTTTGTACGGTAAGCTACAGCCGGGCGCATGTTATGCGGCGCTAGATGTGGTGAACTCACGTAACCAACGCCTATTGTTCGCAGTAAAATTGCAGCAAGTTGCGGGTCGTGATAAGAAAGTAGACATCAAACCGTTTGTTATCCAAGGTCTTCCAAGCCATGTGAAACCAACGGATATCTTGATTGAAAGCGTATCAGCGACTCAAGCTCGTGTACGTCAAATCAACGAAGTAAAAGAATCGATCGCAGAATTTGAAGGTGTTCAATTTAAAGCCTTCTCTTCGATCGTGGATTACCACGCGCAAATGTTTGAATTCGGTGTGATTCCGAAGAAACTGCGTAACTCTGGTGACCGTTCTAAATTCTACCGCCTGATTGAAGCATCGCTTTACGGTGGTATCTCAAGTGCGATTACACGCTCGCTACGTGACTACCTTCTGCCACAAAACGGCGGCGTGAAGAAAGCGTTCCAAGATATGGAATCGGCGCTGCGTGAAAACCGCATGACGCTAGAAGCGATCAAAACCACGCAAGCAGATCGTGACTTGTTCAAACACTTGATTACAGAGTCGACCAACTACGTGGCCGCGGACTATATGCGCCATGCCAACGAGCGCCGTAAAAAACTAGAACAGACATTGTCTTTGCGTTCAGAGTTATTTGGTTCTCGCGAGACCTTGATTGAGCAAAACAATCTGCTTAACCGCGTTCAAGAAGAGCTGGAACTGCTGATCGAGTCAGAATCTTCTTTAGAGCAAGACTACCAAGCGGCTTCTGATCACTTGCAACTGGTGCAAAACGCGCTGCGTCAGCAAGAGAAGATCGAACGCTACCAAGAAGATCTTGAAGGGCTGAGCGAGCGTCTTGAAGAACAAATGATGGTAGTCGAAGAAGCGCAAGAACGCGTGATGATGGCTGAAGAGCAAGCTACCGTTGCAGAAGAAGAGGTGGATAGCCTTAAGACGCAACTTGCTGATTACCAGCAAGCTCTTGACGTTCAGCAAACTCGCGCCCTTCAATATCAACAAGCAGTTCAAGCGCTGGAGAAAGCGAAGCAACTACTTGGCGATGACAGCCTAACGGCGGAATCGGCTCAAGCGCTTGTCTCTGAGCTTAAGAACAAAGAGTCAGAAAGCACCAATGCGTTGCTATCGGTTAAGCACAAACTGGACATGTCTTCTGCAGCGGCAGAGCAGTTTGAAACCGCGCTTAAACTGGTACAAAGCATTGTTGGTCAAGTTGAGCGCAAAGACGCGTCTGAACATGCGAAAACCGCAATTGCGAAAGCGCGTGAGTCACAACAAATCGCACAAAACGAACAGCAATGGCGAGCACAACACCGTGATCTCGAACGCAGCCTTAACCAGCAGCGTCAAGCACGTGAACTGGTTGCTGAATACAAAAAGCAATATCACGTTGAACTAACCGATGAGGTTACGTTTGAACAAGAACGTGAACGTCATGCGACGCAAATCGAATCAGTAGAGATAGCTCAAGAAGAAGTTCGTGATCAGCGTGGTGAACAGCGCCGTCTAGAGCAAAACGCGGTGGCAGAAATCAGTAAGCTTGAAGCAATAGCACCAGCTTGGATTGCGGCGAACGATGCGCTAGAGAAACTGAGAGAGCAGAGCGGTGAAGAGCTTGAGGATCGCCATGCGGTAATGAACCACATGCAAGTTGTCCTTGAACAAGAAAGGGAGCTGTCTTTAGCTAAAGATAAGCTTGCTGAGCGCCGTAGCCAGCTAGACTCTGAGATTGAGCGTCTTGCTTCTCCTGGTGGTTCAAATGACCCTCGCCTGAAAGGTTTGGCAGATACACTGGGCGGCGTATTGCTGTCTGAGATCTACGATGACATCACGATTGATGACGCGCCTTACTTCAGTGCGATGTACGGTCCGGCTCGTCACGCTATCGTTGTTTCTGACTTGTCAGGCATCGAAGAGAAACTGGTAGAGCTAGACGACTGTCCAGAAGACTTGTACATCATTGAAGGTGACATCGATGCCTTTGATGACAGCTCGTTCGATGCAGAAGAGTTAGAGGGCGCGGTTTGCGTTCGTATGAACGATCGCCAAATGCGTTACTCTCGCTTGCCTGAGATCCCATTGTTTGGCCGTGCGGCACGTGAGCAGCGTCTAGAGTTGCTGCGTAACGAACGAGAAGAAGTGGTAGAGAAACACGCGAAAGCGGCGTTTGATTCTCAGAAAATGCAGCGCTTGTACCAAGCGTTTAACCTATTTGTGTCTAACCACATTCAGGTTGCTTTTGACGCCGATCCAGAACAAGCACTGGCAACTATTCGTGATAAGCGTAACCAAATTGCTCGCGTGCTGGCGGATCTAGATGCGAAAGAGCAACAACAACGTTCTCAGCTTCAAACCAGCAAGCAAGCGTTGTCTTCTCTGGACAAGCTAGCGTCACACATGGTGCTTGTTGAAGATGAGTCATTGCAAGCGCGTTTTGATGAGCTAGAAGAGAAAATCGCTCAGCTTGCAGAGGCGAAGAACTTCTTAAGCAACCATGCAAAAGCCGTCGCGCAATTAGAGAATATTGTGTCTGCACTTGATGCTGACCCAGAGCAATTCGATGCACTAGAAGCAGAATACAAAGCGGCAGACGAGCGGCTACAAGATCTTAAGAAGCAAATCTTTGCACTCTCGGATCTCGTTGAACGTCGTCACTACTTCGCTTACTCTGATTCAGTAGACCTACTGAACAAGAGTAGCGAACTGAGTGAGCAGCTAAAAGCTAAACTGGTTCAAGCTGAAAAAATGCGTACTCGCTCTCGTGAAGAGTTGAAGCAATCGCAAGGTCAAATGAACCAATACAACCAAGTATTGGCATCATTGAAGAGTTCACACCAAGCGAAACTGGAAACGGTTCAAGAGTTCAAACAAGAGCTTCAAGAGTTTGGCGTGAACGCTGACGAAGGTGCAGAAGAGCGCGCAATGCGTCGTCGTGACGAATTGCACGAGCGTCTACACACGTCTCGCAGCCGTAAGAGCGAATACGAGCGCACGATAACCTCTACTGAACTAGAGATGAAAGGCTTGGCAAAACGTCTGAAGAAAGTTCAGAAAGAATACGTTGAGCTGCGTACGTACGTGGTTGCTGCGAAAGCTGGCTGGTGTTCAGTACTTCGTCTGGCGCGTGAGAATGATGTTGAGCGTCGTCTACACAAGCGTGAACTGGCTTACATGTCAGCGGATGAACTGCGTTCGATGTCGGATAAATCACTGGGTGCGCTGCGTCTAGCGGTTGCGAACAATGACGACCTGCGTGATGCGCTGCGTCTATCAGAAGATAACGCACGTCCAGAGCGTAAAGTTCTGTTCTATATTGCTGTATACCAACACCTTCGTGAGCGTATTCGTCAGGATATCATCCGTACTGATGACCCAGTTGAAGCAATCGAAGAGATGGAAGTCGAGCTGGCGCGTCTAACGGAAGAGCTAACCCAACGTGAAAACCGTCTAGCGATCAGCTCTGAGTCAGTAGCGAGCATTATCAAGAAGACGATTCAACGTGAGCAAAACCGTATTCGTATGCTGAACCAAGGCCTGTCGAACATCTCGTTTGGTCAGGTGAAGGGCGTACGTCTAAACGTGAAGATCCGCGAAAGTCACGAAGTGCTACTGAACGGCCTAGCGACACAACAAGAGCAGCATAAAGACCTGTTTGAATCGACTCGCTTTACCTTCTCTGAAGCAATGGCGAAACTGTTCCAACGCGTGAACCCACACATCGATATGGGTCAACGTTCACCTCAAGTTCTGGGTGAAGAGCTACTGGATTACCGTAACTACCTAGAGCTAAGTGTAGAAGTGAACCGTGGTACAGATGGTTGGCTACAGGCTGAGTCTGGCGCGCTATCAACAGGTGAAGCGATCGGTACCGGTCAGTCAATCCTTCTTATGGTTGTTCAAAGCTGGGAAGAAGAGTCTCGTCGTCTACGCAGCAAAGACATTGTGCCTTGTCGTCTGCTCTTCTTGGATGAAGCCGCGCGTCTGGATGCGAAATCGATCGCGACATTGTTCGAATTGTGTGACCGTCTGGATATGCAGCTTCTTATCGCGGCGCCTGAAAACATCAGCCCAGAGAAAGGTACGACCTACAAACTGGTGCGTAAGGTGTTTAAAGATCACGAACACGTACACGTGGTTGGCTTGCGTGGTTTTGGTCAAACGGATAAGCCTAAGACTGAAGCACAAGAGATGATTGAAGAGTTTGAATCGTAAACTGCGAATCTAACAAAACGCCCGCAATGAACGCGGGCGTTTTTGTATCTGTTTACGAGGCAGGCTTCGAAATACATAAGATAAGCCGAGACTGTAGGACGGCAGTCTCGGCTTATTAACGGAACTTAATGAGGAAGCGACGTTTATTCCTCTGGAATATCGTCCCTGACTTCGATCATTTCAGCAAGCTCTTCAAGTGCTTGGACAGAAAGCTCAGACAAGCGTTGTAGGTGTTGGTCTAAGCTCTCTTGTTCTTCAAGCTCTGGTTCATCATTATTTGTTTCTTTTATTAGCATTTCCCAACCTCTCAAGTTGAGTAAGGGGAGCTCTCATCATACTCAAAAGGCAAAGTAGAAAAGAAACGATCTATGTTGATTTTGTTAGCTCGATCATTGATTCAACTTATATATGAGAAGGATGTGTTTAATAAGGAGAGCAAGTGCAAGGTTTTTGGATGCGGGAACAAAAACGCCAGTAATCATGACAATTACTGGCGAGTAATAACGAACATTAGGTCGGAGGGTTAGAACAACGGCTTCACACCGAACTGCTCTGCTGCGTAAGCGACGCGTTCAATCGGTTTTGGATACTCAGCAGGTGTGCCAAGGCTCTCTATGTGTTTCAAACGAGGAAGCAAGCCTGCACCATTAGCGATTTGGATTGCCAGACCAGGGCGAGCGTTAAGCTCTAAAACCATAGGTCCTTCATCTTTATCCAGCACCATATCCGTACCCATGTATCCCAAACCTGTCATTTCCCAGGCACTTGACGCAAGCTCCAGCAAGCGCTCCCAATGCGGTACTTGAAGGGTCGAAAGGTCTTTACCTGTATCAGGGTGATGAGTCACTGGATGATCGAACTGCACCGCTCTGACGGCTTTACCTGTCGCGATGTCAATGCCTACTCCTACGGCACCTTGGTGAAGGTTTGCTTTGCCGTCGGAAGCCGCTGTAGAACAGCGCATCATCGCCATAACTGGATAACCTTTAAATACGATGATCCGAACATCTGGTACGCCTTCATAACTGAAGCCATCAAAACAGTCATCAAACTTGATTAAGTTTTCAACCACAGCAACGTCATTTTTACCACCAAGAGAGAAAAGGCCAGCAAGCGCATTACTAATGTGACGCTCGACCTCATCCCTACCAATTGTAGAGCCGGAGGGTTTGGTATATACCCCGTTTTTGTGAGACGTAACAACCAGAATGCCTTTACCGCCACTACCTTGTGCAGGTTTGATTACAAAACCAGGCCAGTTCTCAACCATTTTGTGGATAGTCTTAACTTCAGCTTGGTTATGAATGACACCGATCAGGGCAGGAACTGTTGCTCCTGCTGCCTGTGCAATAATTTTGGTCTTTAGCTTGTCATCGACAAGTGGGTATTTAGAACGATCATTGTAACGGCCAATATAGCTGTGGTTACGCTTGTTCATCCCCATAATGCCTTTATGGCGAAGCTTAGACGGCGAAGTAAAACTTTCGAACATCGTTTAGTCCTCCGCTAGTGGTTTGAAGCGTCGTAGCTCAGTGAGGCGGTAACCTGTGTAAGTACCTAGTAATAGAATACCGGCCAGAACAATCAACTGTAGACCAATGAAGTTAAAGGTTAAGTGTTGAATGTATGAGTTCGTCATTGCAAGGTAAACTAATACTGCTGTCAGCAATGAACCACCACCTTGCAGAGCAACTTCCTTCGCACCTTCTTCTTCCCATAGGATTGACATACGTTCAATCGTCCAAGACAAGATGATCATAGGGAAGAAGGTAATTGTTAGGCCTTCTGTTAAGCCCATTTTAAACGCAACAACGGTGAACACCGAGATGATCATAATAACGGTAATAATGACCGCAGATATCCTTGCTACCAGCAATAAGTTCAACCTAGACAAATAGCTTCGAATAATCAGGCCTGTACCTACAATTAGCAAGAAACCGACAATACCCGTTAATAGTTGAGTTTGAACAAAAGCAACGGCAATCAACACAGGCATGAAGGTACCGGATGTTTTCAGGCCGATAATCACACGCAAGAACACAACGATCAGAGCACCAATAGGGATGAGCATGATGGTTTTGAACATCGCTTGCTCTTCCAAAGGTAGGCTATGAATTGAAATATTCAGTAATCCATCTGCTTCTATTTTGTTGTTTGTAGCTTGTTGTGGTGTCATTTCTTGCTTAATCATCGAGAAATGCACTTGGCTATTTTTACCACCAACAAGGTCAAGTAAGGATACGTTTGATTCATCCCACACTAACAAGTTGGGTTTCACTGCTTTTTGTTCGGATTTTGGCGAAAACAGTACCCAATCTTTACCTGACCAAACCTGAACCATTGGTTGAATTGTTTGGCGTCGACGACCATCTTCTAGTTCGATAACACCGACGGTTTTGCTCTGTATACCTGCGGTAAGCAAAATATTATGCAGTGCATCAGTACGGCTGAAATCGTTCAGTAGTAGCGACGAGTTTTGGCTATCTGGGTCATTAAGCGCTTTGATAAGCTCACGAGTAAACGTCACATTATCGGCTGAGCGACTCATCGCACGTTCGATAAGGGCATTTGCCGCTGCTGCTTGTGGTGCTGATAGCGTTGGTGGCGTAATGTCTTCCGTTGGCGGTAAAGGAGTGACTTTAGCCTGAGGGTCTACTAAGAACTGGGCTTTGTAGTATATGGTTTGTGGCCCTTGAGCTTGGCGAATTGACCATTCTGCACGACGGCCTGAATCGTCATTGATGTAGGAAACGCCATAACCTGATGAGGAAGCAGATTCACCGATAAGTGTGTAACCACTTTGTGTATGAGGTGCTGCAAGTGACGCTTTTACTTCGTTGCCGTTAGCATTGAACTCAATACGAGCTTCTACATCCCATACCTGGCGAGTTTCGCCTGGCGTCCAAGGCACGCCGTAGTTTTCATGTCTGAAAACACTCAGAGCAATGCCCGCAATCACCAATAAGATGATAGAAAGGTAAAACGGTATTTTTGACGTCATAATCTACCTTATTATTTTTTATCTTCGTCCGTTTGGATATAGGTACGACTTACATCGACAAGTGCTATGTCGCGCATAAATTCTCTACCCAGTAAAATAGGATGGTTCATATGTGAGCGATCTGCCAACGTAAATTGCGCTTTTTCATGAATTTTTCCAACGCGCACCCAAAGTTCTACCACAGCGCGGCGTTCTAACTCTTCACTGGTAACCTGGCGGATTTTGACGTAGCGAATGACAGGAGCTTCGATCCAAGTACTTTTCTCTTCTTCGGATTTACTGGTGTCTGCTAAGTGGAATCGGACCCATTTTTTGCCATTTCTTTCGAACTCTTCAATATCAACGGCATTTAAAGACGACGTCGCGGCACCAGTGTCGATACGTGCATCAAAAGTTTGCTTAATCGACTCTACAGTGACCTTTTCGATAGAGCCAAGGACAATATCGTGAGTTGGGGTTGGTTCCACAGGAGCGGGAGATTGGACAATAATCGGCTCTTTCGGTTTTTTTACTTCTGCCATTGCTTCATCGCGAAATGTAAGAAGTTCAACCTGTAGTTTATCGACTTGTTCTTCAAGGCTGTCGATATAGTCCGATTGGTTGCTGAGCTGTAGCTCTAGGTTGGTAATGCGATTATTGACATTCGCTTCTGAATTTTGAATCGCCGCTAACGTTTCTTGGTGGTACTGTTCGCCTTTGGTTAGTGAGCATCCAGATAGTAAGGCGATGGCAACAATCGGGGTCAATCGTAATAACATTGAAAACCTTGGGATTGGATTAAGTTGTTTATTTTTTAGGAGTTTAGCTTATATCGATAAAGCCTCACAAGTAAGAATGTTTCTCTATTACTTATTGTTTGAGGAATAGTGATGAAAAGCCAAAAATCAAGGACATAAAAGCGCATCCTTATTTAGAGCGTGCTTATATTTTGACGTGAAAAATGGATTCAAAAAACAAACTCGCTCATTACGAGGAAAGAGGGTAATGTCTTAACTCGTAAAATGAGTTAAGACAATGTCAGGAATCTCAGCGAATTATGATTTGCGAGCGACAAGAACCGCGCGGCGAGGGGCAGGATAGCCTTCTACAGTTTTGCTTGGGTCGTTCGGATCTAAGTAGTCAGGTAGAGAGTTATGCGTCATCCAATCTGTGGTACGTTGTTCATCTACGGATGTGATGTTTTCATCAACGATACGAACATCTTCAAAACCGACCAATTCTAGCCACACTTTTAGGGCTTTTGCTGAAGGGAAGAAATAGACATTACGCATTTGCGCGTAACGAGAAGTCGGGACCAGTACTGCATTCTCATCACCTTCAATCACGAGTGTTTCCAATACGAGTTCACCTCCAGATACCAATTGATCTTTTAGTTGCACTAAATGATCGAGAGGCGAGCGGCGATGGTAAAGCACGCCCATGCTGAATACCGTATCGAACGCTTCTAACTTAGGTAGTTGTTCAATGCCCAATGGCAGTAGGTGTGCACGTTGGTCATCGCCCATTAGTTTACGAATTGCTTCGAACTGAATCAGGAACAGGTGAGATGGATCGATACCGACAGTTAAGCGTGCACCTTCGCCTAGCATGCGCCACATGTGGTAGCCGTTACCACAACCTACATCGAGTACGCTGCGATTCTTTAATGGTGAAATATGCGGAAGCACGCGGTCCCATTTCCAATCACTGCGCCACTCAGTATCAATATGGATGCCGTGTACGTGGTATGGGCCTTTGCGCCAAGGATGGAATGTACGAAGTAAGCTTTCTAGCTTTTTAAGTTCCCCTTGAGGCATCGGCTCATTGTTTGAAATCGTGACAGAATCAACAATGTCGATGTTGTCCGGTCTACCCGCTGGGATTTTGTTCAGGGCTTTCAACCAGCGACCAAAGTCACCGTGCTCTGCATTTTGCCAATCCGTTAGCTGTTGCGGAAGCACATTAAGCCAAGGTTGAAGACGAGTGTCTTGGGCAATCAATTGGTAGAAATTTGCAAAGTTAAACATAGTTAGTCAATCGCTGAGTTGATGGGTATAAATTATTAACAAAAGCCGAAATCGGTATGGTTCAGGCTTGGTATGCATGGTCTATTTAATCGCGAACATGGAGCCGAAGTTAAAGCATTGGAACCAAACGTCGTAGCTAGAAAAGCCAATTTTAGCGAAACGCTCTTTATGTTCTTTCTTTGAATCTGGGCGCATTACGTTTTCTATCGCGCTACGCTTTTGGCTGATTTCTAGTTCGCTATAACCATTCGCACGTTTAAAGTCGTGGTGAAGGTCAATTAACAGTTCGTTCGACACTTCATCTTCGAAGACGAACTTCTCCGATAGAATCAAAATGCCGCCTGGACGCAGGCCTGCGTAAATTTTCTCGAGCAAGGAGTAACGATCTTCTGGAGAGAGGAATTGCAAAGTGAAGTTCAACACCACCACTGACGCGTTTTCAATTTCGATATTGCGAATGTCTGCTTCTACTACATCCACAGGAGTGTCACTGCGGTAAGCGTTGACGTGAAGTTTACAACGCTCAACCATCGCAGGAGAGTTGTCCACTGCGATGATTTGGCAACCTTCTTGTTTGATATGGCGACGCATAGACAATGTTGCAGCACCCAAAGAACAGCCAAGGTCATAGATGTTTGAGTGAGGTTTTACAAAACGCTCTGCCAGCATACCGATTGCAGAAATGATATTGCTGTAACCCGGTACCGATCGTTGAATCATGTCAGGAAATACTTCCGCTACGCGTTCATCGAACGTGAAATCCCCAATTTTATCGATTGGAGCCGAAAAAATAGTATCTGGATTGCTCTTAGGGTTCATAACTAAGTCTCTGCATACAAGCCGCCTGAAAATGTCAGGCACCAAAAAAGGCGCGTATTTTATGGGAATTTCGCGCCTCTGTCATGTGTTGCGTTAGAACATCTGTAACTGCGAGTTGCCATCGTCAGCTGGGAAAGGCGCTAACTCAGGGAGCGTGATACGTTTTTGTATGTCTTTATACAGGTTTGCAGCCAACTCTGGCGCAATTATATTGTCTGCGGTATGGATCATGACATATGGCTGTTTACCTTCGGCAATCCATTGTGGCAACTTGTTGAGCCATGGTTTAAAAAACTCGTAATTTTGCTGTTCTTCTGGATGACCAATAAAGCGAATCAAAGGGTGTGAAGCGGTAGCAATGGCGTGAACAGGGACTCGTGGTTTTTTCATTTGTGCATCAATAATCGCCTCATTGTCGGGCTTAGCGGCAAAGACTGGGCGGCTATCCATAATAATGCGGTCAATATTATTCTCTACTAACCATTGGTTAAGTGCTCGCTCTTCTTCGCCTTTGGAGAAAAATGCCATATGGCGAACCTCAACACCGAGAGGGAAGTTAGGTGGAAAGCTCGCACAG
Organism: Vibrio sp. Vb2960; assembly: GCF_033337665.1. Classification (NCBI taxonomy): domain Bacteria; kingdom Pseudomonadati; phylum Pseudomonadota; class Gammaproteobacteria; order Vibrionales; family Vibrionaceae; genus Vibrio; species Vibrio sp. Vb2960. The sequence goes on along the minus strand of NZ_JAWORD010000011.1, from coordinate 62,019 downwards.
AACTTTTTCAGTCGATCAAGGTGCTCAGGACCAAATGCGGCTGGTAATTGAATTGTCCATTGGCCCACACGGTCATGCAAAGGCTCCATGACTTTCATGAAGTCTCTCAGTTGTTCGCTGCAACCTCTTAGCATTTGCTCATGAGTAATGGCTTTAGGAAGTTTGAAAGTAAAGCGAAAATCATCGTGGGTTGCGGCTCTCCAGTTTTGCACTGTATTGAGCGTCGGTGTGGCATAAAATGTCGTGTTGCCTTCCACGGTATGAAACACTTGCGCATACCTTTCTAAACGTTCAGCGGGCTTTGTCCCGCTGCCGTAAAAACTTTGTTGCCATTGATTGTGCGACCACATTGTCAATCCAAGTCGAAGAGGTAAGTTATCCATTATTCTTTACTGCTTGCTACTCGTGTGAATACTTTACGAGAGTTTTGCTGAAATAGGTAATTTCACGCTATAATCCTCCCCAATTTTTTCGCTTTGGTGCGCTTTTGAACATTTGTTGTACTAAAAAGCACCAGTGAATGATAAAACACACGTAATTGTATGTTGAGTAGTCGATTTTCGTGGACATTCAGCGTATAACAGAATCTTTACTCTGCTTAGCAATGAGGCTGACAGAGCGTAGTTAACAACATTTGAGAGATTGGGAATTTCATTATGCGTACCCATTACTGTGGTCACCTGAACAAGTCCCTTGCAGGACAAACTGTAGAACTTTGCGGCTGGGTTAACCGTCGTCGTGATTTAGGCGGTCTTATTTTTATTGATATGCGAGATCGCGAAGGTATCGTTCAGGTAGTTGTTGATCCAGATATGGCGGATGCGTATGAAGTGGCGAACACACTTCGTAATGAATTCTGTATCAAACTAACGGGTGAAGTGCGCGTTCGCCCAGAGAGCCAAGCAAACAAAGACATGGCAACAGGTGAAGTCGAGATCCTTGCGAAAGGTCTTGAAATCATCAACCGTTCTGATGTTCTGCCTCTAGATTTCAACCAAAAGAACTCTGAAGAGCAACGCCTGAAGTACCGTTACCTAGATCTACGTCGTCCTGAAATGAGCGACCGCATCAAGCTACGTGCTAAAGCGTCTAGCTTTGTTCGTCGCTTCCTAGATGACAACGGTTTCCTAGACATCGAAACACCAGTCCTAACAAAAGCGACTCCAGAAGGCGCTCGTGACTACCTAGTACCTAGCCGTGTTCACAAAGGCAGCTTCTACGCGCTTCCTCAGTCTCCACAGCTATTCAAACAGCTTCTAATGATGTCTGGTTTTGACCGTTACTACCAAATCGTTAAGTGTTTCCGTGATGAAGACTTGCGTGCTGACCGTCAACCAGAATTCACTCAGATCGATATCGAAACGTCATTCATGACGGCTGACCAAGTTCGTGCAACGACTGAGAAAATGGTTCGTGAAATGTGGCAAGAGCTACTAAACGTTGACCTAGGTGAATTCCCAGTAATGCCGTTCAGCGAAGCGATTCGTCGTTTCGGTTCGGACAAGCCAGACCTACGTAACCCACTGGAACTAGTAGACGTTGCTGACCTAGTGAAAGATGTTGAGTTCAAAGTATTCTCTGGCCCAGCAAACGACGAAAAAGGCCGTGTTGCCGTTATTCGCGTTCCAGGTGGTGCATCTTTGACTCGTAAGCAAATTGATGGCTACGGTGAATTCGTTGGCATCTACGGTGCGAAAGGTCTAGCTTGGATGAAGGTTAATGACCGTGCAGCGGGCATGGAAGGTATCCAATCTCCAGTCGCTAAATTCCTAAATGAAGACGTGATCAACGGCATTCTAGATCGTACTCAAGCGGAATCTGGTGACATTATCCTATTTGGCGCTGATAAAGCGGGTATCGTTGCAGAAGCAATGGGTGCGCTACGTCTGAAACTAGGTAAAGACCTAGAGTTAACGGATGAGTCTGCATGGGCTCCACTATGGGTTGTTGACTTCCCAATGTTCGAAGAAGATGACGAAGGCAACCTACACGCGATGCACCACCCATTCACATCGCCTCTAGGTGTGACTGCAGAAGAGCTAAAAGCAAACCCTGCTGCGGCAAATTCTAACGCTTACGATATGGTTCTAAATGGCTACGAAGTGGGCGGCGGCTCTGTTCGTATCCACAACGCAGATATGCAAGAAGCCGTATTTGATATTCTAGGCATCACACCTGAAGAGCAACAGCTTAAGTTCGGCTTCCTGCTTGATGCGCTGAAATTCGGTACGCCTCCACATGCTGGTCTTGCATTTGGTCTAGACCGTCTAGTAATGCTGCTATGTGGCACAGAGAACATCCGTGATGTTATCGCGTTCCCTAAAACAACAGCAGCGGCGTGTCTACTAACAGACGCACCAAGTATTGCGAATCCAGCAGCGCTAGAAGAGCTAGCAATCGCAGTAACTGCAGCGAAAGAAAAAGACGCAGAATAAGCGCACAACATTTGAAGAAAACTCCCGCAACTGCGGGAGTTTTTGTTTAAATAAACCCAAGAAACTTCCAAAGCAATTTCCCAAGCAACGCTTTTAGAACATGTTTTGTTATTAAGCGTCAAAATACATTAAAAGGTGAATTATGGCTGGTCATAGTAAATGGGCGAATATTCGTCACCGTAAAGCAGCGCAAGATGCGAAGCGCGGCAAAATCTTTACTAAATTAATCCGTGAAATCGTTGTTGCGGCAAAAGAGGGGGGCGGTGAGCCAGAAAATAACCCACGTTTGCGAGCAGCAATTGATAAAGCACTGTCTAACAACATGACACGTGACACTGTCAACCGCGCGGTCAGCCGAGGTGCTGGTGGTGAAGGCGACGACAACATGGAAACCGTGATCTATGAAGGTTATGGTCCAGGTGGTACGGCGGTCATGGTCGAATGTATGACGGATAACCGAAATCGTACGGTATCTGGCGTACGCCATGCATTCTCAAAGTCAGGCGGTAATCTGGGGACGGATGGTAGCGTCAACTATCTTTTCGACAAGAAAGGCGTGATTTCATATGGCCCAGGTTTAGATGAGGATGCGGTAATGGAAGTAGCATTAGAAAGTGGTGCTGATGACATTGAAACGGCAGAAGATGGCTCGATTGATGTCTACACGGCCCCAGGTGACTTTGGATTCGTAAAAGATGCCCTTGATGCCGCAGGTTTTGAGGCAGAGAACGCGGAGGTGTCGCTGATCCCATCTACGAAAGCAGATTTGGACGCGGATACTGCGCCAAAACTACTTCGTTTGATTGACGCTTTGGAAGATCTGGACGACGTTCAAGAGGTTTATCACAATGGTGATATCTCTGACGACGTTGCGGCTACGCTAGATTAAACTCAAGGTGTCGGGAGCGGTATTTGCTCCGAAGTTAGCAAGTAATAATAAAAAGACTGAGGCCGAATTAGGCCTCATTTTTAGGAACATTCATGTCAATTATTTTGGGCATTGACCCAGGTTCGCGCATTACCGGCTATGGGGTCATTCGTCAAAATGGACGCCACTTGCAATACCTTGGTAGTGGCTGCATTCGTACTTCAGAAAAAGAACTTCCGGGTCGGCTTAAACAGATTTATGCAGGCGTCACGGAAATCATTACCCAGTTTCAACCGGATGTTTTCGCGATCGAGCAAGTGTTTATGGCCAAAAACGCGGATTCAGCGCTAAAACTTGGCCAAGCTCGTGGCAGTGCAATTGTTGCTGCGGTGAATGCGGAGTTGCCGGTATTTGAATATGCGGCTCGTCTTATTAAGCAAGCTGTCGTAGGCACTGGTGGCGCGGACAAAGCGCAAGTTCAGCATATGGTTCAGCAGATGCTTAAATTGCCCGCCAAGCCTCAAGCGGATGCGGCCGATGCTTTAGGTGTGGCGATTTGTCATGCCAATACTAACAAGACTCTCGTTGCCTTAGCGGGCAAAGCAACCAGTGCCAGAAAAGGGCGCTATCGATAAAATTAACTGGATGTCTATCCAGTTCTTTATTATCCTGTCGCAAATTCATTTCCAAAGAGTATTTATAGTGATTGGACGTCTTCGTGGCATACTGATTGAAAAGCAACCACCTGAAGTATTAATTGAAGTTAATGGCATTGGCTATGAAGTCCAGATGCCAATGAGCTGTTTTTACGAACTGCCAAATGTTGGCGAAGAAGCCATTATTTATACTCACTTTGTTGTCCGTGAAGATGCGCAATTGCTATACGGTTTCAACACGGTAAAAGAACGAGCACTTTTCCGTGAAGTGATCAAAGCCAATGGCGTTGGTCCTAAACTCGGTCTTGGTATTCTCTCTGGTATGACAGCAACGCAATTCGTTACTTGTGTGGAACATGAAGACGTTTCTACGCTGGTTAAGCTTCCAGGCGTTGGCAAGAAAACCGCAGAGCGATTGGTTGTTGAAATGAAAGACCGCTTGAAAGGGTGGGGCGCTGGCGATCTATTTACACCATTTACGGATGCTGCTCCTGCGGATTCTAGTGCGACATCCAACAACGCGGAAGAAGAAGCAATCAGTGCGCTTCTAGCTCTAGGTTACAAGCCGACTCAAGCGTCGAAAGTGGTATCTCAGATCGCTAAACCGGACATGAGCAGTGAGCAAATGATCCGTGAAGCTCTAAAATCAATGGTGTAACGCTGGTTGCGCAGTGAACATTTGTTCAAGATAACTCATTCTCTAAGGTTAATGCCAATCGCTTAACGATGTTTTTTTGTGTCATTCCAGCGAGCCTGGCGAGACTGGGAATCTAATAGCAGCACGCTGAGCGGTTAATGAAACAATTTGACCATAAATCGCTCGGATAGAAGATCCTGTATCACGCTCCTTCGTCGCTGTACAGGATGACGAGATATAGAAATATGCCACTTGCTGTTAAACGAGCGGCATTATTCTCTCAGGTAACCATTTTTCAAGGTAAAAAGATGATTGAAGCCGATCGTTTAATCGCGCCAGAAAACCCTGCCTTTCGTGATGAAGATGTCATTGATCGTGCTATTCGGCCAAAAAAATTAGCGGATTACCAAGGTCAGGACCATGTCCGTGACCAAATGGAGATCTTCATTAAAGCTGCTCAGTTACGTAGCGAAGCACTTGATCACCTTTTGATTTTTGGTCCCCCAGGTTTGGGTAAAACCACACTTGCGAACATCGTTGCCAATGAAATGGAAGTGAACATTCGCACTACTTCAGGCCCTGTACTTGAGAAAGCAGGCGATTTGGCCGCGCTGTTAACCAACCTCGAAGAAAACGATGTGTTGTTCATCGATGAGATTCACCGCTTGAGCCCGATGGTTGAAGAGGTGCTGTATCCGGCGATGGAAGATTATCAACTGGATATTATGATCGGTGAAGGTCCGGCCGCTCGTTCTATTAAGATCGATTTACCACCGTTTACGTTAATTGGTGCGACGACCCGAGCGGGCTCTTTGACGTCACCATTGCGCGACCGCTTTGGTATTACTCAGCGCCTTGAGTTTTATAAGATAAAAGACCTCCAAGATATCGTGCAGCGAAGCGCGGATTGTTTAGGTTTATCAATGGAACCTGAAGGTGCATTGGAAGTGGCAAGACGTGCGCGTGGCACACCACGTATTGCTAACCGTTTGCTACGCCGTGTTCGTGATTATGCGGAAGTAAAAGGCAATGGTCACATTTGTGCCGATGTTGCTGATAAGGCGTTGAATATGCTTGATGTGGACGCCGAAGGCTTCGATTACATGGACCGTAAGCTACTACTCGCGATTATGGAAAAATTTGGTGGTGGTCCGGTCGGGCTCGACAACATGGCAGCGGCGATAGGTGAAGAAAAGGACACTATTGAAGACGTTCTTGAGCCTTATCTTATTCAGCAAGGTTATTTACAACGCACTCCGCGTGGAAGAATCGCGACAGATCGTGCGTATTTGCATTTCGGAATTGAAAAATAAGATTCCCTCGCTGGGCCTTTGTTGCCCAGCGCTTCATTAAAGTTGACCAAACTCACATTTTTTGAATTTTTTCTCATACTGGTTTAGTAAGTAAAAAGCATTGATTGTTAACTCGATGTTTGCTTGCAACTGGTTAATTTCTCTCCTGATTACTCTCTCTTAACATCCGTATCCAATACTGGTTGATCTAGATCAATGTGATGGATTTTTGTGCAAATTCCGCGCATAAACATTGATGTATATCAAAGCGCGTTACGGCTATAAACCTTTTGAAACAATCTGTTTTTACAAGTAATATTAGCCCCAGCTATATTAGCTGATGCTTAACAATTAACTAACCAATGAAGCACATTTTTGCAACAATGAGTTGTGATAATTCAACATTTTTCAAGTGTAAATAACACCTGAATATGGATTGCAATATGTAGAGAGTGTCATTCAGCCGACACATAGGAGTTACCATGATTGACGTAGTTGATCTATCGCGGTTGCAGTTTGCACTGACAGCGATGTATCACTTCCTATTCGTACCATTGACCCTTGGTATGGCCTTCCTTCTGGCCATTATGGAATCGATGTACGTAATGACGAACAAGCAAATCTATAAGGACATGACCAAGTTCTGGGGTAAGCTATTCGGTATTAACTTTGCACTTGGTGTGGCGACAGGCCTTACCATGGAGTTCCAGTTTGGTACGAACTGGTCTTACTACTCCCACTATGTAGGTGATATCTTCGGTGCACCGCTAGCGATCGAAGCACTTGTCGCATTCTTCCTGGAGTCAACTTTTGTTGGTCTATTCTTCTTCGGGTGGGATCGTCTATCTAAACGCCAACACTTAGCGGTTACCTGGCTTGTTGCACTAGGCTCTAACTTCTCTGCTCTTTGGATTCTTATCGCAAACGGCTGGATGCAAAACCCAGTAGGCGCAGATTTCAACTTCGAAACCATGCGAATGGAAATGGTGAGCTTCTCTGAGGTTGTACTAAACCCAGTTGCTCAGGTTAAGTTCGTGCATACGGTTGCTTCTGGTTACACTTGTGGCGCAATGTTTATTCTAGGCATCAGTTCATACTACCTATTAAAAGGTCGTGACATTGCGTTTGCTCGTCGTTCGTTTGCTATTGCTGCTTCTTTCGGTATTGCAGCTATCTTATCTACCATCGTTCTTGGTGACGAATCTGGCTACGAGCTTGGTGAAGTTCAAAAAGTGAAACTCGCTGCAATTGAAGCAGAGTGGCACACTGAACCTGCACCTGCCGCATTTACGTTATTTGGTGTTCCTAACCAGGAAACGATGCATACCGATTACGCAATTAAGATCCCTTACGTAATGGGTATTATCGCGACACGCTCTTTTGATGAGCAAGTAACAGGTCTTCATGATTTACGTGATGAACACGTCGATCGTATTCGTGACGGCATGTACGCTTATGAACTTCTAGAGAAGCTTCGTGCGGGCGACAAGTCAGAAGAAAACATGACTGCGTTTGATGAAGTGAAAGGTGACCTAGGTTACGGTCTACTTCTAAAGCGCTACACAGACAATGTTGTTGATGCAACAGAAGAGCAAATCCAAGCTGCTGCGGACGACTCAATCCCAACAGTATGGCCGCTATTCTGGTCATTCCGTATCATGGTTGCTTGTGGCTTCATCATGTTGTTTGTCTTTGGTGCGGCGTTTATCCAAACGTGTCGTCAGAAGATTGAACAGAAACAATGGATTCTAAAAGCTGCACTATTTAGCATTCCACTACCTTGGATTGCAATTGAAGCGGGTTGGTTCGTCGCTGAGTACGGCCGTCAGCCTTGGGCTGTAGGTGAAATTCTACCAGTGCATGTTGCAGCTTCTGCGCTAACTGCAGGTGAAATCTGGACTTCACTCTTCGCAATTCTGGCGCTATACACGGTATTCCTGATTGCAGAAGTCTACCTAATGTTGAAATTCGCTCGTAAAGGCCCAAGTAGCCTGAAAACGGGTCGCTACCACTTCGAGCAAAATGCTGACTCTGTTGAAGACAAAGTTAGTCGCCAAGTAGAAGCGTAAGGTAAGGAGATAACAAGATGTTTGATTACGAAATCTTGCGACTCATCTGGTGGGTACTAATCGGTGTTCTACTAGTTGGTTTTGCAGTAACAGACGGCTTCGATATGGGTGTAGGCGCGCTTGTACCTATCATCGGTAAAAACGACACGCAACGCCGTGTCATGATTAACTCAATTGCTCCTCACTGGGATGGTAACCAAGTTTGGCTTATCACTGCTGGTGGTGCACTGTTCGCAGCTTGGCCTTTGGTTTACGCAACGTCATTTTCAGGCTTCTACTTAGCGATGATTTTGACACTAGCAGCGCTATGGCTTCGTCCTCTTGGCCTAGACTACCGCTCTAAAATCGAAGATCCAAAATGGCGCAATAGCTGGGATATCTGTATCTCAATCAGTGGTTTTGTTCCGCCAATCATCTTTGGTGTAGCGTTTGGCAACCTTCTACAAGGTGTACCATTCCAATTGAGTGAGTTCTTGATGCCAACATACCATGGCTCATTCTTTGGTCTACTAAACCCATTTGCACTGTTGTGTGGTCTAGTAAGCTTGTTCATGATTTTGATGCAAGGTTCTACTTGGCTACAAATGAAAACAACAGGCGAAGTGCATGTGCGTGCGCGCAACGTTGCTCAGTTGGCTGGTTTACTGACGGTTGCTGCGTTTGTAGCGGCTGGTTTCTGGATCCAAAATATCGATGGCTACGTCATTGTTGGCGGTATCGACACTAACGCAGCTTCTAACCCTCTAAACAAAGAGGTTATCCGTGAAGCTGGTGCGTGGATGAAGAATTTTGAAAACTACCCATTACTATGGGCTGCTCCTGTACTAGGTGTTGCAATGCCGCTTCTCGCTGTATTGGCATCTCGTCTTGAAAAATGTGCGATTTCGTTCATTACTTCAAGCTTGGGTGTTGCTGGTGTTATCTTTACTGCAGGTTTTGCGATGTTCCCATTCATCATGCCTTCAGACTTAATGCCAAGCCACAGCTTAACAATGTGGGATGCAACGTCATCTGAGCTGACTCTGAACCTAATGACAGGCGTTGCGTTTGTTATGGTGCCAATCATCCTTGGCTACACATCTTGGACTTACTACAAGATGTTTGGTCGCCTTGATGACCAGTACATTGAAGACAACAAAAACTCACTTTACTAAGGAGCATTTACTATGTGGTATTTCGCATGGATTCTAGGTGTACTACTTGCTTGTGCATTCGGTATCATCAACGCTCTTTGGCTAGAGCACTCAGAAATGATGGATAAAGACAGTGAGTAACCTCGCTGATAAGGTAGCGAAACTTCACGCACCAATGGATAAGACTCTGCTACGAGTCTTATCTCTCATCCTTGGCTTTATGCACGTAGGATTGGTGATGTGGGACCCTGAAGCTTACCATCAAGCAATTGGTGGTTTTAACTCAATCATCGCACCAGCACTGATTTGGTCTGTATGTTCAAGCATGGTGTATGGGGTGGGCTTCAAGCCAAGAAACTGGTACTGGCAAGTTTTGTTTAGTCCTTATTTCTCGTTAGCTATCTTAATTTATCTAACGGCACTTTATTTCATTTAGGCTGAAATATGCTGTAATAAAGTCGGTTACTAAATCATCGAATAAAAGCTAGGTATCTCGCCTAGCTTTTATTTTTTCTACAAATTTCAAAAATATTTCCTTAGCTCGGTACCAATTGCTGTCGCTTCAGTTATAGTAATTACTTTAAAGAATTGAATATATTGGTACTCCCTTGCAAGGCACATCAAATCTCTTTCACTGGCCGATCACCGTGTACTATGAAGACACTGATGCGGGCGGTGTTGTATATCATTCTAATTATCTAAAATTCTTTGAGCGCGCACGGACAGAGATGTTACGTGCTAAAGGCATTTCTCAACATGTGTTACTGGAACAAAATATCGGCTTTGTTGTCCGACACATGGATATCGATTTCAACCAAGGGGCTAGGCTGGACGAGCATCTGACAGTCGTAACCCGAGTGTCAGAAATAAAACGTGCTTCTCTGCAATTCTGTCAAGAGTTGGTCAATGATCAAGGCAAGATATTGTGCAAGGCCTCGGTTAAGGTAGCATGTATCGATAATAAGAAAATGAAACCAATAGCTATTCCAACCTTTATAAATTCGGAGCTAACAAATAGTGACTGCTGATATTTCCATTTTAGATCTCTTTCTTCAGGCCAGTCTGTTGGTAAAGCTTGTGATGCTGACGTTGCTTGGCATGTCAATTGTGTCATGGGCAATGATCATCAAGCGCAGCAAAGTGCTTTCTCAAGCATCAAAAAATGCAGAGCAGTTTGAAGACAAATTTTGGTCGGGTACTGATCTTTCTCAGCTTTACCAAAAAGTAAAAGCGCGTAAAGACGAAATTGAAGGCACAGAAGAAATCTTCTACGCAGGTTTTACAGAGTTTGCTCGCCTACGTAAGAGCAACGCAAATTCACCAGCTTACATCATGGAAGGCACTGGCCGCGCAATGCGCGTTGCTGTTTCTCGTGAAGTAGATGAGCTAGAAACAAGCTTACCGTTTTTGGCAACAGTCGGTTCTATAAGCCCTTATATCGGCCTATTTGGTACCGTTTGGGGCATCATGCACGCCTTTATTGCGCTGGGTGAAGTAAAGCAAGCTACGTTGTCTATGGTTGCACCGGGTATCGCCGAGGCACTTATCGCGACAGCGATGGGGCTATTTGCGGCTATTCCGGCAGTAATGGCGTACAACCGCCTAAGCAATAAAGTGAGTAAACTAGAGCACACTTACGCAACATTTTCTGAAGAATTCCACAGCATCCTTCATCGTCAAGCGATGGCTGGCCGAGACAGCGCGGATAAGGAATAAAGCATGGCGGGTTATCAACCTAAAAAGCGAAAAATGACAGCGGAGATCAACGTTGTTCCGTATATCGACGTAATGCTCGTACTGTTGATCATTTTTATGGCGACCGCTCCATTTGTGACTCAAGGCGTCGACGTTGATCTTCCGAAAACATCGACCGCAGAATCTATGCAAGACCTTGCTGGCGAGACTGACAGTAGCTTTATTATCATCGAAATTGATAGCGAGGGTAATTTAGGCCTAAGCGTAAATGATGAAGAAGTTCAGCGAGGTTTGTCGTTGCAAGATGTTATTGTGCGAGTGAAAGCGGAGCGAGAGGTTAAGCCGGACTCACCAGTTGCGGTAGGTGGCGACGCGGCAACACCATATGCCGATGTTGTTCTATTGCTTGATGAACTAAGTCGAGCTGGTATCCCTAAGGTAGGTCTAATGACCGATATCAGGGAATAGACATCAATTATCTATGAAAGATCACAAGAAGAAACCCAACCAATACGCCAAACCGATAGCAATATCGGTTGGTTTGCATGCAATTCTAGTTGCAGCCCTGCTTTGGGGGACGGACTTCAACATGTCTAAACCAGAGCCTACAGGGCAAATGGTTCAAGCTGTTGTCATCGATCCAAAACTTGTGCAGCAACAAGCGAAAGAAATTCGCCAGCAACGCGAAAAGGCAGCGAAAAAAGAACAAGAGCGTCTTGATAAACTGAGACGCGAAGCAGAGCAGCTAGAAAAAAACCGCAAAGCTGAAGAAGAGCAAATTCGCAAGTTGAAAGAGCAGCAAGCGAAAGATGCTCAAGCGGCGCGAGAAGCAGAAGCTGCACGTAAGAAAAAAGAGCAAGAGCGCAAGCAGGAAGAAGAACGTGTTCGCAAAGAAAAAGAGCGAGCTGCTAAGCTAGAAAAAGAGCGCAAGGAAAAAGAAGAAGCCGTGCGTAAAGCTGAGCAGGAGCGTTTAGCAAAAGAAGCGGCTATAGCAAAAGCTGAGCAAGAACGTTTGGCTCGTGAAAAAGCAGCAAAAGAAGCGGAAGAAAAAGCACGTAGTGAGCGTGAAGCTGCTGAAAAAGCTGAACAAGAGCGCATTGCAAAAGAGAAAGCGGCAAAAGAGGCAGCGGAGCGAGAGCGTAAAGCGAGAGAAGCAGCTGAGCGTGCCGAGCGTGAGCGTAAAGCTCAAGAAGCCGCGTTAGATGATATTTTTGCGGGTCTCGAGGATGAGGTCAGTAAAAACAGTGCTGCGCGCAATCAATTTATTGACGACGAACTTTCTCGTATGTCATCCATCTATACTCAAAATATTCAGCAAAAGCTGATTAAGGATGACTACTTGCTGGGAAAGGAGTGTAGGGTAAACATCAAATTGATTCCGACAGGAACTGATATGATGGTCTCTGGTGTTACCGTTTTGAGTGGCGATACTCGAGTATGTGCTGCGGCGAAGCGAGCAATAGCTCAGGTAGGGACGTTCCCTAAATCTTCAGAATCAGCGGTCAATGAAAGACTAAAAGACATCAACATAACTGTTGCTTTGGACTAAAAGGAATAAGACGTGATTAGACGCCTTTTACTAGGAATGTTTGTACTGTTTAGCAGTATGACAAATGTGGCGAATGCCGCATTAGAGTTGGTCATTACCGATGGTATTGATTCAGCACGACCAATTGCTGTTGTTCCGTTTAAGTGGGAGGGCACACAAGCGCTTCCAACGGATGTTTCTGCTGTTATCGCCTCGGATTTACAACGTAGTGGTAAATTCAGCCCAGTTCCAACGAGCAAAATGCCACAAACACCGTTCAGTGAATCAGAAGTTAATTTTGATGCTTGGACCAATTTAGGTGTGGATGCGCTATTGACTGGTTCAATCAAGCAAAACGACCAAGGTGACTACGTTATCAACTATCAACTTGTTGATATTGTGCGTGGTCAGTTAACAGGTGGGAAGAGTAAGGCGCTTGGTAGTGACGGTGAATTAGTCCTGTCAAAAGATCATGTGCTGTTCAATAAAGTAGCCACTGTTCAAGGGCCTCGTATGCGTGAGTACGCTCACCGTATCTCTGATTTGGTGTATGAGCAGTTAACTGGCGACCGTGGCGCTTTCATGACTCGTATCGCATATGTGGTAGTGAACGATAAAGACCGTTTCCCTTACCAACTTCGAGTCGCTGATTACGATGGCTACAATGAGCGTCTGGTTTTACGCTCTAAGCAACCATTAATGTCACCAGCGTGGTCACCCGATGGTAAAAAGCTTGCATATGTTAGCTTCCAAAATGGCCAAGCAGAAATCTTCATCATGAACATCTACACCGGTGAACGTGAGAAAATTACTTCATACCCACGTCACAATGGTGCGCCAAGATTTTCGCCAGATGGCAATAATTTAGCGATTGTTCTTTCTAAAACAGGCTCGCTTCATGTTTATACGTTTGACCTTAACACTCGTAAGCTGACGCAAATTACGCGTGGCAGATCAAATAATACGGAACCGTTCTGGCATCCGGATGGAAAATCGTTGATTTTCACATCGGATAGGGGTGGTAAACCACAGATTTATCAAGTAAATTTGGGCAGCGGTTCTATTGACCGTTTGACTTGGCAAGGCAGCCAAAATTTGGGTGGTCAGATTACTCCTGATGGGCGATTCCTAGTTATGGTGAACCGCAGCAACGCAGGATTTAATTTGGCGAAACAAGATTTGGAAACTGGTGCTCTTCAAGTCTTAACTAAGACCTTGCTTGATGAGTCTCCTAGTATTGCCCCAAACGGTGGCATGGTTGTGTATAGCTCGATTTACAACAAGAAAAACGTACTATCGATGGTGTCAATTGATGGTCGATTCAAAGCTAGATTACCGGCAACAAATGGGCGTGTTCGAGCGCCTGCATGGTCACCGTTTTTGTAGTAATAAGTTTGATTAATAAAGGAAAATAAGATGCAACTGAACAAGGTTCTAAAAGGGCTACTAATCGCGCTTCCTGTAATGGCTGTTACAGCGTGTAGTTCAAGCGACGACGCTGCTTCTAACACTGGTGCAGCAACAAACAACAATGGCGCAGTGGAAACAACAGTAGCTACGCCAATTGATCAAAGCGGTCAGTTGACAGAGCAAGAGCTAAAAGAGCAAGCGCTACGTGAAACTCAAACAATCTACTTTGCTTTTGACAACTCAACAATTGCAGCAGATTACGAAGAGATGCTAGCGGCTCACGCTTCTTACCTAAGCAAGAACCCAGCACTTAACGTAACTATCGAAGGTCACGCTGATGAGCGTGGTACTCCTGAGTACAACATCGCTCTAGGTGAGCGTCGTGCACAAGCAGTAGCGAACTACCTACAAGCACTAGGTGTTCAAGCTGACCAAATCTCAATCGTTAGCTACGGTGAAGAGAAGCCACTTCTTCTAGGTCAATCAGATGAAGTTTACGCTAAGAACCGTCGCGCGGTTCTAGTATACTAATTCGAGGTAATCCTCATGTTCAGTAACACTAAGCGCGCTGTTGCGCTTACGTTACTGGCAAGTGCAGCGAACTTTGCGTTCGCTGCACCAGCTCCAGTATCCGATCTCAACAGCACATCATCCGTCTCTAAGAGCCGTTCATCTGAAACGGAAGTAGAGCGTCTAGAGCGCTTGCTACAAAACCGCAATCGCGTTCAGCTCCAAATGCAACAGCAAATTGACCAAATGTCACAAGAGATCAGTGAATTACGTGGTCAATTAGAGCGAAATAGCTACGAAATGAAGCAAATGTTGCAACGTCAACGGGAGTTGTTTGTCGAGCTGGATCGTGTTCGTGGAGAGATAAAATCCGCGCCTGCGCAAGAAGCGAAACCGGCTAAAACAGGTGGTCAGTACACACCAAATGTTGATGAGCAAACGGCATACCAAAATGCAGTCGACCTCATCCTCAAGAAACGTGACTACACTGGCGCAATTGCAGCGTTCCAGCAGTTTCAGAAAGATTATCCTGATTCTACATATTCAGCTAATTCTCACTACTGGTTAGGTCAGTTGTACTTCGCTAAAAAGCAGGATGAGGATGCAGTGAAAAGTTTTGCCGCTGTGGTGTCTTATAAAGACTCCAATAAGCGAGCCGATGCGTTGCTTAAGTTAGGCGAAATCGCTGAGCGTAATAGCAATGCAGCTCAAGCGAAAAAGTACTACCAACAAGTGGTTGATGAATACCCAGGTAGTGCATCTGCAAAACTTGCCAGCTCTAAGCTGTAAGACGTTATGTTTTAAAAAGGAAGCTTCGGCTTCCTTTTTCTTTTCCATTTTCTGTTGGTGCAGAACGGCTAAGTCGATAGCAATGATGCAGATCCTCTGACCTTATGTTGCACCGAATTTCGCTACTCGGAAATGCTACCTGTAACAAAGATATACGGCTAGACCGCTAGAAATCCCCGCGACAAGTTGGTTTTTGAAAATTAACGAGGTTACAATACTCGGATTAAAGGAAGTTGCGTAGAGCAAGAGCAATGAGCCATATATTAGATAAAATCGACACTGTTTACCCATTCCCACCGAAACCAGTTCCATTAAGCGAAGAAGAAAAAGCATCTTACATTGAGCGTATTAAAAAGTTACTCAAAGAAAAAGATGCGGTACTTATCGCGCACTACTATACCGACCCTGAGATTCAAGCCCTAGCTGAAGACACTGGCGGGTTTGTTGGTGACTCGTTGGAAATGGCGAAGTTTGGTAATCGTCACCCTGCAAGTACATTGATTATTGGTGGTGTTCGCTTTATGGGCGAGTCGGCCAAAATTCTGACACCAGAAAAGCGCATTCTAATGCCAACGTTGGAAGCGGAATGTTCGCTCGACCTTGGCTGTCCTGCGGATAAGTTCAGCGAGTTTTGTGATGCTCACCCTGATCATACGGTTGTAGTTTACGCAAACACCTCAGCAGCGGTTAAAGCCCGTGCCGACTGGGTCGTTACATCGAGTATTGCGCTTGAAATCGTGGAACACTTAGACGCTGAAGATAAGCCAATTATTTGGGGACCAGACCGTCACCTAGGATCGTACATCGCTAACAAAACTGGCGCAGATATGCTGCTTTGGCAGGGTGAGTGTGTGGTTCATGATGAGTTCTCTGCTGATGCGCTACGAAAAATGAAGAGCGTGTATCCAGATGCGGCTATTTTGGTTCACCCTGAGTCACCAGCAAGCGTCGTAGAACTTGCCGATGCCGTTGGATCAACGAGTCAGCTGATCAAAGCAGCGAAAGCGCTTCCTCACAAACAAATGATCGTTGCGACAGACAAAGGCATTTTCTTTAAAATGCAGCAACTTGTGCCAGAGAAAGAACTTATCGAAGCGCCAACCGCAGGTGCAGGCGCAACATGTCGCAGCTGTGCACACTGTCCTTGGATGGCAATGAACGGTTTGAAAGCAATTGAGAAAGCGCTTAGTGAAGGTGGTGAAGAGCACGAGATTTTTGTTAACGAAGAAC
This sequence comes from Vibrio sp. Vb2960, assembly GCF_033337665.1. NCBI lineage: Bacteria > Pseudomonadati > Pseudomonadota > Gammaproteobacteria > Vibrionales > Vibrionaceae > Vibrio > Vibrio sp. Vb2960. The sequence goes on along the minus strand of NZ_JAWORD010000011.1, from coordinate 45,767 downwards.
TGCGTGTTAAATCCCTTATACCGCTTAACCGCATGCTAGAGTTTGCTGAGCAGCTAAATATGCAAGTGAAAGGTAATGCTTAAAAAGTAGGCGTAACTGAAAGTAAATCTCAAAAACCAGCCGAATATGGCTGGTTTTTTTGTGTCTTACTATCAATGAGTTACTATTGATGCAGTCAATGAATATCGAGGTCATAAATTTATGGCGGTGTGGTTAGTAGTTAAAAAGTGGCTTAGTTCCCACCTTTTTAAATTGAGCAACCGAAGCCTTCTCATCTTTAGTGGCTTATATGTGAGCCTTTCATGGTGGCTGCTGGTTCTCGCTGGTGAAACCGCATTAACAGACAGTTTCGCTAACTTTATCTATTACCTCATGGTTACGGCGAGTACGGTGGGTTATGGCGACCATTCTCCAGTAACAGATTTGGGTAAATGGGTTGTCGTACTATTCGTAATCCCCGGCGGTTTGAGCTTATTCGCCGCATTATTGGGGCGTGTCGCTGGAGCAGCGATGGACTATTGGCGAGCGGGTATTTTAGGAAAACGGAGAGTAAGAGTGGAAAACCATATTGTATTGTTGGGCTGGAATGGATCGAGAACGATGCACCTTATTCGCATGTTACAACATGAAGAAGAGGGAAAGCGCCCGATTGTTTTATGCAGCCGTTCAGAAATAGAGAACCCGTTACCTGGCGAAATCAGTTTTATCAAAGTGACCAGTTATACCGATTCGCAAGAGATGAAAAACGCCAATATTGCCGAAGCCGCTTGCATTATTGTGGATAATCTCTCGGACGACATTACCTTGTCAGCCGCTCTGTACTGCGCATCTGTAAACCCTTCCGCTCATTTGGTCGCTTACTTTAAAGATGAAGCGCTAGGCCGACTTCTAAGTCAGCATTGCCCGAAAGCGGAATGCATACCGGCTGTTGGCGCAGAAATGTTGGCAAAAGCGGCGGTTGACCCGGGCTCAAGTGCGCTTCATCAGGAGCTTTTGGCTTCAACACGAGGTATGACGCAATACTCAGTTATTTATCCCGAGGGTCAGTCTGCCACCACTATTGAGAATCTCTTCGTTTTTCTCAAAAGACGCCATCATGCCACGCTGATTGCTTTTGATATTGGCGATGGTATTCAACTCAACCCAGATTTAGATGCTGAAGTACCCGCGAGTACCAAGCTGTTTTACATTGCAGATGAACGTATTGAAGATTTTGCCTGGAAAGAAATGAACAAGGAACAATAATGCACATGATTGCCGGCCTGTTAACAGGCTTCCCAAACTTTTTACTCTATTTCTCTGTTTCTATTATTTTTGTATTGGCGTTTAAGTTCATCTACGTCAAGTTGACGCCATACGATGAGTGGCATCTGATTAAAGAAAAACAAAATACAGCAGCAGCGATTGCGCTAAGTGGGGCTTTCCTTGGTTACTGTCTCGCGATTTCGGGGGCGGCAAAAAACTCGGTCAATATCGTCGATTTTATGGTGTGGGGCGTTGTTGCAATGCTTGCTCAAATTATCGCATTTGCAATTGTACGCTTTATTTTACTTCCGAAAGTGGCAGAGCGTATCGAAAAAGATGAACTGCCAGCCGGTATTGTATTAGCCGCAGTTTCTGTTTCGGTCGGCGTATTGAATGCCGCTTGCATGACTTACTAGGAGGAACGATGAAGCGGAGTTCTAACGTTAAACGTTCTTCCATGGACAAAAGCTTAAAGCTTGGGAAAATTCTTCCCTTTGCTGCCTTTGGTGGTATTTTCTTCTTTGCTACGTACGAGTCAAAAACAGAAGGGTACATTTTTTCTGATGCTGATGAGTGTAAATCTAACTCGCCTGAGTTTAGTGAACAGTGTGACACTGCATACCAAGAAGCTTTAGCTCGTGCCGAACAAAATGCCCCTCGCTACCGCAGCGAGTTCGAATGCGAGAATGATTTCTACGAGGATGCTTGTTACTACAGTTCCAGTTCCCGAGCTTATGTACCTAACTTTGGCGGTTTTTTTTACAGTCGCTCATTAAGCGGGTTGAAAGGTTATAACAAGAGCTATTACTCAGAGCCGATGTACCGTTATAAATCCAAATTCTATAATGGAGCAGGACAATTCTTTGGCTCCTACCGAAACCAGCCGACCAAAGTTGCGACTAATAGCCTTAATAAACGTGGTGGCGGCACCATTGGCAGGGCGATGTCTCGAGGCGGGTTTGGTAAAGCGGTGTCGGTCAGTCGAGGCGGTTAAAAAGCACTATGTTTCGACGAGAAATACAAGAGCGCGAAAACTGGCGTGAATTAGCACGCCAGTTTGGTTTTGGTTTCCATACCATGTATGACCAACCGTATTGGGATGAGAGTGCTTACTATCAATTCACGCTGGAGCAAATTGAGCGCGATATAGAAGCGCCCACTGAAGAGCTGCATCAGATGTGCCTGGCTATTGTGGATGAAGTCGTTCGGAGTGAGCGGTTGCTGACGCAATGTGCGATCCCTGAATCTATGTGGGAGCAGGTCGCTTCTTCATGGAGACGAAGCGAACCTTCGCTTTATTCGCGGCTGGATTTCGCGTACAACGGGACCTCGCCAGCAAAATTACTGGAAAACAATGCGGATACGCCAACCAGCTTGTTTGAAACTGGCTTTTGGCAGTGGGTGTGGCTAGAAGATGTTGTAAATAAAGGTCGAGTTCACCAGAGCGCGGATCAATTCAATATTCTTCAAGACTTTTTGATCGAGCGCTTTGCCGAAATAGCAAAATACCAACCAGGACAAACACTTCACTTTAGCTGCTGCAAGTACACTGAAGAAGATAAAGGGACTGTCCAGTATTTAGAGGATTGCGCGCGAGAGGCAGGGTTAGCAACGGCATTCGTGCATGTCGAAGATATTGGAGTGACGGAAGATGGTCTGTTTGTGGATGCTGACGACAGAGCGATTCGTTGGATGTTTAAGCTTTACCCTTGGGAGTTTATGTTTGAAGAGGAATATGCGAAGTACTTAGCGACTGCGAACGTAAACTGGTTAGAACCGATGTGGAAGTCGATTCTATCCAATAAAGCACTTTTACCGTTATTGTGGGAGCGCTTTCCTAACCACCCGAACCTTTTGCCCGCTTATTTTGCTAACGATTCAAAAGCGAACACTATGAGAGATTATGTCATCAAGCCACTATTTTCTCGAGAGGGCGCGAACATCGAGATCGTCATCGATGGAAAACGTTTTGTTAAAACGTCAGGGCCTTATGAATCTAAATTTAATATCGTCCAACAATACCATCCACTACCTAAGTTTGGGCAAAACCATACGTTAATTGGCAGTTGGTTGGTCAATGATAGAGCTGCCGGTATTTCGATTAGGGAAGACAGTAGCTTAGTGACTCAAGATATGGCGCGGTATATTCCACATGTAATTTTAACATGATCAAAAAAGCTCTCCATTTGGAGAGCTTTTTGTCTATTCAGCCGTTCAATCTTGATGGTCGACAGCGTTGCGTCTATTGTTCTTCAGCTAATGCAACACCGCGCTGGGTAAGACCACATAACATCACTGGCATTGCATTGAAGATCTCTTCAAACTGCTCTAAGCCTTCCATACCTTGTTCGGCCAATGTTTCAATGGTTGTTTCTGAGTCGTAAAGCATAGTAAGAGAAAGTAAAACACCACCGAGTAGGGCATTATCTTCGCTATCCTCAGGCATCAACGTTTCCCAGTCATCACGCGCAAGTTGCCAGCCTTGTAATACACCTTCACAGAAATCGCGAGCCTGACTTGTTACAATGTCTTGCTCATCTAGCGCGCACCCTGCAGGCCACTGCCAAGTGCCTTCTAGGAGAGCGGGACGAGTTTGGTTCCACATTTGTACAATCTCGTCAATGTACTGCTCTAGTTGTTCACCGTCAGTAAATGGCGCTGTTTCTTCTCCACCCCATAAGAATGGCAACCACTCTTGAGGCATTAATACGTTTGGCGCTGCAGCCATCGCTGTTACAAAGCCTTGAGTTTTTGCTAGGTTTAGTAGTTTACCGTCAAGTTCTGGGAGAGAAAGGATGTCTTGTAGTTTCAAAATAGAATACCATTTGTTAATGGGCTGGTTGATTGCGCTCATCTTACCAATCAATTAGTGATAAATCGATATTAGGGAATGATTCACACATCTATGGAAATTCGCTCATCACTTAGAAAAAAAAGCATTCTCGCCCTAACACTTTACCTGTGCTTCTTTATCGCCACTATCGGTTCTGTCGCCTATTTGGTTGTTGAGCCACCAGTTAGACAAAAGCTAGAGCAAAACCTAGAGTTACGTACCCAACTCCTGGCTCTTGAGATAAAAGAGCCCCTCCTCAGTTCTACAGGTGTATTGAGCAGCTTAGTAGGGCTAGCCCAAGGGACTGAAAATATTCAATCTCTCAACACAATAATTCCACATATTCTTCAATTGAGTGACAAGATGCTTGTTAGTGGTGGTGTATGGCCTAAACCCGAACTCAAAGCAGAACAATGGAGATATAAAAGTCTATTCTTCAATAAAAACAGTGATAGTGGTATTGACCAAATTCACTCCTACAATAACCCCGAATCTGGCGGTTATGATAATGAACCCTGGTATGTCGCTGCCGCCGATGCTCCGGTAGGTTCTGTTAGTTGGTCTACGGTTTACATCGATACCTTTACTCAGGTCCAGATGATTACCGCGTCTTCTCCGTACTACCAAAACGGTCGATTCGCTGGAGTTGTAACGGTAGACCTATCACTTGATGCACTTTTTCAGTTTATTCGAGAGCACACGAACCAGCATTCTTTGGGGGTAGTGGTTCGCGATGCTGACTCAAACGTGATTATTGAACACAACTTTCAACTGACGGACGAAATTTATGTCAGCGAGCTTGATTTCGGAGAGTTCGATTGGCGCATGGAAGTTGTCAACGCAAAAGCTAAAGTCGCTGATCAAGTGTTTGAACAAGTGATGAGCGTTGAGGGGAGGATCATTCCATTTTTGCTCTTGTGTGTCTTGGTCGGTTACTACTTACTGAATCGCTATATTGTTGAACCAATTGTTCGCATTGCCGCTAAGATTGATGACTCGAAAACTGGTGGGATCATAGATATTGACTACGATAGCGATGACGAAATCGGACAGCTTATCGAGAAGTTCAATGAAAAGACGATCTATTTAGAGCAGGAGAGAATAAAAGCTCAGGCTTCGACAAACGCTAAGACGGCATTCTTAGCCACATTGTCCCACGAGATTCGCACACCAATGAACGGTGTACTAGGAACTGCCCAGATACTGTTAAAAACACCACTTACCGATGAGCAGCGTAAGCACCTGAGAACACTTTATGATTCAGGTGATCACATGATGACATTACTCAATGAGATTTTAGATTACTCAAAAATTGAACAAGGGCATGTTGAGTTTGAAAATAAGCCTTTCCCAATTGAGTCGATTATCGGCAGTATCAAGAGTGTTTATCAAACGCTATGTGCAGAAAAAGGTCTTCGCTTTAGAGTAGTCTCGCATTTACCAACGGGTCGTTGGTACAACAATGACAAAGCCCGTTTGCGTCAAGTATTGTTCAATCTACTCAATAACGCTGTTAAGTTCACCGATCGTGGCATCGTAGAGGTAGAGCTAGCCGAGAAATCGAGTAAGGCAGGCACCAAGCTGATACTAAAGGTAAAAGATACAGGAATTGGTATTTCAAAAGAGGCACAAAAACGCATTTTTCGTCCTTTTGAGCAAGCGGAGTCATCAACGACTAGACGGTTTGGTGGTACAGGGCTTGGTTTAGCAATAGTCAAAGAAATCGCGGAACATATGGGTGGGCAAGTGGTTGTAGAGAGTCAGGAGGACGCTGGAACGACTTTTACTGTCGAAATTGCCCTTACACCTTGCAAGCCGGGTAAAGTAGAGTCAATCAATACACATAAATTGAACTGTAAAGGGTTGAAAGCACTCATTGTTGAAGACAACCGAACAAATGCGATCATTATGGAAACTTTCCTCCGAGCCAAGGGCTTTGAGTGCACAAGTGTCGAAAATGGTCAGCTTGCAGTCGATGAGGTTGCGATCAAACCATTTGATTTGATACTGATGGATAATCATATGCCTGTTCTAGATGGCGTTGGGGCCATATCAGCCATTCGAGCAATGAGTTCACCTGCTAAGTCGGTACTGATTTTTGGCTGTACAGCGGATGTGTTCAAAGAAACACAAGAGCGTATGATTAATGTAGGAGCAGATCACATAATAGCGAAACCAATAGTGGAGTCTGAATTAAATGATGCACTGTATCTTCATGCGACACAGTTATATCAGTACCAATCGGACTTTGATGGAAATGCAGCAGATAGCTTTAATGCTGAAAAGTGGTTACTCAACTTCTATGTCGCTCTAGATAATGGACATCTTAATGAAGCACTTGAGGCTATTTCAGCGATCATTGCGGAGGCTCCCCTTGAACTCAGTGGCGACGTTTCTTCAGTCGCCGAACGGATAAGAAGTAACTTAAAGCGTCAGCAATCCCCAGACCAAGATGATATCGATACATTAACGATTTTGCTGGCCTCACCATAATTTAATCAATATGGCGCAACTGTGAATTGTTCTTACTATTCATACGTCATCCAGCTTCGTGACAAACTCTTCTAACCCGCAATGAACAGGCTTGCAGTTTTACTTTTACGAGTAAAACAGCAAGACCTTCTACTGTGATTATATCGGTAATACTCTGAATTTTCGCAACTTGGTAGCATAAGCTATAGGAGTGACTGTTTTCGGTCCGAGTTTTGTTCTAACTTTACGTCGAAATAATTATCGTAACCCCTTTTTATGTAAGTGAAATCCGTGTTTTTGTACCATTTTTACGTGATTTTAGGCGTTTTTACTCGCCATTGGTGAAAAAAACTACTTTTACTTTAAAAGTTGGTTATAAATTTACAACTTAATTTTAAATACAGAACCATAAGCTGGTTTTTGTGTGCTCTAATTGCATCATTAACTGGCTTGGTGTCTTTTTAGTGGTTAATAGTTTTATTGTTTTTATTAATTGCAGTGTTTGATTTTAAGGGTTTTGTAAATGAAGTCTCGTGGACCATTTTGTATTCGTCACGCCGCAGCGGATACCTTTGCTATGGTTGTTTTTTGCTTTATCACAGGGATGATTGTCGAGATTTTGATTTCAGGGATGACATTTGAGCAATCTCTAGCATCGCGTACGCTATCGATTCCAGTGAATATCGCCATTGCTTGGCCGTATGGGGTTTTTCGTGATTGGGTGCTGCATCAAGGTAGTAAGGTGTCGCCGTCTTCCTTTATGAAGAACATCTCTGATCTGGTCGCTTATGTACTATTTCAATCTCCAGTTTATGCGGGTATTTTATTCGCAGTTGGCGCGTCTACAGATCAAATTGTGACCGCAGTGGCAAGTAACGCTGTTATTTCTTGTGGCATGGGTGTGTTGTATGGGTACTTCTTGGACATGTGCCGCCGTTGGTTCCGTGTTCCCGGTTATTCTCAAAGCATGTAAATGCCCCAGTTTTGCTCAATTTAGTTACTTAGTGAGCAATCGATTCGAAAAGGGCGCTTTTTTTTATGTTTAGCCTTGACCATCAGGCACATAATCATTAAATTAGCGCCTCGTTAGCCAATGATGCTAACCAAAATTTGATTCGGTGAGTTGTCCGAGTGGCTGAAGGAGCACGCCTGGAAAGTGTGTATACGGCAACGTATCGAGAGTTCGAATCTCTCACTCACCGCCACATTCTATAAGCCCTTGTAGTGTAAGAACTTCTTATAATACAGGGGTTTGGTGTTTTAATGTAAGCTGCCTACTGGTACAAAGAGTAGGTACAATGTCGAACATCATGGCAAGTCCTTATAAGCATCCTCAGACTGGTGTTTACTACTTTAGAATGGCTGTCCCAAAAAAGCTGGTTCCTATAATCGGTAAGACAGTCTTCAAGAAATCTCTTCAAACGAAAAACCTTTCTGAAGCAAAGCAGCGATTTCCTCAGCATCTTGATGATGCGCTCAAGCAAATCGACTTCGCTAATTTAAAGCTATCTAATTCATCTGATATTGAGCTTAATGTCCGTGATTGCGCGATCATTGCCGAGCGTTGGTATCTGCGTGTCAAAGATGAGGTTGATGGTAATGGTAACTATGATTGCTATCTTCGATATGAATGGTATGGCGTTGAGGGCGATAAGCGTCTCCACGTATTCGGCTTATCTGACACATTTGAGTTTAGTGGTCTAGATGCGTCAAAAGCTACTGAAGAGGAATATCAAGAGCTTTTGGAAGGCTTGAAAGATTTCATTGAAGAACAGCTAAACATAGAAGGTTTAGTTGTATGTGAGACAAGCGCTTCATATAGACGTTTGGTTTACGCTTTTTACGATTACGCCCGTCGAGTTGAGTCTCTCTGTTTGGCTCGTCACAAGCGAGACTTTGGGTATGAGCCAGTGACCACTCCAATCGCTAGTGAGTCCCTTTCAGTGTCTAAGCCTGATAAGATACCGTCTAGGGCTTTGAAACCATCTCAGAACTCCATTTCGAGCCTATTGAAGCGTTACCTTGAGTCTGCATCTATTAATGGCAAAGCTTCTCAATCCTTGGCAGAGGTTGAGTCTCAGATAGAGCGTCTTATAGAGATAATAGGGGATCTAGATGTTGCTGATGTAACGAGAGGTCATATCTCAAAATACAAAGATACCCTGTTACAATTGCCTAAGTCTAAAGCTAAAGAGATTAGAAACAAATCAGTACCTGAGCAGCTTGAGCTTGTTAAAACAAAAGGGCTTGAGACAATATCTCCTTCAACCGTTAAGACTATTCTCAGAAAGACTTCTCCTGTATTTGGCTATGCTGTTGAGCTTGGTCTGATAGACGTCAACCCGTACAAAGGCGTAACACTTCCTAAAGTACAGAATAAGTCTGCGGTAGCGGAAGCTAAAGGTTTTACTCCTAGTGAGATCAATCAGTTATTTAAGCTAGATATATTCACTGATGTCACTGCTAGTAAGCCTTATGGCATGGCTTGTTATTGGGTGCCTCTTCTATGCAGGTATACGGGTTCTCGGATTGAAGAAATGGTTCAACTCAGAAGTTCAGATATACAACGATCAGACGAAGATATTCACTTTATTTATGTTCGTGAGGGTGAAGAGCAGAACGTAAAAAACGTTAAGTCTGTTCGACAAGTACCGATTCATGAGCACCTCATTGATTTAGGCTTTTTGGATTATGTGGCGTCCTGTGGAGAGTTTCTATTCCCTGAGCACAAGCCAAACAAACACGGTAAAAGGTCTGGTGCTATTGGTAAGTGGTGGAGTAAACAGGTCAAGACGGTAGGCATAACCAAGCAGCCATCACACTCGTTTAGGCACTCTTTGAGAACAGTTTTGCGTGGTCTAGGAGTGGTTGATTCTGTTAGTGATGCTATCACTGGTCACGCTCCGGCTAATATCGGTGCAGCATACGGTACGGTTGATATGAAGGCTAAGAAGAAAGCAATAGACTGTTTGCCTAGGTTGGCTGTCCCACGTCTTTGGTAGCTTTTAGTTAATGTATTTACACTGTTGTGTACACCTAAAGTCTCCCCACTGTTCACACGTGTACACTTTGGTCTTAAATAGCCCGTAGGCCTTGTGGTATAAGGCTTACGAGCTCGCAATGTTATTTCTAAAAGTCGTAGTTTTCGGTTACGTTAGGGGCTTTATTTCCACTATTTTTATCTTGAATACTCCCTTCGATAGTCCCAGCTTGTTCCAGCCACTTACTCCGTTGAGATATCGAGATACCTAATTGAGATCTCCTAGTGACCTTTCTTAAACCTTCCCTGAAGATATCCTCTCCAAAGAACTCAATGAGGCGGCTGATGCTATTTGAGACGTCTTTAATTTGCTTTTGCTCCCACTGCTCATCATCTTTGTCAGATATATTATCTTTGCCCTTAAAAGCATCTGAGAGGCGTCTAATCTTCGGAAACCCCTTAGAGTCCCAGCAGCTTTGGGGTAGGTAATAACGTGACTCCAAGCCAAACTGGAGGCCTTCAACAAAGCTCTCTAAGTCGTTCATCTCGATGTCAGTCCCTAATGCTTCTTTACAAGCTTTTAAGCCGTTAGCAATGTGTGCAGCCTGACCACGACTACATCCAACAAGCTCACATACTTGAGAGACGCTTAGGTCAAACTCTCGGTTAACAATTAGCTTGCGAAACTGAGCTTGCATTACTTCATCTTTAGTAACTCCAACCCCATGCGCTTGATTGACATCTTGGGCTGCTGAGAATGCCTCAGCGTAAGTACGGTTTTCTATGATCAACGAGTTAATCATCAATTCAGCATCGGGGTTTTCTTCAAGGTACTTCAAACAAGCTCCAGTGCGGTGGAAACCATCCACTACGTAATACTTATCATCAACCACAAAAACAGTGATAGGCTGCCTTATAGGCTGTATAGGCTGTCCATTACGAAGATCTTCAAGAATCTCCTTGCTTTGACTCTCTTGCTTAATCTCTTGCGCTGAACGTACTCGTTTGTCTTTTATGAGTTCAACGTCACGGGCTTGCATCGCGGGATCGAGTATGAGAGTTCGAGGGTCTAAATACGCAAATCTGCTATCTGCCATGAATTGATTCATAGTGTGTTATGTACCTGTAGGTCTATGACTGATTATTAATGTTTCTCTTTTTGGTTTGATTGGAACCCTAGGAGGGGGGGAGGGTTCGGGGTAATGCGAATCCATCACGATTGCACTGCCCAGCTATTTTTACACAATATGTGCGCTTGGTTTTTTGATTTTTACTTACTTGAGGTTTGTTGATAGAGCTCTTTGTACTGTTGAAAGAGAGACTCCTACTTGAGCTGCTATTTTCCTTAAAGACATTCCTTGTGAACGTAGCTCAGCGATACGCTGGTGGTTAGTTGTGTTAGTTGGTCTACCTTTATATTTCCCTGCTGCTTTAGCTTTCTCAATGCCTTCCTGACGTCTTTCCTGAATCATTGCTAACTCGAATTGAGCTACAGCTCCTAGCATGTTCAGCATGAGCTCAGACATATGATCGCTTCCACCAGCATTAAAGCTTAGGTTTTCCTTGTGGAATCTCACGCTAACACCTTGGTTAGTCCAGTCGTTTATTAGCTGCTTTAAATCAACCAAATTACGCGCTAGGCGGTCGATGCTATGAACGTGGATTGTATCTCCTTCTCGAACGTAGTCTTTAAGAGCTTCTAATGCTGGTCGTTTAGTTGAGCCACCACTGCATTTATCTGTAAAGCTCTTATCAAAGGTGATACCAGAATCTGTAAGTTGACGGTCTGTATTTTGGTTTGTGGTCGAAACACGTAGATAAGCTATGTGTGCCATTAGGTGTACCCGTTTAACTCTAAGATGTTAGAAATTTTATTGTGGTCACAATTCAAATTCAACCCTATTGGGTACTGTTTGATCAAGGTTTGACCGTAGTCGTTTGGGTATACCTAATGGGTATGTTGAGCAATATACACACAAGGCGTCTAGATATTACTCAATCAGTTCAGTGGGTTACTTACATAATTCAAATGATATGTAATAATCCGCCCCCCAAAAAAATTAATAACAACAGAGGCTGGAAATGAAAAAAGTACTATTGTCTATTGCTATCGCCGGTTCACTGCTGTCTACGGGTTGTGCTCAGCGTGTTGCGGATTTCACACTGGCATCGACCAAAAATGTCGACCTAAATGGCGGTGAATTTGTCAAAGGCCCTCGTGTAACTGGTGAGGATGCAAAGCCTATTATCATTGTTCCTTTAGGTGTTCCTAGCGTTAAAGAGGCTGCTGATAAAGCGATTGAAAATGATACATGTGCAGTAGGTCTAACAGACGTTACCGCTGATTCAGAGTTCTTTTCATTCCTTGTGGGTTTCATCTCATACAAGGTTGAGGGAGACTTAGTGATCGACAAGTCTAAATCTGGTTGTGAGAACTGGAGTAGTTAATTAGCTGCGATATCATGGGGAGTGTGTTGAGTACTCCCCAATATTTTTGTAAATGAACCTTAGCTTAACCAATCCCTCGTGGTGATTCTCTCCGCGTCCCATATTGATTCAACCACTTCACAACCATAGAGCAGAGTGTGCTCTTATAGTTCTTAATACCGCTTCGCCAAACTCCTGTAAGGATGAAGTCTTCTATCAGAATAGCCTTTCCGGTACGCATTATTATTCCACTTCTTATCTGAGCAATTTACTGTCCTGTTTATTTCTCTGTAGTTTTGTAACTCTATGAAAAAAAATTCTAAATTGTAAATTCAATAACCAGCGTTACGTATGTCTGAGTATCATTGTAGTGGTTGGTAGCTGCCCACTCACATCATGTTTACTGTAGGAGTCGATTTACCAAGTGTATTCCTGTTTGGAATCACGATTGAGAGTGTCTAGGAAAAGGTACAAAAAACTGGTACAAACAATGGAAGTTGTATATATTTAAGTGGTTGATTTTAAATGTTTTAAACTTGGTAGCTAGCAATCGAGAGTTCGAATCTCTCACTCACCGCCACATTCTAAAAGGTCTGATTTGTCAGGCCTTTTTTCGTATCTACACCAAAGTAATGCGTCATTGAAAGTACACAAGAGTGCTCAAGGTGTAAGCGCCATTCTATCTACAAGCCAACTATTCACATCTCACCTCTATACAACGCCAAAATTGAAGAAGCTATACAGAGGCAGCCATAATCTGATTGGTGCGGGTTAGCCTATCCACTTTAATCTAGAATTTAGCACCCATATCACATGAGGTATGAATACGGCCACAAGAATGAACGTAGTACTACTAGATGCTAAGCAAAACAGCCATGAACACGAATACAACAGCAATCATACCAAAGAGATCTGTGTTTGGATTGAGGTCATCAGGGTTAAATTTTTCAATGCTTTGCGTCGTTTTGCATCTTATCTTCATGTTCTTGTCCTTATTTCATGTACTATTTCAACAGCAACATAACATGCAATTGAGTGTTCACAAGTCATAAAAAGCATAAGTATACTTGAACCTCATTGAGCGCAAAAAAATACTCAAAACGTTTTAAAGTGGTGGTCTACCTTTTGTAACATCAAATATTCTTTCTGTTTTTGTGCCTGTATCGCTATAGTTGAGAAACGGTTATCTCGTTCTAGTTAGGAACAAACTACTGGCTGCCGCTACATTCTCTCAGCGTTCCCACTCAGTCGCCTTGGGTAGATACTTTAGTCGTGAGTACTGCAAAAAAACGCCGCATGAGCAGCGGCGCTTTGTTGAGGAATTACCTTTCCTACTTGTAGCTAAGTTCTGTCGCTTTGCCTTTGAAGATCCGGTATACCACAAAGGTGTAAAGCAATATCACCGGCATAACAATCATCACACCGTAGCCCACGATTATTAATGTCGCAGGTGAGGAGGCCGCTTGTTGTGCGGTCATCAACCCCGGCACAACTTCTGGGAAGAAGCTGTACGCAAGACCTAGAAAGCTCAACGCGAAAATGACGGTGACACCAAAGAAAGGCCAGCGCACACCCAGATCATTCACCATTGGAACCTGACGCAAATAGCGATCAACTAGGAAGATGGTTGCCAATACAATTAACGGAACTGGGGCAAGCAACAAGATTTCTGGGAAGCTGAACCAACGCAAGGCAACTTGTTGATTTACAATTGGGTTTACAACACTCACTACCAAGATACCCAGAGCCGCTAACCAACCAGCACGGCGAGACCAACGCGCCGAGCGTATTTGCAAATCACCTTCCGTTTTTAGTACTAACCATGCGCCACCGATGTAAACGTACGCCGCCGCTACACAAAGTGCGCTTAACCAAGCAAAGCCAAATGCTTCGGTTGATTGTTCAAATCCCATGATGTAACGACCCACCATGTAACCCTGAGTTAGTGCGGTGATTAGCGAGCCAATTCGGAAGCACCAATCCCAATGAGGTTTATGATCCGAGTTGGCTTTGGCTCGGAAGTCGAACGCTACGCCACGCATGATCAGTGCGATAAGCATTATGGCAGTAGGCATATAAAGCTCCGTCAAGATCAAGCTATGAGCAGTAGGAAAGGCAATCAACAAAATACCGACGGCCAACACCAACCACGTTTCATTCGCATCCCAGAAAGGGCCGATAGACGCTATCATTCGATCACGCTGAGCTTCATTATCACTTGGCAATAGGATACCGACACCAAGGTCGTAGCCGTCGAGCACGGCATACATAAAGACTGAGAATCCAAGCAGCAGAAGATAAATTTCTGGTAGATAGTCGAGCATGATTAGGCCTCTTGTTGTGTCAGTGGGACTTCATGGGCAGCAACGTCTTTGCGCGCCAAATAGAATAGGGTATGGATGTACGCAACCAGCAATGCAGCATAAATGGCTAAGTACATAATGAGCGAAGTCATCACGCTACTGCTCGTAACCGTGGTGACGGCTTCGGATGTTCGCAATACACCGCTGACCAACCAAGGTTGTCGACCAATCTCAGTAACATACCAACCCGCCAGTGTGGCTATCCAACCAGAGAACGTCATGGCTAATACCGTGTACAGGTAAGGTTTAGGTAGCGCTTTTTTACGTGCTAGCTTCACCGCGCCATACCAGCTAACAAGCAACATAAGGACACCTACACCAACCATCACGCGGAAGCCAAAGAACAAGGGCTTGACTGGCGGGTGGTCAGGCGCAAACTCGTTGAGGCCTTGGATTTCTCCGTCTAAGTCATGAGTAAGAATCAAACTCGCTAACTTCGGGATGCCCACTTCAAAATCATTGCTACGAGTTTCTTTATTTGGCATCGCAAACAGTAGAAGAGGCGCGCCTTGCTCGGTCTCCCACACACCTTCCATCGCTGCAATTTTTGCAGGTTGATGTTCAAGCGTGTTTAACCCGTGAAGGTCACCGACAAAGATTTGTACCGGGATGAACCCAGCCGCCGCGAACAGCGCGACTTTTAGGCCAAGTTTGGCTGAGCGGTGATCTGGCTTTTTCATTATTTGATAAGCTGAGATACCCGCAATCAAGAAGCTGGCAGTCAGCGCCGATGCTAATAGCGTGTGCAGAAGACGGTAAGGTAAAGAAGGATTGAAAATAACTTCCTTCCAACTGGTTACATGAACAATGCCGTCAATCACTTCATAGCCACTTGGTGTGTGCATCCAGCTGTTAAGCACTAGAATCCAAAACGCGGACATACTTGTCCCAACAGCAACCAGAACGGTGGCGAGAGTATGAACCCATTCCGGCACTCGTCCTCGTCCAAAAAGCATCACGCCAAGGAAGGTGGCTTCCATAAAGAAGGCGGTCATCACTTCGTATCCGAGCAATGGTCCTGCTACGTTACCGACTCGTTCCATAAAGCCTGGCCAGTTGGTACCAAACTGGAAACTCATCGTAATGCCGGATACCACACCTAAGGCGAAAGTAAGAGCGAATATCTTGACCCAGAAGTAATAAACATCGAGCCATACGGGGGCTTGGGTGCGGTTATATCGCCACTTGAAAAACACCAACATCCATGCCAACGCAATGGTGATGGTCGGGAAGAGAATGTGAAAGCTGATATTGGCCGCGAACTGGATCCGCGACAGCATGAGGGTATCTAACATCTTGGTTCCTCAAAAACGTGCCATACTAAAAATCGTGTCTATCTGTAATTTAGTTACGAAAAGTCGGGCAGTTTGGATTCATGTATCGAGAAATACAGGTGATTCTGTTTTCTTCTAACCATGATTTATATCAACTAAGGGAAAGAAAGGAGTGTAGGAAATTGTCTCAAAATGCCACTAATAGTCGCGAGAAGTGAGTAAAAGAAAGCAAATGTAACTGAAGGAGCATGGATTAAGATTAGTTCGAATTATCCTTATGATGGTTTCGATAATCCTGAAATAAAATTACAAAAACAATATTTTTAGTAAGGAAAATTGCCTTGCCTTCACTTTGAACCTCCACACTATTTATACACTAGTCATGTCGAGATCGTCTCAAACACAGCAAACTTACTGGCAGTTAAGGTGGGAAACTTTAGCTAATTGATAAACTTAAAATTGCACTGCTAATGACATGTGCATCATAAGTTCGTTAGCACTCGACCAGAAGTGCGATAGGCTACATTTTTATACTAGCGAACGATTTGGCTCTAGGTAATTCGGCTTTCACTAGATCAACAAGTCGACTGCGGACCATTTTCGATTCCTGATGAGTTTCAATCCAAACTGACACTTACTTTTCAGCAAGTGTACTAGTGTCTTTCTTGTTATTTATTAAATAATTAATAAATGCCTATATGGTAAAGAGAGTTGTGGACAGCTATCTCGAGCAGTAGACTGGCGCTAGCCAGAGAGTCTGACTTTGGGGGGGGCATTCTACATGAATCTTGGATTCTGCTACCGCAAAGCTGATATTGAATTTGATGGAGATGGATAATGAACGACAGTTGGGCTAATTTCTTTCCTTACTTTGCTGGAGCTTTTAAGCTTATTGTATTAGGGATAGGAGCCTACTTAGCCATTAAATGGCATTTTGACGAAGAGCGAAGGGTAAGAGAAGCGGAAGGTGTGGTGTTTGATAACCCAAGTCTCATGAAAAAGTTTGCGAAGACGCTAACTCTGCCATTCCTTTTGTGTCTTCTAGTTCTTCTTGTTATATATGCTACCAACTGGTTCCTGTACTGACAGCGTTATTGTTTGTTGTAGTAAAGTTGAATGCTGCCACCTCTGAGAGTCGAGCCGTAGTTGAAGTTAACGCCTATGCCGAAATTGTCCAACCAATCAAAGGGCTTTGGTGCATAAAATAGCCATCCTATAGAAGCTTCGTAGTAATGCGGGCTTCCCAGTTCATCGCTTAAATCATGCGAAAGGTCGACTCTTTTAATCCCGGTAAATAAAGCCTGCTCACCGTGATAAATATTGTAGTAACCGGTGATTTCATTAGATAGGTACCAACCTTTAGGGTTGCCTATATTGCTGTTATTTGCGCTTCCCCAGCTGTGCCCAATGAATGAATTCAATGTCGAACTGGCATGCCATTTCCCCCAACTTGTGGGAGACGTGTATTTGGCTTTAATGGATGGTTGAACTATTGCCGCCCATGCTGAAACGTTAACGGCACGGCCGTCTAGGATTCTTCCAATGATGGAGGAAAGTTTATTATCGGTAGAGAATGAGTTTTCATAACGCATAAGGTGAGTCGTCGTTCTGGTGCTAAGGGTGACGTTTTCACTTGCTTTGTATAGATACCCATAACCAATCGATGCACCGTATGTCCTTTCCTTGAGAAGATCCTTACTTGTGCCGAATAGTTTGAGATCATTCTCTGTTTGTATCGTAAATGCCTTAAACGACAGCTCATGTAAGTCCTCGCTGCCCTCTATGTCAAAGTTAGTCGTGTAAGGGAGAACATATACGGATTTGCTTCGACGTTCATTGATTGACTCGTCAGTCCCGAACTCTGGGTTGGCGGTATCAAATAATGCATTCGGATCAAAGTCGCCAATACCAAACGCAATTGCGTCAGTGTCGGACAGCAAAACCGCGATAGAAAAACGTTGTTGGAGAAGGTTGCTAATTTCCTTATCTAGTGGATCCGATTGAGCTGTGTTAGGAAGAGAGAGTAGGAGAGCGAGCGAAACGACTCGCCACTCCACTGAGGCGAAGTTGGGTTGGAACATTTTGGCTCTTTCAAATGGTTCATGCATGGAGTTTTTGGACGTACCGGTACGCTAACATTAGTTTAATCGTTGAATGGTCGGTGTAACTTTGAGAAATCTATGTTTTCTCATATTGATATGAAAAAGTTCCTTAAACGAGTTTAGCTTCAATGTGTATGCTGCACCAGATTTGTTTAGCAACATCATTCTTTTCTGAAGATGTAGCAAGACTTTGTGACTAGGTTGCATTATTTTCTTTAATGCGTCTCTTGAGAGGAAAATAGCAAACTTTTTTATTGCCTTGGCGCTCAAGAAAATCTGAATCGTTCACTGTGCTACTGGTTAACTTCGAAAACTTGTAAGCATCCTGTCTGCCAACATCACGACTAACATCATCAAGGAGTACCCTTAAATACGTCAGATAAACAATGGTTTTTTTGAGCTTTAGAAGAAATGTTCGGACCTTTGCATATTCCGCGGTGGTGCTCAATCCAAGAACTGTGTTTTGTATGTGTTCTCAGTAAATCATTGATTCGATCTATTCTTCAAAATGTGGTCCCTTTTAATTCACTTTCTGTTACATATTTTTCGTTTTGAAAGAGCATTTTAATTTGCATATTTTGAAAAGATCTATTTGTTAAATTTTCTATAAAATCAACTAATTGTTGAAATTAGAACCCTTGTCAAAAAGTCATTAGATTTCATGTTGAATAGTCTATTTTACCTAATAGTATACTCTATTTGTTTGATATAATTTTCGGCAGTTTGTATACCATAAATAAAGAGAGTCTATTCATGTTCCAGAACTTAACGATCAAGCAGAAGATAGTGATTCCGCTGTCATTGATTATTGGATTGTTTATTGTGAGCTCTGTATTAAACGTTATGACAAGTTGGAAGCAATCTGAATTGAGTGAGACACTCAACGAACAGATCGTGCCGAACTTATTAACGATTGAGGATGCTTACCGCGATCTTTACCAAGCTACATCTGCAATCCAAGGTGTTGCTCTTTCTGATACTCAAACCGATATTGATCACCACATCGGTGAATACAAAGACAACGCATACAAAGCGCTGCCGCGTATGGAACAAATGATTGAGCTATCACAAGCCGGTGTGATGCCTTCTACACATGGTAATGAAGTTCGAACGCTTGTCTCTTTGGGTGAAAAATGGTTAGCAAGTTATGAAGCGATGCTACGTTTACCTCAATCTCAATGGCGTGGTTACTACAACGAGCACAAACATACCTTTGAAGACCAATTTATCGAGGTTAGAGCGCAGCTTAACGTTGTAAAAGATGCAATAGAAGAAAAGCAAAGCCAGTTGAAGGGCGAAATATCAGCGGCTGCAACAAGAGCAGAACTCATTCTTGAGGCTGGCATTGTGATTGTTATTTTTGCTGCTATCGCGATGGCTTTTTTGTTGTTACAAACGGTTGTGAAGCCTATCAATGATATTAAAAATGCGATGACAGAAATTGCGTCCGGTGAAGGTGATCTAAGTCAGCGAATCGATGTAAAAACACAAGACGAAATTGGCAATTTAGCAGACGCATTTAACCAGTTTGTGTCCAAAATTCAAGTGACAGTCGCTCAGGTAATTGAAAGCTCAAATACCTTACGTAACGAAATGGCAAATCTTAGCTCTTTGACCACGACCATCGCGAACTCGACCGTTTCTCAGCAAAAAGATAGCGAGGCGGTAGCGGCGGCAGTGCATGAAATGCAAGTCACCAGCAGAAATGTAAGCGATAGCGCTAACGAAGCTGCGGTTGCGAGCCAAACAGCTAATGATGAACTTACCAATACCAATGTTATTTTGGATCAAACGGTTAGCTCAATTCGTAGCCTCGCAAGTGAAATCGAAAGCGCAAGCCACGTCATTAACACATTGGATCATGATGTGAGTAACATTGCGTCCGTACTGGATGTAATTCGTGGTATTGCCGAGCAAACAAACTTATTAGCGCTTAACGCAGCCATTGAAGCGGCTCGCGCTGGAGAGCAAGGGCGAGGCTTTGCTGTGGTAGCGGACGAGGTTCGTTCTTTAGCCAGTCGTACGCAGCAGAGTACGGGAGAAATCCAAACCATGATTGAAAAGCTACAATCTGGTGCAGGACAAGCTGTAGAAGTGATGCGCGGTAGCCAAAATAGCAGTGATGAAACGATCAAGTCCGCTGGCCGAGCGAGTGAATCCCTTTCTGAAATCTTGAACGCGATTTCACGTATGAACGAGATGAATACACACATTGCAACGGCTGCGAGCCAGCAAAGTACAGTAAGTGACGAAGTAAATAGCAACGTACAAGGCATTGCAGACAGTAGCACTTCAATTGTGGAAATCGTAAACCAAGCGCAAGCTTCTTTAGCCATGTTGTCAGAGCAAACTCAACGTTTAGATCATCAGGTCAGTCAGTTCAAAGTATAAGCTTGAGAACAGCAGTCTCACTGATGAAATAACCCGCTTCTTAGCGGGTTATTTTTTAGATAAGTGGCGAACCTGACTTGTGAAATATCGACTATATTTACAATCCTTTCTCACTTTAGTTCGTATACCAGAGTGGCCAAAAACCCTAGACAGCAGTAACAAACTCTGTACAGCGTGATGATGCTTTTATCATCACTTTTGCTGCTTTTTAACCATTGTAATTGCTCACAGGAAAATGTGATTTCCAACCCAAAATCTTCAAATTTGAGAACTTCATAACACCTTTACCATAAACGTTTTTCGTAAGCGTATAGAACTGTAAATTTTGTTGTATGTACAACACTGGGTATTTATCATCCTAATTAATTTGTTCTGGATATACATCCGTTAGTCATTATTAAGTCATTCTAGAAGCTTTTAATAAGGAATCTTGAAGGCTTGTCGGTAGATAAGAGAGAAAAATTCATGAGACGTAAAACCACGCTATCTCTGCTGATTGCGTCGAGCCTTTTTGTGGTTGGATGTCAACCTAGCGAAGAAGGATCGAGCCAAGGTGGGGGGCCTGCGCCCGCAACCGAAGTAGAAGTGTTAACAGTGCAGCCAACGCGCCAAGCATTGACAGTAGAGCTGCCGGGTCGTAGCCGAGCATTCAAAGAAGCAGAAGTTCGTCCGCAAGTTACTGGCATTATTTCGGAACGAAATTTTGTTGAAGGTGGATTTGTTGAACAAGGACAGTCGCTATATCAAATTGATGATTCGTCATTTCAGGCGGATTTGCTGAGCGCTGAAGCGGAATTAATCCGTGCGCAAGCTGCGGCAGAGTCGACCTATGCCACGGTGAAGCGTTACAGAACCTTGATCACCAAAAAATCCATCAGCCAACAAGACTTGGATGAAGCAGAAGCGGCATACAAAGAAGCGAAAGCGCAGGTCCTAGTCGCAAAAGCCAAGATCAACACAGCAAAAATCAACTTAGATTATACGCAAGTCAAAGCTCCGATTAGCGGGGTGATCGGTAAATCGAGTGTGACAGCGGGTGCGTTGGTTACGGCTAACCAAGCTGCCAAATTAGCGACCATTCAGCAGCTTGACCCTATCAATGTTGATATTGTGCAATCATCCGCGCAACTGCTGCGTTTGAAAGCATCACTCTCCCAAGGCCATATGCAAGAAGATGACTCTGCGCAAGTTACATTGATGCTTGAAGATGGCAGCACTTACGAACACAAAGGCACAATGAAATTTACTGAGGTCAATGTGAACGAAAGTACGGGCAGCGTGACGCTTCGTGCCGAATTCCCAAACCCAGACGGTTTGTTGCTACCTGGAATGTTTGTTCGTGCGACGGTCATTACTGGTGTCGACCCTGATGCGATTCTAATACCACAAAATACGGTATCTCGTGATGCGACAGGTAAAGCGACAGTGATGACGGTTAATGGCGAGAACAAAGTGGAAGCGAAACCAGTGAAGACTGCCGAAGCGATCAATAGCCAATGGCGCATTATTGATGGTTTGAACGCGGGTGATAAAGTCATTACCGCCGGTTTACAAAAGGTAGGGCCAGGCAGTTCGGTAACTATCCAAAACGGTGAACAGGAGTAATCATGGCACGATTTTTTATCGATCGTCCGGTATTTGCTTGGGTTCTCGCGATTCTAACGATGTTGGCGGGGGTAATGTCATTATTCAATTTACCCGTCTCGCAATACCCAACGATTTCACCGACGACGATCACCATCAGTGCTCGCTATCCAGGTGCATCAGCAAAAACCGTTGAAGACTCGGTAACGCAGGTTATCGAGCAAAACATGACAGGATTAGATTACCTTCGCTACCTATCATCGAGCAGTGATGCATTTGGTAATGCGACAATTACCCTGACGTTTGATAGCGAAGCTGACCCTGATATCGCGCAAGTACAGGTGCAGAACAAACTGCAATTGGCATTGACTTCATTACCGATGGAGGTACAAAACCAAGGTATTGTCGTAAATAAATCCAATACGGCATTTCTCATGGTTGTCGCAGTTTATTCTGAAGATCCAGACTTTACAGAAAACGATATCGGCGACTTTGTTGTAACGAATATTCAAGACCCGATAAGTCGTGTAACTGGCGTAGGACAAGTGCAGGCGTTTGGTGCGCAGTATGCGATGCGAGTTTGGCTGGATCCTTTTAAGCTTACGCAGTTCAACTTGACCGCGATCGACGTAGCAAATGCAATCAGTGAACAGAACGCGCAAGTTTCTTCAGGTCAACTTGGTGCGGCACCTGCGCAGGAGGGTCAGTTGTTGAATGCTACGATTTCTTCTGCAAGTCGTTTGAGCAGTGTAGAAGAGTTCCAAGACATTATTCTTAAGTCTGACGCTAGTGGTTCGAATGTTTATTTGAAAGATGTAGCTCGCGTTGAACGTGGTGCAGAAAGTTATGATATTCGAGGTCAATATAATGGCTTCCCAGCATCGGGGTTAGGTATTTCATTAGGGACTGGCGCAAACGCGCTTGAGACAGCCAATGCGGTAAAAGAGCGCTTAGAACAACTGAGTGCAACGTTCCCAGAAGGGTTGCAGATTGCTTACCCATTTGAAACAACGCCATTCGTCAAAGCCTCGATTCAAGAAGTGGTTAAAACGCTATTAGAAGCCATTCTTCTTGTATTCTTAATCATGTACCTGTTCTTGCAGAACTTCCGTGCGACGATCATTCCAACGATCGCAGTGCCTGTCGTATTGCTCGGAACCTTCGCTATTTTGTACGCGACTGGATTTAGCGTAAACACGTTAACCATGTTCGCGATGGTTCTGGCTATCGGTTTGCTGGTGGATGATGCCATCGTTGTGGTGGAAAACGTCGAGCGTGTGATGCATGAAGATGGTTTAGAGCCCAAAGAAGCGACCAAAAAATCGATGGGGCAGATCACTGGTGCCCTGATTGGTGTGGGGTTGACGCTTTCAGCGGTATTCGTCCCTATGGCGTTTATGTCTGGTTCTACCGGGGTTATTTACCGTCAGTTCTCGATAACTATTGTGGCGGCTATGACGCTTTCCGTTTTGGTTGCGATAATTCTGACTCCAGCATTGTGTGCTACGTTGCTGAAAAAAGGCGATGCTGAGCTTCTAGAGAAGAAAGGCTTCTTTGGCTGGTTTAACCGCAAGTTTGATGCGATGACAGCAGGCTATGAAACCGGCGTTGCCAAACTTCTAAAACGCACAGGTCTCATGTTGGTTGTATTTTTGGCAATGAGTGCAGGTGCTGGCTGGTTATTTATGAACCTTCCAACGTCATTTTTGCCAGATGAAGACCAAGGCACAGTATTCTCAATGGCTATTTTGCCGCCTAACTCAACACAAGAACAGACGGAAAAAACACTTGAGAAAATGCGTGACTTTTACCTAGTAGACGAAAAAGACAATGTAAAATCTGTCTTCTCCGTTGCTGGATTTAGTTTCGCAGGTCAAGGCCAAAACATGGGGATGGCATTTATCGGCCTGAAAGATTGGTCTGAGCGTGAAGCGCCTGGCGCTGATGCGGCTTCCATTACGGGCCGAGCGATGGGGTACTTCTCTACCATTAAAGAAGCTTTGGTGTTTGCGTTCGCCCCTCCAGCGATTCAAGAGCTAGGTAACTCGACAGGTTTCGATTTCTATCTCCAAGACTCGTTGAATAAAGGGCACGATGCATTAGTTGCGGCTCAAGGGCAACTTCTGGGCATGGCAGCACAAAACCCGAAACTTGTCGGTGTTCGTCCAAACGGTCAGGCAGATGCGCCAATGTACAAAGTGAACATTGACCACGTCAAACTTCGTGCTTTGGATGTCAGTATCAATGACGTAAACCAAATCCTGTCAGCTGCATGGGGCGGGGCTTACATTAACGATTATATTGACCGCGGTCGTGTGAAGAAAGTGATGGTGCAAAGTGATGCGGAATACCGCATGCAGCCAAAAGACTTCGATTCATGGTACGTACGCAACGCTAAAGGAGAGATGGTGCCTTTCTCTGCTTTTGCGAGTGGCGAGTGGACCTATGGTTCTCCTCTTTTGCAGCGCTTTGATGGTTTGCCAGCAATGAATATTCAAGGCGGTGCAGCTCCTGGTGTAAGTACTGGTGAAGCCATGGAAGAAATTGAAGCAATGGTAGAAAAGCTACCGGAAGGCTTCACGGCGAACTGGAATGGTATTTCGTATGAAGAGCGCCTTTCCGGAAACCAAGCGCCGATGCTATATGCGCTATCTATCCTCGTCGTATTCTTAGTTCTTGCCGCTTTGTATGAAAGTTGGTCAGTACCTTTCGCCGTGGTGTTAGTTGTTCCTCTTGGTGTGCTTGGTGCTGTGCTTGCGGTAATGACGCGCAGTATGGATAACGATGTGTTCTTCCAGGTGAGCTTATTAACTACGGTCGGCTTGGCAACCAAAAACGCCATTCTGATTGTTGAGTTTGCAAAGGACTACTATGAGAAAGGCGCTGGGCTTATCGAAGCAACCTTACATGCTGTTCGCGTTCGTCTGCGCCCAATTATCATGACATCGCTTGCTTTTGGTTTGGGTGTGGTACCACTTGCTATCAGTTCAGGTGTGGGATCGGCAGGTCAAAACGCAGTGGGTACCGGCGTACTTGGTGGCATGATCAGTGCCACGATATTGGGTATATTCTTCGTCCCAATCTTCTTTGTAGTGGTTGAGCGATTGTTTGATCGACGTGCGAGAAAAGAGTCGGAGGCAGAGTTGTCTGAGATCAGCACTAAACCCACTCAGCAAAGCGAGTAGGACTTGGTTGTTTTAACTGAGTTATACTAGTGATAATAAACACGATTAAAGGGCGCTTCGGCGCTCTTTATTTTATGTTTTCACTTGGTGGTTACCGTCTATGACGCGAGCCTGAAAGACGGCGTGTTGTGTGCAGTATCAGCACAGCCTTTTCGGCCGAATGAAAGCCTAAAGAAGAAAAACGACGATGAAAGATCAGAAAATTTCCCCAATTTCCGTTTTGGATCAAAGTCCTATGTTTGTTTGTGGTGTGATGCAGCGCATGTACCGCAATCGTGCCCAAGCTGAGCTCTCTCGGCAAAATTTGATGACACTAGAAATGGCAAGTGCACTGGCCGCTTTAGAAGAATTTCAGCCTATGAGCCAGCAAGCGTTAGCTGATGCGGTTCGAACTGAGCGAAGTGTAGCAAAGCGGATGGTGGACAATCTGGAAAAGAGAGGGTTTGTTCAAGTTTCTAAAAGTAAATCGAATCAGCGCCTTAAAATGCTAAGCATGACAAAAGAGGGAGCAAATGCTTTAAAGCAAGTTCATCAAATCATGACGAATTTACAGAAAGAGTTTTTTTCTTGTTTGTCGGAATCTGAAGCGAGTGAATTTTTTCGTCTGGTAAGAAAGCTCACTTTTGCGAATCACGACCAGTAACTGACATCAATGCCGTTTAGCGTCTTTATTTTATCGCAGACCAATTATATTAAGTTGTAGAACTTAAGAAATAGGATGCCCAACGTACAGGTCACGGTAGAAAGCACCGTAGTGAGTGCGATGATATTTGCGGCTAATGTGGCATTGCCCCCCATGGAACGCGCCATGACATAGCTGGCAGCAGCGACTGGAGAGGCGTTCATAAAGAAAAGAATACCTAGCTCAATTCCTCGAAATCCTACTAAGTAAGCTCCCATGGTTATGATGACTGGCGCTACGATGAGCTTGTAACTGCTCGCAAACCAAGATGGACCTTTCTCTTTTCTCATCAAGCTAAAGTCAAGTGAGCCACCCGTACACAACAGCGCCAAAGGCAATGTCATTTTGGACAAGTAGTCTCCTGCGTCAATAACCACATTCGGTACTGGAATAGCGAGTAAATAAAAAGCCATTCCTAGAACAATGGAGATTATGAGCGGATTCCTAGTCAGTGTTCGGCCCATCATCTTTGCTGCTTGCGAGGCAGACGTTGCCCCCTTGGGCGATAAGCAAATTACCGCTTGGACGTTATAAATAAATGTGGTGACCGCGACATAGAGCGCTGCTAGCGCCACACCTTGAGAACCATACGCATTGGCAACGTAAGCGATACCAATAATACCTGTATTTGCTCGGAACCCACCTTGGATGAGAACGCCTTGGTCAGGCGATGCTTTGAACAGAAGTTTGACGGAAAGGTAGGTGAAAATGAAAAACGAAATACTAGCGATGACGCCGAAATTGACGAATCCACTTGCCGCGGAAAAGTCGTGTTCTGAAGCCACAATGCTGACAAATAACATTGCAGGCAAGGTAACTTGAAACACCAGTTTAGAGCCTACTTCGATAAAATTATCGTTGATTAGACCAAAGCGCTTAAAAAGAACGCCAAGTACCAACATCAAACAGATAGGTCCGGTTATCGACAAAGAGAATTGCAACTGATGTAAAACAGCTTCCATGTAAGTATCCGCAGCAAAAGAAAAAAGTGTTCCTGTTGCCTATTAAGCCACAAACCCGGAGGGTAGGACAGTAACGCGATGAAAATTTCTTCTGTTGTAGGTTCCGGAGTCATTTACACTCCAAGTTATGGACGAGGTCCCAATTTAACAAAGCGGTACTGGTCCTACGTGCGATATGTTGGTTAACTCGTTGTCGTGATGCATCCACATGCGTATTAGATGTGAGGGCTGGTCATCGTAGTTATGGATAGGAGTTCATCAATGAAAAGGAAACACAACAAAACTGTACTGTGTGCGTTTGTCTCTGGTTCGGTATTTGGTGCGGTTTTGGTCATTGCGATGTCTTTACCAATGTAATCCTCTTAATTGGCTGTTGGAACACTCACTCTAATTCAGTACAAAACAGATTGAGTTCTGCGGTGTGTGCTGTTAGTTTAAAAAACATGAAAATACACGTTCGCCCTTCATTAACAACCTTCTCTTGGTGGCGCTCTAAATAGAGCGGCGCGGAATACTTACATTCTTAAGCTGCTGGATGGTAGCTAAGAGTGTTTGATCTTTTTATCTCCAGTAGCGATCTATTAAATACTTGGAGACAAATATGAATAGCCATAAAAATACATCTCAGCGTGAAATTATACTTACCGGAGATCGAGCAACAGGTCCATTACACCTAGGGCACTATATTGGTTCATTGCAACAACGAGTCAAATTGCAAA
This sequence comes from Vibrio sp. Vb2960, assembly GCF_033337665.1. NCBI lineage: Bacteria > Pseudomonadati > Pseudomonadota > Gammaproteobacteria > Vibrionales > Vibrionaceae > Vibrio > Vibrio sp. Vb2960. Next base: position 18,548 of record NZ_JAWORD010000011.1, on the reverse strand, counting down.
CGGAGCACGAGCAAACGATCTTGGTTGCGGACATGCAAGGGCTGACGGATAACGCGCATAACCCATCAAAGGTATCCTCTAATATTCTCAATGTCGTTGCAGATTATTTGGCTGTTGGTATCAACCCCACTCAAACTACGATCACGTTGCAGTCTCAAATTCCAGCGTTAGCCGAGTTGACAATGTATTACAGTAATCTTGTTTCTATCGCACGATTAGAGCGAAACCCCACGGTTAAAAATGAGATTCAAAGTAAAGGCTTTGAACGCTCTATTCCCGCAGGCTTTTTAACGTATCCAATTTCTCAAGCTGCTGATATTACGGGGTTTCATGCGACGCTAGTACCAGTGGGTGATGACCAGCTGCCGATGTTGGAGCAAACTAATGAAATCGTAAGAAAAATAAACCATCTAGGTGGAAAAGAGGTTCTTAGAGAATGCCGTCCATTACTTAGCGATGCACCTCGTTTGCCGAGTACTGACGGTAAAAATAAGATGTCTAAAAGCATGGGGAACGCAATCAACTTAGGGGCCTCCGAAAAGGAGATTTCCGCGGCAGTGAAATCTATGTATACCGATCCCAATCATCTGAAAATTGAGGACCCTGGCCAAGTCGAAGGGAATATTGTATTCATCTACCTCGATGCTTTTCATCCTGATAAAAATTATGTCGAACAGCTAAAAGACCATTATCGACGAGGTGGGTTAGGTGATGGTTTGACCAAGAAAGTGTTAGAAGAATACTTACAAGAGATGCTTCGCCCTATTCGAGAGAAGCGCGCTATGTATTTGAATGATAAAGCACAGCTGATTGATATTTTAAAACAAGGTAGTGAGCGTTCTCGCGAGAAAACCGAAAAAGTGCTATTTGATGTGAAAGATGTATTTGGTTTAAATTTGTTCTGAATTAAAAGTAGAGAGTTGAACATAAGGCACGACGGCTGGTTAGCAACGTGCCTTTTTAAGTTCCCAGTCAGTCAAAGCGCATTGTTAAGAAGAAAAAAATTCACGACGAAAATCCGCGACTTCTTGTTGGTAATAGCTTTGCCATTCCGGTTCTGACAAATTTGAATGGCTAGAAGCTCTTTGCGTTCTTAGCTTGGACTCAAGTTGTTGTAATGCTTGTTGGTAATCTTTGACTTGTTTTTTTTGCTCTGTAATTTGCTGCTGACGAGCATGAATGTTTTTACTTTCTTCTTTCGTTAAGTAAGTTCGTTCAAGCTCTGCGATGATCGCCAAGCGATCTGGTAGGCTCATACTATTAGGAATCAGGGTGACCGCACGCTCATATTTTTCCTGGTCGCTTGTTAGCCCGATAGCATCTGCATGTTCTTGCCAGTCAATGGTGAGTTGTTCGAAAGTTCGCAAAAAGTTATCTGGGCTTTGAGTGTCCAGCTTTTGGGCTTCTAAGTTGAAATCGTACAGCGCGAACTCATCCGCGAAAACAACATCAGCCAATTCTCCCCAGATGCTTCTTGCTTCGCTCTTCAGCTGTGCAATACGCGACGCCAGTGATTGTTGCTTATCAAATAACAAATTTCCTACACTCTCTTGCCATTGGCTGCTGAGCTGAGGGTAGTTCGCCAAAAGCTGGAATCGAGCTGAAGATAAATGCGCCTCAAACAAGGCGACCTGCTCTTCACAACTACGGTTCAACATACACTCTTGCCAAAACGTCTCAAGTTCGGCGACAAGTTTCCTGCCTTTGAGTTGAGTTAATCGCTCAGTCGTTATTTGAACTGTGGAAGGGAGCTTAGCTGTTTGTGGTGAAGTATCCGTATCGGGCACGATGCTGCTTGTTTGTGGTGATGTACTGGAGACACTCTGATTTTTTGTCTTAGGGGAAGGAGAGGAAGCGAGCTCTTCTTTTTGAACATCGTGACTGAAAGTTAAAAATATCATGCCCGCCATAATGGCGGACATGATTATCAAAGCGATTTTCTTCATGGCTTGATTGTTGCGCTTACTGGGAAATGGTCAGAAAGGTTGTAGTGTTTCCATAAACTCTCTGCGGTTGTGCGCGGCACGTCTACACGGTTGTCATTGAATGATTTCACCCCGTATTCACTACTCACCATAACATAGTCAAGGTATTCCACGTTTTCGCCACCTGATAACGCTTCACCTGCGAAGTTATTGATACGGGGATCAAAGGTTGACTCCGTGTAACCAGAGTACTGAGGCTCTATGGCGCTTAAGTTAGCGATCATTTGTTGGTAGTCACCAGGGAACTTTCTTTTGTTTACGTTAAAGTCGCCGCTGTATACCACAGTTTCGCTCGAAGGAATGTCAAGAGATTGGGCGAGTGCGCGGATTTGTTTGAACTGGCGCTGACGATACTCACGGGCGGTGTCTGTATCGAAAGATGCGGTATGGGTAGCAAACACATGGTAAGCCTGACCTCCTTTAATTATTTCCGCATAATTTACGCCTTTATCGGCAAAGCAGTCTGTACCAGAGCAATCGGGAAAGACATATTGCGCTTCATTCACGATAGGGTAGCGACTAACTATGATTACGCCACCATCATGAATATTAACGCCTTCTTTATCTAACATCTTTGTTTGGTAAGGATATTCCTTGGCTAACTCACGTAAGAATGCTTCACGGCCGCTGGCAAACACCTCTTGCAGCGCCAAAACATCGTAACCTTTTACATGTTGAGGAATCAGTTCGTAACGATCTCCAATGTGCGATGCAATAGCCGTCAACGCCCAGATGTTATAAGTCATCAACTTAAGGTTTTGTTCTTCGCTGTCGACAGACTCCGCTACCTTGCTTGGCGTGATGGTGTAGTAAAGATCATCATATCGAGCGGTACTGTCTGACTTAAATGCCAGTTCGGTTTCTCTCGTACCAAAAGCGTTAGTGTTGGCACGATGAATGTTACGATCATCTTTGAGAGATAACTCGACATCGGCTGCGGATAAGCCGTATTCAATGGTCGAATTGTACCAATGGCCTTCCATTATTTGATTGAGTGTTATGCTTTCACCTTCGGGGCTAGAAACCACCGTTTCAAAACGGTAAGTTTGATTTGATTTCACGCCCTCCCAGCGGTTGAAGCTTAATACAGATTTAGTTTCCCACGGACCAAGTACCTGCACATGTTGTTGCCACTCTTCTCCGTATTGAAGCAAATCACTACCTTCATGTTTTACTTGAATAGTTAACGGTTGATCAGAGTTATTCGTTAGGTAAACGTCGGTATCTGCAATGCTGGGTAACGCTATCAAGCTACTTAATAAAAGGCTCCACTGCGAAAATTTCATCTTATTTTTCCATCATTTGAACTAGAGCAATCATTCTTGTTTATAAATGTTACTTGCACGTTAAATATGGATGACATCTAAGCCAGTGCTGAAAATTGTTATCAGAATGTGATCTTTATTCAATGGTGAGGGTGGAGGTATTGAGTGTGTGGCCGTTGAAGCGGTGGAAAATAATACCAACAGTCAACGAATTGCATTCACTGCAATCAAGCTGTCATCTTTGCTCTATAAGTTGTGCGGCGTCATTCATCTAGCCATATGGCTAGAACTCAAATTGATAGATGGAGCACCATGGCTAGAGCAGTAAATCCAACCGATGAAACCATCATTAAATTGTTACAAGAGCAAGGTTTGATTAGAAGTGAAGCAGAAGCGCGTTTAAAGAAAGAGGTGTACCGCTTGCAACCTAATGAGATAGCAAAAGTAAAAAATTATGCCCAGCATTTTGGGATAAATGCGAAAGAAAAGCTCATCGATGAGATCTTGGATCTGCGCCGAGAAGCGCTCATGAAAAGATGTAGACACAATACGGAGCATGCGAGCCTATCTCTAAAATAGCATGTGATAAAACTATCAATTACTGGTCAAGATTTGATCTCTCAAGCCGATGTATATAAGAGCGTTCAATGATATCGAGCGCAAAAAACAGTGTGTTTTAGAGGTTAAGCTTTCACTTAAGTGAGAGGTTTGGAAAGGCTGCGGGGAGAAAGTGCATGCGTATTAAAGACTTAAGTGTCGTAAAGAAAATATCGGTTAGTTATTTAACCGTTTTTGCCGTGTTTGGTTTAGTGTCAGTAATGTTGGTGCAAGGTTTGTTAACACTGAATAAAGACATTTCAGTGTTAACAGATAAAAGTTTACCTTCTGTTGCGATTTTGAAAGGTATCCAAGTTGATATTACTAAAGTGCGTAAAGATGAGTTCTCTTTATTGCCAAACGCAAATCACCCCAAAATTGGTGAGTGGTTAAAAGGCCTCGACCAATGGCGTTCTGATGTGCAGGCTGGTATTGCAGAATACGAAAAGCTCGACCTTAATAAGCGTGAAACGCAGTCCTTTAGCGTTTTTAAAGAAACTTGGAATCAATACATCAAAGAAACGAAGACTTACAACGTATTGCTAAGCCAAGGCGATGCTGAAAGTGCAAATGATGTAATTTTATCAAGTTTCGATACCTACTCAAAAGCGTTGAGCAGCTTGGATGATACCCTCGCGTTGAACGATGAGTTGGTGAGTTTGATTGGTGAAGAAGTACAAAGTGAAGCGGCATTTACACAATACAGCGCTGCTGTTGGTGCGCTTGTCGTCGCATTGGTCATGGTAATGTCTGCCATGCTGCTTTCTCGAGTCATCTGCGGGCCTGTTGATCGAGCATTGGAATTCGCTTCCAAAATCGCCAAGGGTCAATTGAATAATCAAATCGACGAAAGCGAATTGAGCAAAGACGAGTTAGGAACGCTGCTCAAAGAGCTTGTCGGTATGCAAACAAACTTACATTCGTTGGTTTCTGAGATTAATGACTCAACGATTCAGCTAACGGCAGCAGTAGAGGAAGTGAGTGCTATTTCTTCTCAGACCGCCTCTGGTATGCAAAATCAACAAATTGAACTTAGCTCGGTGGCTTCTGCGATGACAGAAATGCAAGCTGCTGTAAGTGAAGTGGCACAAAATACCGAAGTTGGCGCAACCTCTGCTTATTCGGCTGCGGAAGTGGCAAAGCAAGGAACGGCGACGTTACAACAAACTATCGCAGTAATTGAGCGTGTATCACATACGATCCAAGAATCAGATGAACTGGCACGTGAGCTTGAATCGAGCTCAAACAATATCAATGTGGTCGTCGATGTGATCCGCGGGATTGCCGAGCAAACAAACTTGTTAGCACTGAACGCCGCAATTGAAGCCGCTCGGGCTGGTGAACAAGGACGTGGGTTTGCTGTTGTGGCAGATGAGGTTCGTTCTCTGGCGCAACGCACTCAAGACTCCACTTCACAAATTGTGGAAATTGTTAATCAGCTACAAGAGAGCAGCAGTAAAATAGGGCATTCAAGCCGTGATTGTCAGGAGGGTATTTCTCAGTGTGTTGAGCAAGTTAATGATGCTGATAGCCAGATAAAAGAAATTGAACATTCTGTCGATAACATAGCGCAAATGAGCACACAAATCGCAACGGCGTGCAGTGAGCAGAATTCTGTATCCGAAGAGCTGAATCGCAGTGTGGAGCATATTAATAGTGCTTCAACAGAGATGGCTGAGGGAGCTTCACAAACGGCTGTGGCTTGTCAGCAGATTAGTAGCCTAGCGCACAACTTGAAAACTCGAATGGGTTCATTCCAGCTCTAGTTGTTGTGTTTCAGCTTTATTCCTAACCTCATTGCTACAATAAATAAGCCGGACGAAATGTCCGGCTTATTTATTCTCTGTCTATATAAGTTCAGAGTATGCTCAACCTTGGGAGAATATGCTCGCTAGGCTGGAATACCACTGTGAAACTTAAAATCTGTATCTGGCGTAGAAATTAAATCTGCCTCTATACGTCCAAAGTAGGCGATGCGCTCGCTGATATCTTTGCCTGCGATTTGCTCCGCTAATACAAGATAATCCTGGTAATGGCGTGCTTCTGAACGTAATAAAGAAATGTAGAACTTTGCGATATCGTCATCCATATGTGGTGCTAGTTTGGCAAAACGCTCACAAGATCGGGCTTCGATGTACGCACCAATGATGAGTTTATCGATCAGCGTTTCCGGCTCATGAGTCTTCATATGCGAAATCAGTCCTTTAGCATAGCGACTTGCTGGAATATTTTTATACTCAATTCCACGACTTTCCATGATCTCTAAAACTTGATAAAAGTGGTGTAACTCCTCTTTTATCAAAAGCACCATCTTATCGATCAAATCTTGGCTGTATGGTGAGTCGGACTTAGCCATGATTGACTTAGAAATATTGCTCTTGCCTTTTAAAGTTTCCAATGAGCCTACGTTACGGTAAGCAAAATCTTCGTAGGGCTTAAACCAGTCAAGTAGAGCATGTGAACTGGATTGGTCAACGGCATACTTACGAATTAAAAACATGGCAGATTGGCCAGCTTTTAGTTCGCACAGTAGGTGGTCTAACAAAATGGTTTGAAGGTTCTCTGGTTTCTTTGCTTCCTCTACCCATTCATCAGGTGTACTGCATTGCAGAAATTGGTTAATGGGAGCAAGAAGATCTTGATAGGCGTCTAGATTCATCATTTTAGTTTTAGTACTTCACATTTTTATTGGGCATATCCGTTGTCTTGCGGATAGAAAAAAGGCTGCAATTGCAGCCTTTCTTGACCTGAAGTGAATGTTACCACTTTTTCTTCTCGCCGAAGAGTGCTTCCATGTCATTGTCACGCTCTTTGTCAGCAATCTGCTGCATTTCGGCATCGCTTTTATCTTGGCGCTTTTTATCTAAGTCACCCAACATCTCTTCAAGCTTTTGTTTCGCTTGAATAGAATAAGGATCGCTCTTAGTGCTCAAAGCATCGATACCTTTACGCAGCAGTTGAAGCGCGGTGCCTGGTTGGCCACGAGCGATAGAGTCGTTTGCTCTTTTGATGACATTTTCAATGTTGATGCGAATTTGCATCGTTTCCAAGCGCGCATTTTCGGTGACGTAAGTCTGGGTATCCAATCGGCCTTTGTTGTGCTCGTTACGGATAGTGTCGCGAAGTCGTTTAACCAGCTTAAGCATGACGATAGCTTGTTTATCACTACTCGGCATCTTGAAAGTGGTACTCTCGCCAGTAGGACCATTCTCTTTTAGCTGCGTAATCTGCTGCTTCATATTTTCGATACGTTGAGCAAGTTGCTTGTTCTTCGGGTCTAGCTCATGCATGCTCTCTAGCGCGTCAAGAATACGATTGTTTAGACACAGCAACAGCTCTTTACTAAAAGGGATATGGTGCGCATGACCAATCAACTCTTCAGTACCATCTATCAAGGCTACATATCGCGCTGATTCCTGCCTTTTTGCGGTTTCAACTTTAACCTTATATTGCAACATAATGTTATAGCCTAGGATTAACACCAGTAGGATGGCTACCAAAGCGATTATTAAACCAATATTCATATCTTTGCGTCTGCTTTACTTTTCTGCGGCTAGCGTTAAAGAATACATGAATCTTATCTTACTCGGCACCTTATTTGTTTGATTATTTTGTCTCTCCCACGTTTTAGTTACTGATAGAAGTCACATCATAGAACTTCGGTCATTTATTGGCTCAACTTTGTGCATATTGTTTCTTGCTTGAAGATTATTAGTATGTGATTGAGGTATAAGTTAGAAATTGCTGTTCATTTCGATTTGAACGCGTTATAACTAATTATTATATCGCTCGCTTGAGTGGCCAATAAACTCTCTCATGAATAAGTAAGGGGTTACGATGAAACTGCAGCAGCTGAAGTATATTGTTGAGGTTGTAAACCATAATCTGAATGTATCTGCAACGGCGGAAAGCTTATATACCTCTCAGCCAGGTATCAGTAAACAGGTTCGGTTGCTGGAAGACGAGTTAGGCATTCAGATTTTTGAACGTAGCGGTAAGCACTTAACGCAAGTGACGCCAGCTGGAGAAGAAATTGTACGTATCTCTCAAGAAATTCTCGCTCGTGTAGAAAGTATCAAAGCGGTGGCTGGAGAGCACACCCATCCAGAAATGGGGACGCTGAATATCACTACGACACATACGCAGGCTCGTTATGCACTGCCAGATGTCATCAAAGGTTTTACTTCTCGTTATCCAAAAGTGTCGTTACACATGCACCAAGGTACACCGTCACAAATGTCTGAGGCGATAGCTAAAGGCACAGCGAATTTTGCGATTGCGACAGAAGCGCTTCACTTATATCAAGATGCCATCATGCTGCCTTGTTATCACTGGAATCGTTCAATAGTTGTGCCTAAAGACCACCCACTAGCGAAGAAAGACAAAGTAACGATCAGTGATCTTGCCGCTTACCCATTAGTCACTTACGTGTTCGGTTTTACTGGCCGTTCAGAGCTGGATACAGCATTCAACCGCGAAGGTTTAACCCCGCGAGTGGTGTTCACTGCAACTGATGCAGATGTCATTAAAACTTACGTTCGTATGGGTATTGGTGTGGGTGTGATTGCAAGCATGGCTGTGGATGAAGAGCAGGACGGTGACTTGGTTGCAATAGATGCGAGCCATTTGTTTGGCGCGAGCACCACGAGCATCGGCTTCCGCCGTGGTACATTCTTACGCTCTTACATGTTCGATTTTATGGAACGTTTTGCACCGCACTTAACGCGTCCAGTGGTTGAGCAGGCGATTTCGTTGAAGTCTAATGCAGAAATCGAAGAGATGTTTAAAGACATCGAGCTTCCGGTGAGATAACACTTCATTGATGTTTCGATTCCCTCTACAATGCGCTCGTTGTAGGGGGAGCTATGAAAACGCAATTTCAATTTATTAATGACTGCTTAATCGAAAACCAATCTTTGTGGCGATTCGAGCCTTTTAAAAGCAGCATTCACACATCATTACCTTGGCAGGAGCAACATCCTCGACTGTGCCAATGGCTAGCGTCTCTTACTCCCTCTCAAATTGAAGAATACAAAGCAGCACCAGAACTCGCGTTAAAAGCACTTAGTCCGTTTTTGCCTGAGCTTGAAGAACTCGCAGAACTGACTCATTTAGAGCTTTTGTCGTTAAACGGCTTGGAACTCGCTCGTGGTTTAGATAACGGTATTCCGGGACGTAAGTTGGAGCAAATTAGCTCGATGGGTGAAGCTGCAATTCAACAACACTGTGGCGAAGAATGGCTAGAATGGTGCTCAGGTAAAGGTTACTTGGGGCGAATCCTGACCGCGCAAACCGATCAGCCTGTAACCAGCTTTGAATACCAACAAGCACTGTGCGATTCGGGACAACAAGCAGCCAATGAACATCATTGGAAGATGACGTTTATTCAAGGCGACGCGTTTGATAGCAAAGCGAAAGCCGTGTTTAAGCCAACGCAACACGCAGTAGCACTGCATGCATGCGGTGACCTTCACGTTCGTCTAATGCAGTACGGCAGTGAAAATGGGATTGCTGCGATGACTATATCACCTTGTTGTTACCACTTGATTCAGTCGGAACAATACCAGCCGATGTCGGAATCGGGCAGGGCTTCTTCTCTCTCATTGTCTAAGCAAGAACTGCGTATCCCATTACAACAAACGGTGACGGGAGGAGAGCGCGTGCGTCGTCATCGTCAGCAGGAAATGATGTTTCGTCTTGGGTTTGATTTGATCACGCGACAAGCTTTGGGAATGGCAGAGTATCAGCCTGTGCCGAGTATCCGTAAGTCGCAATTAAGTGATGGTTTTGAATCGTTCTGTCGCTGGGCAGCGGAGCAAAAAGGCATTGTTCTTCCTCAAGAAATCGATTTCTCTCATTTTGAAAAGTTAAGCGAACAACGCTTCTGGCAAATGGAGAGAATGAGCTTAGTGCAACTTGTTTTTCAACGTCCGTTGGAGATCTGGCTCGCATTAGATAAAGTGCTTTATCTTGAAGAACGTGGTTACCGTGTTAGATTGTCAGAGTTTTGCCCTAAATCGGTCACGCCTAGAAATATTTTAATTTGTGCATATAAGATTTAGTTATTCTTTATAGCCAAACGCTCTATATGAAAAAGCCCACTTATGCGTGGGCTTTTGTAAACAAAACGTGACAAGTTATGTTTTATTTTGTCATTAATTAAACATAGCGATAGCTTGAGTTGGTTCAACATATTCCAAGTCAAAGCTTTCTGCTACTTCTTTACACGTTACTTTTCCGTGAATAACGTTTAGACCTTCAAGGAAGCCTTTGTCTTCTAGAAGTGCTTCACGGTAGCCTTTATTTGCTAACTTCACGATGTATGGAAGCGTAGCGTTGTTGAGTGCAAATGTTGAAGTGCGAGCAACTGCGCCAGGCATATTTGCTACACAGTAGTGAACCACTTCATCAACGATGTAAGTTGGATCTGCGTGAGTTGTCGCGTGTGAAGTTTCGAAACAACCGCCTTGGTCAATTGCCACGTCAACCACTGCTGCACCAGGCTTCATCTTAGCAATGTGCTCTTTAGTGACCAGTTTAGGTGCTGCTGCGCCAGGAATTAGAACGGCACCGATAACAAGGTCCGCTTCTAGAACATGCTTCTCGATAGCGTCTTCAGTAGAATAAACCACTTTTGCGCGACCTTGGAATTCTTCGTCAAGCTTACGAAGTGTGTCTACGTTACGGTCTAGAATAGTGACGTCAGCGCGAAGGCCAACCGCCATACGCGCAGCGTTTGCACCAACAACGCCACCACCAACGATAACGACTTTTGCAGGTTCAACACCAGGTACGCCGCCTAGGAGCAGGCCACGACCGCCGTGCGATTTTTCCAACGTTTGCGCACCAGCTTGGATAGACATCCGACCTGCCACTTCTGACATTGGTGCTAACAGTGGCAAACGACCCATATTATCTGTTACAGTCTCATAGGCTATACAGACAGCTTTGCTCTTGATTAGCTCATCAGTTTGTGGAAAATCTGGTGCTAGGTGTAAATAAGTAAATAAAATTTGCCCTTCGCGGAGCATTGCTCTCTCTACAGCTTGGGGTTCTTTTACTTTTACAATCATGTCTGCTTGCGCAAATACGTCAGCAGCATGAGGGAGAATGGATGCGCCGACAGCGATGTAATCATCGTCTGAAAAACCAATGCCGGCACCTGCATTGGTCTCAACTAAAACTTGGTGACCATGTGAGATGAGTTCTCTCACGCTAGCTGGGATCATACCAACACGATATTCGTGATTCTTGATTTCCTTAGGTACGCCAATGATCATCCTGTATCCTCTTTCTATAATGGTTGTATTAACTGTTAGTAGGGTGTTATTGTCGAATTAATAACTAGTATAGTTATAGATTTGTAAAATTTGGCACCAAATATTAAAAAGTTGTAGTATATTTTTTTGCAAGGAAGTAATAAGGTGGAATAAAAAATGGCAGACAACTATAAAAAGCCGTCCAAGGAACTAGACCGTATCGACCGCAACATTCTTAATGAGCTGCAGAAAGACGGTCGTATTTCAAACGTTGAGCTTTCAAAACGTGTGGGACTTTCTCCAACGCCATGTTTGGAGCGTGTACGTCGCTTAGAGCGTCAGGGTTATATCACAGGGTATACTGCATTATTGAATCCGCAGTTCCTGGATGCATCACTATTAGTATTCGTTGAGATTACGCTAAACCGTGGTGCGCCGGATGTGTTTGAGCAGTTTAACTCAGCTGTTCAAAAGCTAGACGACATACAAGAGTGTCATCTTGTTTCAGGTGACTTTGACTATCTTCTTAAAACCCGTGTATCAGATATGGGTGCTTACCGCCGACTATTGGGCGATACGTTACTACGTCTACCTGGCGTAAATGACACTCGCACATACGTTGTTATGGAAGAAGTGAAACAATCTAACCAGCTTGTGATCAAAACTCGTTAATTTCTTGCAAAGAAAGCGGTATATGCTTCCGCTTTCGCCAGAGAGTAATTGGGTTTTTCTCCTTGATATGGTTAAATCAATTTACCGAGCGGCTTGATGCCGCTCGGAATGTTTTGCAATTTCCTATTTCATTTCCATATTCAAGTTGATTTATGTTCAAAGAGAACGCAAAGAAAGTCGAAACCATTATCAAAACCAGTGAAGAGCCCCAGTCTTCACGCTTAAATGGCTTCCAACGCTTAAAAGAGTGCTGCTTTATCGTTGGCGTTCTTAGCTCGGTATTGCTTGCGGTTGCACTATTTACCTTCAGTCCGGCCGATCCTTCTTGGTCCCAAACCGCATGGGGAGGGGATATCGATAATGCTGGTGGCCTTTTCGGCGCTTGGCTAGCCGATACTCTATTCTTCACATTTGGCTCTCTCGCTTACCCAATCCCTTTCTTGCTAGCGGCGGCTGCATGGGTGATTTGCCGTAAACGAGGAGAAGATGAGCCCATTGATTTCATGCTATGGGGTACAAGGCTGCTCGGTCTGGTCGTCCTTATTATGACCAGTTGCGGTCTTGCCGATATTAATTTTGATGACATTTGGTATTTTTCATCCGGAGGTGTGGTCGGGGATGTGTTGTCTAGTCTCGCTTTACCTACATTGAATGTACTCGGTACCACATTGGTATTGCTGTTCTTGTGGGGAGCGGGCTTTACGCTCTTCACTGGCATCTCATGGCTTAACATCGTGGAATGGCTTGGTGATCGTGCGTTAGCACTAATTGCCGCGCTTGCAAATAAGGCAAGAGGTTCAGAGCAGGAAGTTTTAGAACCTCAGCTTGATGAGTTTGTAGAAGACAAAGTCTCTACGCCTAAACACAATGTAGACCATGAAATTGATGATGAGCCGCTTCCTCATTTAACGGCGTACGATGTCGATGAACCGAAAGAGCCGGCGCCAGCGCATGAGTATCCTATTTATATGCCGCAAGCGAAACCTGATAAGCCTGCGGAACAGGCGATGGTAGAACCGACGCCACCACAACGCAAGGCTACGGTTAATGCTGCGCCAGTTTATTCTGAACCTGAGCCTCAAATACAACCTATCCATACGGTTAACACTGATAACGTTGATCCGCTCTTGGAACGCACCAAGCAACTGAATGTTACGATAGAAGAGCTTGAAGCAGCGGCGCAACAAGCAGATGACTGGGGAACTGAAGAGCAGGCAGCCCCATCATTTGCAGACACTTACTCTTCCTATGTAGAGCAACATACAGCTACAGAAGAACCGATCAGTGTTGAACCAGATTATGCGCAGTACGAACAATTTGAAGCAGAGCAAGTACAGCAGCCAAGTATTGAGCATCCTGTACATGAAGAGCCTGCAATTGATTCTGCTGTATTAGATAGCATCACGGCGCAAACAGAGTCGAGCCAACATATTGAGCCTACGATCTCTGACTTTGATGTGTTAGGTGATGAAGATGAAGTGGAGTCTCAGCCTGCGCAGCAAGTACAGCCAACAACGCCTCATCAGCAAGCAGCAACACCTTCAACAACATTTGAACCTGCTCCTCAAAAAGTGGAAGTAGAAGAGGTCCAAGACAACGACCAAGACGTTACCGCATTCCAAGATATGGTTTCCAATGCACAAGCCAAAGTCGCTGCAACACAGAACCCATTTTTGGTACAGAAAGAAGAAAACTTGCCAGTTCCGGAAGAGCCACTCCCAACGCTCGAGTTGCTTTATCATCCAGAAAAACGTGAAAACTTTATCGACCGTGATGCGCTAGAGCAGGTCGCTCGATTGGTAGAGAGCAAACTCGCTGACTACAAAATCAAAGCCGATGTGGTTGGTATTTATCCTGGTCCAGTGATCACTCGTTTTGAGCTTGATTTGGCGCCGGGGGTGAAAGTAAGTCGTATTTCTGGTCTTTCAACTGACTTAGCGCGTGCATTGTCTGCGATGGCGGTACGTGTTGTGGAAGTAATCCCTGGCAAGCCTTACATCGGTTTGGAACTGCCAAATATGAGTCGTCAGACGGTCTATTTATCTGATGTCATCAGTAGCCCTCAGTTTGAGCAAGCAACGTCACCAACAACGGTTGTGTTAGGTCAAGACATTGCGGGCGAAGCTGTGGTGGCAGATCTTGCGAAGATGCCTCACGTGTTAGTAGCAGGTACAACAGGTTCTGGTAAGTCGGTGGGTGTGAACGTGATGATTTTGAGCATGCTGTATAAAGCAGGTCCAGAAGATGTACGCTTCATCATGATTGACCCGAAAATGCTAGAGCTTTCTATTTATGAAGGTATCCCTCATCTTCTTTCTGAAGTTGTGACTGATATGAAAGACGCATCAAACGCTCTACGTTGGTGTGTGGGCGAGATGGAACGTCGTTACAAATTGATGTCGGCATTAGGTGTACGTAATGTGAAGGGCTTCAACGAAAAATTGAAGATGGCAGCAGAAGCGGGCCACCCAATCCATGACCCGTTCTGGCAGGAAGGCGACAGCATGGATACTGAACCGCCATTGCTAGAAAAGCTGCCTTACATCGTCGTTGTTGTTGACGAATTTGCTGACCTGATGATGGTGGTAGGTAAGAAAGTTGAAGAACTGATTGCTCGCTTGGCGCAAAAAGCGCGTGCGGCAGGTATTCACTTAATTCTTGCGACTCAGCGTCCATCGGTTGACGTTATTACCGGTCTAATTAAAGCGAACATTCCAACTCGTGTTGCGTTTACGGTATCGACTAAAACGGACTCTCGTACAATCCTAGATCAAGGCGGCGCAGAATCACTACTTGGTATGGGTGATATGTTGTATCTACCGCCGGGATCAAGTCATACAACTCGTGTTCACGGTGCATTTGCATCAGATGATGATGTTCATGCTGTTGTAAACAACTGGAAAGCGCGTGGTAAACCGAACTACATTGAAGAGATCATCAGTGGAGATCAAACTCCAGAAAGTCTATTGCCAGGTGAGCAAATGGAAGCGGATGAAGATGTAGACCCGCTCTTCGATCAAGTTGTTGAGCACGTGGTTCAATCACGTCGAGGTTCGGTTTCCGGTGTTCAGCGCCGATTTAAGATAGGTTACAACCGTGCCGCCCGTATTGTAGAGCAGCTTGAAGCGCAGGGCATCGTAAGTGCTCCGGGTCATAACGGTAACCGTGAAGTACTGGCACCTGCGCCACCAAAAGATTAATGAACTTGTGTTACTCACCTCAGTCCAACTGAGGTGAGTGGTTCTAATAATAGGTATCTGAATGAAAAAACTATTTTCAGCGAAACTTTTCTCCGCGCTTGTTTTAAGCTTTTCCCTCTTCTCTACTGCACACGCAGCATCTCCTAAAGATGAATTAAACAAACGCCTTTCTATGAATGATGGCTTTAGTGCAGATTTCTCTCAGCAGGTTATCAGCCCTGAAGGCGAAACGGTTATGGAAGGAGAAGGTACGGTTGAAATTGCCCGCCCAAGCCTGTTCCGTTGGAGTACAACATTTCCTGATGAGAACCTACTGGTCTCTGACGGTAAGACATTGTGGTACTACAGTCCATTCATCGAGCAAGTGAGTATCTACTGGCAAGAGCAAGCAACAGAGCAAACGCCATTTGTTTTGCTAACGCGTAACCGAGCAAGTGATTGGAATAACTACAAAATATCTCAAAAAGGTGACCAGTTCACTCTCATTCCTACCGCAGTAGACTCCACACAAGGTCAATTCCAGATTAATATTGATGCCAAAGGTGTCGTGAAAGGCTTCAACGTGGTTGAGCAAGACGGTCAAAAAGGTTTGTTCACCTTTAACAACGTGAAGCTGGGTAAACCAAAAGCAGACAGATTCACATTCACAATTCCAAAAGGTGTGGAAGTGGATGACCAAAGGAATTAATTGGTAGTGAGTAATTACACATTAGATTTCTCGGGGGACGAAGATTTTCGTCCCCTTGCTGCTCGTATGAGACCGGAAACGATCGAGCAATATATTGGACAGCAGCACATTTTAGGCCCTGGTAAGCCACTGCGCCGTGCGCTAGAGGCGGGTCACATTCACTCTATGATCCTTTGGGGACCACCAGGCACAGGCAAAACGACATTAGCGGAAGTGGCTGCAAACTACGCCAATGCTGAAGTAGAGCGTGTGTCTGCCGTAACGTCTGGTGTGAAAGAAATCCGTGCTGCAATCGAGAAAGCACGTGAGAACAAAATGGCGGGCCGCCGCACCATCTTATTTGTGGATGAGGTGCATCGCTTCAACAAATCTCAACAAGACGCTTTTTTGCCGCATATCGAAGATGGCACGGTTACCTTTATTGGTGCGACGACAGAAAACCCATCGTTTGAGTTAAACAACGCATTGCTGTCACGTGCACGTGTCTACAAGCTAACGTCTCTCGATAAAGATGAAATCTCACTGGCGCTGAATCAAGCGATCAGTGACAAAGAGCGTGGCTTGGGCAATACACCCGCACACTTCGCTGATAACGTATTAGACCGCCTAGCAGAACTGGTAAACGGTGATGCTCGCATGTCTCTCAATTATCTTGAGCTGCTCTACGACATGGCAGAAGACAATGCGCAAGGTGAAAAAGAGATCACGCTTAAGTTGCTTGCGGAAGTAGCAGGGGAGAAAGTCTCTCGCTTTGATAACAAAGGTGATATCTGGTACGACTTAATCTCTGCGGTCCACAAATCCATTCGTGGTTCAAACCCGGATGCGGCGCTTTACTGGGCTGCACGTATGATTGCAGCGGGATGTGATCCTCTTTACATTGCCCGTCGATTACTTGCGATAGCATCGGAAGATGTCGGCAATGCGGACCCTAGAGCCATGCAAGTGGCACTCTCCGCGTGGGACTGTTTTACGCGCGTTGGTCCAGCAGAAGGTGAACGTGCGATTGCACAGGCGATCGTGTACTTAGCGTGTGCGCCAAAAAGTAATGCGGTATACGTGGCGTGGAAACAAGCGCTCACGGACGCTCATAACTTACCTGAATATGAAGTGCCGCATCACCTTCGAAATGCACCAACCAGTTTGATGAAAGACATGGGTTACGGTGCAGATTATCGTTATGCTCACGATGAGCCTGGCGCTTACGCTGCGGGTGAGCAATATTTGCCACCTGAAATGGGCGATCGTAGGTACTATCAGCCTACAAATCGTGGTCTAGAGACCAAAATCGGCGAAAAGTTAGATTACTTGGCTACTTTAGACGCAAATAGCCCACAAAAGCGCTATGAAAAGTAGGCGTTTTTGGATACATTTGTGCAGTAAATTTTTTTAACGCGTACGCTTGGAAAGTGCGCGTGATTTCACAACAAAAAGCATAGGATTAACAATGCTGGATTCTAAATTACTTCGTACAGAGCTGGATGAAACAGCTGCTAAACTGGCGCGTCGTGGCTTTAAGCTAGACGTAGATACTATTCGTAAACTTGAAGAACAACGTAAGTCCATTCAAGTAGAAGTAGAAAATTTACAATCCACGCGTAACTCCATCTCCAAGCAAATCGGCCAAAAAATGGCGGCTGGCGACAAAGAAGGCGCAGAAGAGATCAAGAAACAAATCGGTACGCTAGGTAGCGATCTTGATGCGAAGAAAGTTGAACTTGAGCAAGTAATGGCTCAACTAGACGAATTCACGCTTTCTGTACCAAACATCCCAGCAGACGAAGTGCCAGATGGCAAAGATGAAAACGACAACGTTGAAATCTCTCGTTGGGGTGAGCCAAAGTCTTACGACTTCGAACTGAAAGATCACGTTGACCTAGGCGAAATGGGCGACGGTCTAGACTTCGCAAGTGCAGTTAAGATCACTGGCGCACGTTTCATCGTGATGAAAGGCCAATTCGCTCGTCTACACCGTGCAATCGCTCAGTTTATGCTAGATCTTCACACTGAAGAGCACGGCTACACAGAAATGTACGTACCTTACCTAGTAAACTCTGACAGCCTATTCGGTACTGGTCAGCTTCCTAAGTTCGGTAAAGACCTTTTCCACACAGAGCCTCTAGCGGAAAAAGTAAACGACGAAGAGCCACGTAAATTGTCTCTAATCCCTACTGCAGAAGTACCTGTAACGAACCTAGTTCGTGACACGATTTCTGACGAAGCGGATCTACCAATTAAGATGACAGCTCACACGCCATGTTTCCGTTCAGAAGCAGGTTCTTACGGTCGTGATACTCGTGGTCTGATTCGTATGCACCAGTTCGACAAAGTTGAACTAGTACAAATCACTAAGCCAGAAGATTCAATGAACGCACTAGAAGAGCTAACAGGTCACGCTGAGAAAGTTCTACAACTTCTAGAGCTTCCTTACCGTAAAGTGGTTCTATGTACAGGTGACATGGGCTTCGGCGCTCGTAAGACTTACGACCTAGAAGTGTGGGTTCCTGCCCAAGAAACTTACCGTGAAATCTCCTCATGTTCTAACATGTGGGATTTCCAAGCTCGTCGTATGCAAGCGCGTTTCCGTCGTAAAGGCGAGAAGAAACCTGAGCTTGTACACACGCTAAACGGTTCTGGTCTTGCTGTAGGTCGTACAATGGTTGCTATCCTAGAAAACAACCAAGAAGCAGACGGCCGCATTGCAATCCCTACAGTACTTCAGAAGTACATGGCAGGCGCAACGCACATCGGTTAATTCATTAACCACTAGAACACCAAAACCCAGCCTTAGTGCTGGGTTTTTTGTTTTCAGCCCTAAACCACCTACTTCAGTAGGTGGTTATCATCCGTTTCGGCTTTGCCTGTAAAACTACTCATGCTAA
>NZ_JAWORD010000010.1:0-182011 GCF_033337665.1 Vibrio sp. Vb2960 | reverse complement strand
GAGTAGTTTTACAGGCAAAGCCGAAACGGATGATAACCACCTACTGAAGTAGGTGGTTTAGGGCTGAAAATAAAAAAGCCTCTTGGTTGTAAGACCAAGAGGCTTTTTCCTATCTGCTATTTAAGCGTGATGAGCGTGCATCAAGCGTGGCTGAATCAATAAGTTGTTGATGTATTGTAAAGCCACATAAGAGACAACAAATGTTGCCACAATCAACTCAAGACCAGCTAAGCTTCGCACTTGTTGAACATAGTGCGTAGCCAATCCTTGCAACTCCATCCAATTCGCCATTTTAAACAGCGCCGTCGCACCGATCACCATCGGAAAAGTGAACGCCGCATAGCCTGGGCTAAATGGCAGTCTAAGCAATTTAAAGAATGCTAGGTAAATGATGGCTGTCATCAATACTGCGATACCAAACAACAGAGCAATAATCACTGGTGAAGGTGTTGCCGTTACGGTTAGGTAACCTGCCAACGATAGGCTTGCTGGTGCCGCCATGATTGCCATGGTTGGTTTTGCTGCATCTGGGATTTCATGAGTGAACATGAAACGGTAGATCATCATTGGCAACATCACCGCGTAAGCCACCATACCGAAGATCAACGCACCGTGTGCAATAGGGGCAAGTACTGGGTTACCTGAAAAAGACACGTCTGCAACGATAATCCCCACTGGTGGTACGAACCAGCTTGGCACCATGTGGTGTAGTTCGAAGTCTTTCGCGCGGTGGTACAAGAAGCTCACTAGGAACACGATATGTAGAGCTACCGCCACTAACCAAAGCACGTCACCTGCAACAGGGAAAAAGTGCCCTAGAGAATTTGAAACCACCATAGTTCCCATCGCGAAAGTTGGAACGACACTACCCACCACAGGGTGCGCAAGATCTTGTCTCAACAAATGATTGTGAAAAAGAAATTTAGTCGCCAAGATTGCTAGCAGTACGCTTGCAATACCTGCGCTAATCCACTGTCCATAGCCATGTAATTCGGCGAAGTTTTCCCAACTCCAACCTAAGCTCGCAATACCAAGAGCCAGACCCGCCATTGGGGTTGGTGCTCCCATTACTTTTGCTTTTGTTCTTTGAATCATTACGACCTCAAAATCTAGGCTAACTTTCTATGGGGTGTATATTACTCTTGCACTTCGTTCCAATATATCTAATTATTTAAAACTAACGTTTAGATAAACTTAACGGAATATCATGCCTAGTCATATCTCTCTTAAACAACTGAAAGTTTTTACTACGATCACTCAGCACAAAACGCTAACTGCGGCTTCTGAAAGCCTGTTTCTTTCTAAGGCGGCCGTGAGTATGGCGCTGTCTGAGTTAGAGAAACAAATTGGTCATCACCTATTTGACCGGGTGAACAACCGCTTAATTCTCAACCAAGAAGGACAAAAACTTTTGCCCCTCGCGGATGAACTCCTCAACCGAGCTCGGGATATTGAGAGTGTGTTCGATGGCGACCAAACCTTATCAGGGCTGCTTCGCATCGGTGCCAGTGACACCATCGGCAACCAAGTTGCGCCTTACCTGTTAAGTGATTTTCGTGATGAAACAAATCACCAATCGCAAAGTTTGTTCATCTCCAACTCTGCCCAGATTTGTGACATGTTGATCGCGTACGAACTCGACATCGCGCTCATCGAGGGCAAGACCATACACCCAGAGTTGGAATCAACGCAATTCAGTGAAGACGAAATGTGTGTGATTTGTCCACCGGACTATCCTAACTTCGATGAAGGGCCAATCAGCCTAAACGAACTCGAAGACACAGAATGGATTCTGCGTGAGGCGGGTTCTGGCTCTCGAGAGTTCTTTATGCGCGCCATCGCTCCGCGCCTAGAACACTGGCATGAGGCTTTTCAACTCAACACCACCGAAGCGCTGATCAATTCGGTATCTGCCGGACTTGGCCTAGGTTGTTTATCACGCCTATCTGCTGAACCTGCAATTCGTGATGGTCGTGTGAAAATGCTCAACATGCCACTGGACATGAAGCGTCGCTTCTGGCTTTTGATCCACAAAGAGAAGTATCAAAACCCGCTCCTGCGTACATTCATTGAATTCTGCCAAGATTGGGAGCGACCAGAGAACCCTCATCTTAAAGATGGCTAGTTCGAGATAACTCGTTCACGGGAGATCGTTCAAGGCAGATAGTTCAAATGCTGGTCACTTAGTTGTACACGGCTCTCATTCTGAGGCTTGTCGCTAGACTTAATTGGTCAAAAACTGTATAAAAAGCCAGTATAAAATTTAACAAATTAACTTAGAGGACCAACCATGGCTGTAATCGTCAAGTACGTGGTAGAACGCAATGGAGAAGAGAAAATGACTTTTACCTCTAAAGCGGAAGCTGACGCATACGACAAAATGCTGGATATGGCGGACGAGTTATTCTCACTGCTAGGTAAGAGTGAACTTCTAGAAGACGAAGGTAAGCAAGAAGATCTTGCAATGTACCTTGCGCAAAACAAAGAAGAAGTGCTTTACGCTCTGGGTGCAAAACGTAAACCTGCACCAAAAAAAGCAAAGAAGCTTGAAGCTGTTGAAGAAGATAGCGAGCAAGAAGACGCTGCATAAGCCTCTCATTTGTATAGAAAAAACGTCGCATTATGCGGCGTTTTTTTATGCATTGTATTTATCGCCATATATCTCTGAGCATATAAAGAATCGATTTAATATCCCAAATTGCTCTAAATTTCATGTTGCAGATTAGTGTGACTTAGATCTAATCTAAATGAGCACGGTGATGGGGTGCCACCGGAATCGAAAGATTCGAACCGCTTTAAAGCTAATGACTCCTACAGAAACGAAAACAGGTCAGCCCTGTTGGAAATGCTTTCGCCTATACTGTGAAAGCAAGAGTTCTGTAGTGAGCAATTCAACTCTTCTCCAACCCCGCTCCTGTTTTCTCAAAAAATAAAAATACACTGGGAAAACATTATGCAATATTCACACGAAATCCAATCAATGTGCCCGATTCAACGCGGCGATCTTCATGCATCTGCACCGATCCCTGTTGAAGGCGCAATGATCAATCCAAAAGACGTTATCGCGATTTCTGGTCTTAGCCACGGCGTTGGCGCTTGTGCTCCTCAACAAGGTGCAGCAAAACTGACTCTTAACGTCAAAAACGGCATCATCGAAGAAGCTTTGATCGAAACGATCGGCTGTTCAGGCATGACTCAATCAGCCGCGATGGCCGCAGAAATCCTAACTGGCAAAACCATTCTTGAAGCACTGAATACCGACTTGGTATGTGATGCTATCAACGTCGCGATGCGCGAAATCTTCCTTCAATTTGTTTACGGTCGTACTCAATCTGCTTTCTCTGAAGGCGGTTTGGAAATTGGTGCGGCACTGGAAGATCTTGGTCAAACTCAACGTAGCCAAGTGGGTACTAGTTACTCAACTAAAGCGAAAGGCGTGCGTTACATGGAGTTGGCTGAAGGCTATGTAATAAAACTCGCGCTAGACGAAAACAAAGAAGTGATTGGTTACCAATATCTCAACCTAGGCAAGATGATGAAAGCCATCAACGAAGGCGTATCTGCAGCAGAAGCCGCAGACAAAGCAACGGGGACTTACGGTCGTTTTGACGAAGCCGTAACGACCATCAACCCACGCCAACAATAATTGCCACCAAGAGGAAAGAGATTATGAACACTCCAATTACTGAATCTGTACGTCGCACATTAGACGAAATGCAACTTTCTTCTCTGGAAGAGGCTTACCAATACTGTATGGATCGTGGTATCGACCCTAAAGCACTAGTGATGGACACTCAACCTATCGCGTTTGAAAGCGCTGCCAATGCCTACACGCTAGGCACTGCTTTGGCGATTTTTCGCGGAGCAAAAACAGCAGAAGAAGCTGCAAACATCATCGGTGAAGGTCTTCAGGCGTGCACAAAACCAGGCAGCGTCGCAGAGCAACGCCAAGTGGGTATCGGTCACGGTGCATTGGCGGCTCGTCTATTGAATGAAGAAAGTGGCTGTTTCGCTTTCCTTGCGGGCCATGAGTCATTCGCAGCGGCAGAAGGCGCAATCAAAATCGCATTGAATGTCAACAAATCACGCAAAAATCCGTTGAAAGTTATCCTAAATGGTTTGGGTAAAGACGCCGCTTACCTAATCTCACGCATCAATGGTTTCACTTACGTACGCACTCAATACAACTACCAAACTGGTGAGTTAGTGGAAGTAGAACGTCGTCGATTCTCGCAAGGTCCACGTGGTGAGATCCTTTGCTACGGTGCAGACGATGTGCGTGAAGGCGTGGCTATCATGCATAAAGAACAAGTGGATGTGAGCATCACAGGTAACTCAACCAACCCGACTCGCTTCCAACATCCTGTAGCAGGCATCTACAAAGCAGAACGTAACCGTGAAGGCATGCCTTACTTCTCTGTGGCATCAGGTGGTGGTACTGGTCGTACTCTACACCCAGATAACGTGGCGGCAGGCCCTGCATCCTACGGTATGACCGATACCATGGGTCGCATGCACGCCGATGCGCAATTCGCGGGTAGCTCTTCAGTGCCTGCACACGTAGCGATGATGGGCTTCATCGGTATGGGCAACAATCCAATGGTAGGTGCAACGGTTGCACTTGCAGTAGAGGTCGGTGAGCTAAGCCTCTAAGTCGATTTATCGCTTTACTATTCAAAGCCAGTAAATCCAACAAACCCAGTGTAGGGGGAGTGACTTCGGCCCTCCCCTTATTTTTTGCTAAGCCCCCTTCTTCAACTTCACTTTGTCTTTACCCCAAATCGGTCTGATAAGGCTTTTGCGACACATTTCTCATCAGACAAACATATCTCTAAAAAGACAAAAGGTATCCATCTACAGACTTTCTCCATTTCCCCTCTTTAAACTCCCCAATACTCTCTTTATGATGACTGACAACTTAATTATTTCTTGTCAGTGAACAGACGAGACACAAGACTCAACACATGGAGATCAACTATGGCTTTCTTCTCTCTAGCCTTTGGTACGGCAACTAAAAACCGCGACGGCAAAATCATCGAAGCGTTTTTCCCAAACCCGGTTCTTAACCCAAGCGAAGCGCTTGTTAACGCACTAGCAGCAGTAGCAGGTTATGAGCAAGGCAACCAAGCTATCGAGATCTCTGCAGCACAAAGCGCAGAACTAGCAGCAGCATTTGAAGCAAACGGCGATGCAGCAAACGCATCTTTCGCAGCAAAAGCAGCAGAATCAGCACAACCACTTGTACTGGTTATCCTTGCCACTGACGAGCAGCCACAAAGTGTTGCTGAAGGCTTCCTAAAACTTCAACTTATCTCTAACCGTCTAGTTAAGCCACACGGCACAGTACTAGACGGTATCTTCGGTCTACTGCACAACATCGCATGGACTAACGAAGGTCCAATCGATCTACCTGAACTAGCAGAGCGTCAAATTGAAGCTCGCCTAGCGGGTCGTGCACTAAGCGTAGATTGCGTAGACAAGTTCCCTAAAATGGTGGACTACGTAGTACCAACTGGCGTTCGTATCGCTGATACTTCTCGCGTACGTCTTGGCGCACACGTTGGCGAAGGCACAACAGTAATGCACGAAGGCTTCATCAACTTCAACGCGGGTACAACAGGCGTGAGCATGGTTGAAGGTCGTATCTCTGCTGGCGTAGTGGTTGGTAACGGCTCTGACATCGGCGGCGGCGCATCTATCATGGGCACACTATCTGGCGGCGGTAAAGTTGTAGTTTCTATCGGTGAAAACTCTCTACTAGGCGCGAACGCAGGTCTTGGCTTCCCAATGGGTGACCGTTGTACTATCGAATCAGGTCTGTACGTAACTGCTGGTTCTAAAGTACGCATGCTAGATTCTGCTGGCCAAGAAGTAGAAGTAGTGAAAGCACGCGATCTTGCAGGTGTTTCTGACCTACTGTTCCGTCGTAACTCTGTAACAGGTCAAATCGAGTGTCTTGCTAACAAGAGCGCGGTTGAACTGAACAGCGAACTGCATAAAAACAACTAATTCATTCGTGAATTAACCCTACGAAAAATCCCCCAGCAGGAAACTGTTGGGGGATTTTTTAGCTTACAGCAAAATGCGTGATTACTGATTTAAAAAGCTGACCGCTTTATCTGGGAAATCAGTAAACAAACCATCCACTTTTACTTGGTTGTAGTACACATCCATCATGCCTTCAAAGCTGTCAGTGTACGCTGGAATGCGTCCTGGATCGGCGCGGAACGTGTATGGATGCACTTGCAAGCCAGCGTCTTTTGCAGCCTTCATCAACGGCTTGATGATGATATTGTCTTTGGTTGACTTATCATCCACCAGCATCGGCTTCCAAGGTCCAATTCCTTCCGCGTAACTCGCTACTTTCTTCATTCCGTCGGCTTCGAACATCCAGTCATAACTGTATGGTGTTGCCTTGTCGCCTTTGTACACCATAGTTTCGTTCCAGTCCGTGTAAGCCATAAGCTGAACGAGCTTTAAGTCCATGTCCATTGCAGGCATGAGTTCACTGTTGATGCGTTGAAGTTCATTCGCATCAAAACACTGAAGGTAGACTTTGTCGTCTTGAGAGCCGTAACCGTACTGCTTCAAGACTTTAAGTACTGCTTTAGAAATGTCCTTACCTTCATGACGATGGAACCAAGGCGCTTTAATTTCTGGGTAAATACCGATGTCATAACCCAGCGTTTTGTTTAAGCCTTGGATCAGCTCAATCTCTTCAGCAAACGTCGGCACGGTGAAATCAGATTTCCACATAGGGAATCGGGTTGGATAGCCCGCTACTTTGTTGCCTTTGTCATCGATATTAAAGCCTTCAGTTACTCGCAAGGATTTGATTTCCGCCAGAGTGAAATCAATCGCGTAATAACGACCATCTTTACGTGCACGATCAGGAAAACGCTCCGCAACATCCGTTACGCGATCGAGATAATGGTCATGCAACACGACCAACTGGTCATCTTTCGTCATTACCACATCTTGCTCTATGTAGTCAGGTTTCATTGCGTAAGCAAGTGCTTTGGCTTCTAGCGTGTGCTCAGGCAAGTAGCCCGATGCGCCACGATGCGCAATGACAAGCGGCTTCGCAATCGCACCAGCAGAGAGGCTAAGTGCTAAAAAAGTAAGACATACTGACTTTGTTTTCATTGTTATTTCCTTGATAAAGCGAAGAGGCAGTATTCCACTGCCTCTTTAAATAAATATTACGCTAGCGCTTCCTTCTCGCGCTCTTTTTGCTCGTGGTGCGCACGCTCACCTAAGAAGGCGTACATCAAACACACGATAGAAGTAATACAAGAACCCACTAAGATGATAAAGCCACCATCCCAGCCAAAGTGGTCTACGGTGTAGCCCAAAATCGCGTTTGCGGCAACTGCCCCACCCAGGTATCCAAACAGACCAGTAAGACCAGCGGCAGTACCTGCGGCTTTCTTCGGAGCGAGCTCAAGTGCGTACAAACCGATCAGCATAACCGGACCATAGATTAGGAAGCCAATTGCAATAAGCGCCACCATATCTACTGTTGGGTTGCCCGCAGGGTTAAACCAATAAACCATCACTGCAACTGTCACTAGCACCATAAATAAGATACCAGCAGGTGCACGACGACCTTTGAACAATTTGTCAGAGATCCAACCACACAATAGTGTTCCTGGAATGCCAGCCCATTCGTATAAGAAATAAGCCCATGACGATTTATCTACCGAGAAATCCTTCGCTTCTTTTAGGTAAACAGGTGCCCAGTCCAGTACGCCGTAACGAATTAGGTAAACAAATGCGTTTGCAATTGCAATCGACCAAAGAAGTTTGTTGTTGAAGACGTATTTGAAGAAGATTTCCTTCGCTGTCATTTCTTGTTCATGGGACTTGTCATAGTCATCTGGGTAATCGTCTTTGTACTCTTCAATCGGAGGCAGACCACAAGACTGAGGGGTATCGCGAACCGTCATCCAAACAAACACAGCAACCAACGTGGCGAAAAATGCAGGAACATAAAATGCAGTGCGCCAATCATCATTAAATGCCCACAGGCCAAGAATAAATAGTGGACCAATCAAGCCGCCACCCACGTTGTGCGCCACGTTCCAAACCGAAACGATCTCACCACGCTCTTTACGTGACCACCAGTGCACCATGGTTCGGCCACAAGCAGGCCACCCCATCCCTTGGAACCAACCGTTTAAGAAAAGCAAAATGAACATCGCAGTGACGCTACCAGTCGCCCATGGCATAAAGCCAAAGCAAAACATCACTAATGCAGACATCAATAGGCCGCCACTAAGGAAATAGCGAGGGTTGGAGCGGTCTGAAACGCTGCCCATTAGAAACTTAGAGAGACCATATGCAATGGAAACAGCTGCCAAGGCGACACCTAAGTCTCCGCGGCTAAAGCCTTGCTCGATAAGATAAGGCATCGCCAAACTGAAGTTTTTACGAACTAGATAGTAACCGGCGTAGCCAACAAAGATACCGATAAAGAGTTGCCAACGGAGGCGAGAGTAGGTGCTATCGATGCTGCCAGGGGACAGACGATCAATGTGCGCCTTAGGTTTGAATATTCCAAACATAGGAACCTCATTATTTTGTATGCGATGGTAAAAACACAAAAGGAGCGAACGAAACAAAATAAATCTTCGTTCGAAAGTTCATGAATTGTATGGAGTTAGGATTTTATTTCTGTGACAAATGTTGCACATGGATTAAATATAAGTAAATACAGTAAATTATATGAGCATTAATTAGATCATCGTTCAACTTTACTCAAGATTCGTTAATATGAAACTGATGTTCAAACCTCTCACTTGAGCATTCCAATTCGAAACCTTTGAAACAAAGGCTCGAATTAGAACATAAACTAACCGTAAAAAGGGCGATTTACGCCTGCCCTACTCGCTCCGAACCAACTAATAACTAAAAAGCTGAAAAACGATCACGTTTAGCATCAAACGAAATAAAAAAAACAATTTTTATTTGAATACAAGCCGAAGCAATGATTCACAAACACAAGACATTAACAGCGTTTATTCTCTTATCAACTCATCCTATTGGTACCAATGGGATGACGATTGTTTCTAAAAGTCCAAACATGACAGCGTATTTTTTATATCACTGCTATCCCTTGATACATTTGACATTCCGCTACTCCTTTAGGGTTAATTGCTACACAAGTTCTGTGCAATAAATCTCCAAGCACGTAGCAGCTTCACAAAACTCCTCTTACCAGTTGTGCATTCTTTTTCACATCGGTAATTTGAGCGCTCTCAACACTGGCCTCGTGACAAATAAATTATTTTCGTTGTGTTCTTTTCCGGTTAAAAGATGCGCCATTTAACAAAAACGAAGACTTTGATTAACAAATTTATGCTCAAACGCTCATTTTTAACGCTCGTTTGTTTTCGCAAACGTTTATGTATGCACAATAGTATCGTGCTAGACAGGCAAAAATGATCAAAGGACTTTTAACATGACAACGAACAAACACCCCTCTCTGCTCGGAGAATGTTTGGCCGAGTTTATCGGTACAGGACTACTTATTTTCTTCGGCGTAGGCTGTGTTGCAGCCTTAGTTCTAACAGGCGCATCATTTGGACAATGGGAAATCAGTATTGTATGGGGCTTCGGTGTCGCCATCGCTATTTACTGTACGGCTGGCGTCTCTGGTGCACACATCAACCCTGCCGTTACCATCGCACTTGCTATGTTCCATGGTTTTGATAAGGCGAAAGTGGTGCCATACATTATCGCTCAAATGCTTGGGGCATTCTGTTCTGCTGCATTGGTATACAGCTTATACAGCAACCTTTTCACCGACTACGAAATCGCTCATAACTTCGTTCGCAGCAGCCAAGATGCACTAGCAACTGCTGGTATCTTCTCAACCTATCCGCATGCCTCCCTCTCTTTCTTTGGTGCTTTTGCTGTGGAATTCGTTATCACTGCTGTGCTGATGTTTGCGATTCTGGCTCTGGGCGATGAAAATAACGGCGCGGCACGTGGCGCAATGAACCCTCTATTGATCGGTATTTTGATTGCCGTCATCGGTGGTTCACTTGGCCCACTAACAGGCTTTGCTATGAACCCTGCTCGTGACTTTGGACCGAAGCTGTTCGCTTACTTCGCAGGCTGGGATTACGCTCTGACAGGTGCTAAAGACATTCCTTACTTTATCGTGCCTTTACTTGCTCCGATTGCAGGTGCATGTTTTGGAGGTTGGTTGTATCCAAAAGCGATTGCCGCTTACCTTCCACAACAAGGTCACGGTTGCACGATTCCAAACCAATGTGAGACGGAAGAAGAAACAGAAGAAGCTAGAGCTTAAAACTGACGTAACTCGAACATTTACTAAAATATAAATAACGAAACAAAAGGATTCTTACCATGACTGAGCAAAAATACATTGTTGCCCTAGACCAAGGTACAACAAGCTCTCGCGCAGTGATTCTTGATCATGATGCGAACATCGTAAGCGTCGCGCAACGCGAATTTACTCAGATTTATCCAGAAGCTGGTTGGGTTGAACATGATCCAATGGAGATCTGGGCAACACAAAGCTCTACCTTAGTAGAAGCTCTAGCTAAGTCTGGCATCCGTAGCGACCAATTAGCGGCTATCGGTATTACTAACCAGCGTGAAACGACTATCGTCTGGAACAAAGAAACAGGTAAACCCGTTTACAATGCGATTGTATGGCAATGTCGCCGTACTGCTGATATCTGTGAAGATTTAAAAGCACGCGGTCTCGAAAACTATGTACGTGACAACACTGGTTTGGTGCTTGACCCTTACTTCTCCGGTACCAAAGTTAAATGGATTCTGGACAATGTTGAAGGCGCACGAGAAGACGCAGAAGCAGGTAAGCTGTTGTTTGGTACTGTCGATACTTGGTTAGTTTGGAAGATGACTCAAGGTCGCGTTCACGTAACCGACTACACTAACGCATCGCGTACCATGCTGTTTAACATCAACGATCTATGTTGGGATCAAAAAATGTTAGATGAGCTTGGCATCCCAGCATCTATGATGCCAGAAGTGAAGCGCTCATCGGAAATTTACGGTAAAACCAACATCGGTGGTAAAGGCGGTACTCGTATTCCTATTTCTGGAATCGCAGGTGACCAACAAGCAGCGCTTTACGGCCAAATGTGTGTTGAAGCGGGTCAAGCGAAAAACACTTACGGTACGGGTTGTTTCTTGCTAATGAATACTGGCCAAGAAAAAGTCACTTCGACACATGGCCTTCTAACTACTTTGGCTTGTGGTCCTGCAGGCGAACCAGCTTATGCACTTGAAGGCGCCGTATTCATGGGTGGAGCTTCTATCCAATGGCTACGCGATGAATTGAAAATCCTAAACGGTGCAGAAGACTCTGAATACTTCGCGACAAAAGTGGATACATCAAACGGCGTTTATGTCGTGCCAGCATTTACTGGTTTAGGCGCTCCATACTGGGATGCCTACGCACGTGGCACGATTGTCGGCCTTACTCGCGGTGTGAATTCAAACCATATCATCCGTGCAACATTGGAAGGCATCGCTTATCAAACTCGTGACGTACTGGATGCGATGCAAGCTGACTCAGGCATTAAGCTTGCGAACCTTCGCGTCGATGGTGGTGCAGTAGCGAACAACTTCCTAATGCAATTCCAATCCGATGTATTGAACACAGAAGTACACCGCCCTCAAGTAACTGAGGTTACCGCTCTTGGTGCAGCCTACCTTGCCGGCCTTGCAGTTGGTTACTGGGATAGCATTGATGAGTTGCAGAATAAAGCGGTACTTGATCGCACCTTTGAGCCACACGATGATGAAGAAAAACGCAATCGTCGTTACAAGGGCTGGAAACGTGCAGTGAAATGTGCACAAACCTGGTCTGAACTTCACGACGAAGAAGATTAATCTCATCTCCATAAGAAAAAAAGAGCGCCATTTGTGCGCTCTTTTTGCGCTTTATCCCCGATTCCTGAACTCGCTTACTTCTCACAACGAGCAAATTCGAGCACAATAGAGCTTCGAATTTGAAGCATTGGCCGTTACCAATGCACAAGGGAGTGGTAAGTGAAGCAAATACCTCGACACCAGCAGATTGTTGAGCTGGTGAAAAAACAAGGCTATGTCAGCACGGATGAGTTGGTAGAAAGATTCAATGTCAGCCCACAAACCATCCGACGCGATCTCAATGAACTCGCCGATGACAACAAAATTCGTCGTTATCACGGTGGAGCCACTATTCCTCTCAGTTCTGAAAACACATCTTACAACACGCGTAAAGCGCTCAACTTCAATGAAAAAGATGTCATTGCAGACGAGGTAGTCAAACACATTCCAGATGGTGCCACACTATTCATCGATATTGGCACCACACCAGAAGCAGTTGCGCGAGCGCTCAATAAAAACCATAAACAGTTGCGTGTTGTCACCAACAACATCAATGTTGCGACCATTCTTTTCCCTAACCCTGAAATCAAAGTCATCTTAGCGGGTGGAGAAGTCCGCAGCAGAGACGGCGGTATTGTTGGCGAGGCTACCCTCGATTTCGTTAAACAGTTCCGTCTCGACTTTGGTATTCTCGGCATTAGCGGTATCGACTTCGATGGCTCGCTATTAGACTTTGATTACCACGAAGTCCGGGTAAAACAAGCGATCATTGACAATAGCCGTAGTGTATTTCTTGCCGTAGACCACACCAAGTTCGGGCGCAATGCTATGGTGAAACTAGGCAATATTGCACAGCTCAACATGATCTTTACCAATAAGCAGCCACCAGAAGAAATCTTGTCAATTTTGAAGGAAGCTTCTATCCCACTTGAAGTGGTTGAAGCTAACGAATCAAACTCCGAAAACGAGTAACGTCAATCGTATAATTCCCCCTCAAATGACCTCTGTCTTAATTAGACAGAGGTTTTTTTGTGTCTAAATCACACAAAACGCTCACAAACGAAAATAATAGATGATCACAAACGAAACCTGAGCTAGGATTACATTATGTTCTAAAATGCTCGTTCGCTCACCAAGAGGTCAAATTTATGAGTATACAAAATAATGCTTCCACTACTAGCTCATCCACTACCTTAGACTTGATCGTAATCGGTGGCGGCATTAACGGAGCTGGTATTGCAGCAGACGCAGCTGGCCGAGGTTTGAGTGTTGGCTTATATGAAGCAAATGACTTCGCATCTGCGACTTCTTCAGCAAGTTCTAAACTGATACACGGCGGTTTACGCTACCTTGAACACTACGAGTTTCGTTTAGTTTCGGAAGCGCTCGCAGAGCGTGAGGTTATTCTTCGTAAAGCACCACACGTCGCATTACCAATGCGTTTCCGTTTACCGCATCGCCCATTCCTACGCCCAGCTTGGATGATTCGTTGTGGCCTTTTCCTTTACGATAACTTGGGTAAACGTACGACGCTGCAAGGCAGTAAAACCGTCAACCTTGCGAAATCTGGCTTGCTAAAACCAGAAATGAAAACGGGTTTCGAATACTCTGACTGTTGGGTTGATGATGCACGTTTAGTATTACTGAACGTTCTTGCGGCTCGCGAAAACCATGCTGAAGTACGTAACTACTGCCGCGTGGAAAAAGCACACCGTGAAGGTGGTATCTGGCACGTTACTATTCACGATGTGATGACAGACCAACGTTTAGAACGTAAAGCGAAAGCGTTAGTCAATGCTGCGGGGCCTTGGGTAAAACAGTTCTTTGATGATGGATTAGAGCAAGCCTCTCCTCGTAACATTCGCTTAATCAAAGGCTCGCACATCGTTGTTCCTCGTATCCACAACGAACCGCAAGCCTACATCCTTCAAAACAAAGACAATCGCATCGTATTTATGATTCCTTACTTAGATAAGTTCTCAATCATTGGTACAACAGATGTGGAATACAAAGGTGACCCACGTGAAGTGTCGATCTCAGATGACGAAGTCGATTACCTCATTGATATCGTAAACCAACACTTTGTCCACCAGTTGACTCGCGAAGATGTAGTTTGGACATACAGCGGTGTTCGTCCTTTATGTGACGATGAATCTGACTCTCCGCAAGCAATCACACGAGACTACACGCTAGAGCTCGATGCGGAATACGACCATGCACCTCTGCTTTCTGTTTTTGGTGGTAAGTTAACGACCTACCGTAAGTTAGGTGAAGCAGCAATGAAGAAACTTGCTCCGTTCCTACCTGAAATGGGTAAAGACTGGACGGCCAACCAAACCCTTCCTGGTGGTAACTTCAGCTGTAGTCGTGAACAATTAGCTAAACAAATTCACGCTAAATACACTTGGGCGCCAGAAGCATTGATTCTTCGTTATGTCACACAGTTTGGTACCCAAACCTGGAACTTAATGGAAGGCACAACAAGTGAAGCTGACTTAGGACAAACGTTCTCGGCACAAGCAGGTGGTGTTTACCAACGTGAGATCGATTACTTAATGAACCATGAAATGGCAATGACCGATGAAGACATTTTATGGCGCCGTACTAAGCTTGGTCTTTACATGAACGAGGAAGAAAAACAGGCCTTAACGGACTATTTAAAGAAAAAGCTACAACAGAAAGTGGTTAATCTTTCTCAAGTTGGCTAACAGCTCCCCTCCCTCCCCCACAATAAAGCCTGCTTAGTTGCAGGCTTTTTGTTTTGTTGTTTAAGCACAACACCTTGGTGCGCTCCACTCGATTGCAAATAAGAACAACTATTCATAGACATTTGGCGTTAAATACAATCATACTCATTTGAAAAATAATGCATCAATGACTTCAGAGTACCGTACTCAGAGTATTGCCTCTGTATGGCAATGCAATTCTCGCGAAAGAAGTATCTTGAGGTTATTTTGGTATCGGCTCAAACAAGGAAAAGAAAATGGGTTTTATGATTGAACATTGGGACTTCTCAACCCCAGAAGCAACTCAACAATCCACCACGGCAGAGCAAATTCAAGCTAAGCATTGGTACCATTGCGAACGGCTGCATCCTGATATTCGTGGTTGGCTGGAGCAGAACCAAGTACCTCGAGCTACGGTTGATCATCTATTAGCCGACGAAAGCCGACCATCTTTCCATCCTTTGGATGACGAGAACTTCATGTTGATTTTACGAGGCGTCAATATGAACGGCAATGCATCACCAGAAGATATGCTTAGTATTCGAATTCTCTACTTTCAAGGCGCACTCATTTCAACTCGTAAAATTCCATCACGCGCGATCATGGAGATTCGCCAAGCATTAGCGGAACACAAAGGCCCAAAAAGTCTTGCCAGTTTACTTCATCAGATCATTGAAGGATTAAACAGTAAAATAGACATTTACCTTGATACGATTGAAGAAACACTAAACCAGTTCGACGTGAATGATGAGTCGACGTACAAACATATGGCGACTCAAAAAGCACTGATTTCTATCAAGCGTTTTATTCGCCCTCAGCAGTACGCTATCCGTGATCTTGTGGAGTCAGAATCAGAATTGATTGCTTTGAGACCTCATCAATATCGCTTCGCACACAATAATATTACGCGCATAAATGAAACACTTGAGTTTTATCTTGGAGAAGTGGCGCTTTTCCAAGAAGAGATCAAACATCATCGTGATGAGAAAACCAATAAAAACAGTTACCTGTTTACTTTGGTAGCAACGATTTTTCTACCAACCAGCTTCTTAACAGGTTTACTCGGTATCAATGTTGGTGGAATGCCAGGCGTGGATTCCACCATGGCATTCACCTGGTTCTGCATCGCCTTAATTGTCATTTTTGGTCTAGAGTGGTGGCTATTTAAACGCTTGGGGCTCACGAATAAAGCGGACGACGAAGACGAATAAACACTAAACCTATAAAGAACAAAAACCAAAAGAGGAGCACGCGGCTCCTCTTTTCTCTACTCACATTAGAATCTTATCCGGGGTGACCATCCACACGAGGGGTCACAAGCATCACACCAAAGCGCCACACAAATAGCCCAAACGCAACAATCCATAATCCACCGCTGATATCAATCCACAGTATCATGTTCGCTGGATCAAAGATCACGGCGAAACTGCGAACCAAAGCTGCCGCGGTAATCGCTGCAAACGCAAGGCTCATGTTTGGCCCTTTGTAGATCATGCGACCAGTATGTCCCATCGTCACCCGTGTAATCATCGCTAAAATCAAACCGCCTAACGCACCTATCGCAAACAGGTGAATGAGGTTATGGCTGGCAAATGCATCTCCCCAGACGCCTCGCAAAATTAAGCTTAGTGGTAAACACAAATACGCAGCATGCAGCGACCATACTAAAGGCTCGTTCAGGGTTAACCAAGGTTTCCAGCGAACAAAACGCACCAACTGAGCAACACCTGCAAATAGCATCAAAGGACTACCTAGTTCTGCAAACGTCACAGGGAAAAAGCTCAGCACAAATAGCATTACCAATGGCAAGTTCGCGAACCACTCTAACCAAGCCAATGGTTGCGCTTTTTCGAAATTAAATCGACGCGCAGTAAAAAATGGAATTACACGTCCGCCCATCACTGACAACAGCAAGGTAAACCACCACAGCATTGCTTGCCACACCGCTGAAGAGCTAAAGGGCGGCATACCTTTTATCGTTGCGTAGCTTGCAAAGTTCGCAAAGATGGCTAAAAGAAACAGTGGAACGAAAAACAAATTACGCCAACCTTTGGCTCGATACACACGAATGCCCACCTCATAGGCGACAAACAGTAAAAATACCGCTTCGATACTGCTGGTTAACCATAACGGTGCTTGTGTCCAAAGCAATATGCGGGGCACTAACCACAAGCCAAATAAAGCCAGAAGCATGTAATGCTTGGTACCATTAATGCCAGTCCAGTTTTGTACCGCGGTCAGTACAAAGCCAACTACAATGGCCATCGAAAAACCGAACAACATTTCATGTACGTGCCACCACAATGCAGGCACGGCTAATGCGTTTGGCTGTCCGCCTTGGAACATCCACACCCACAACGCAATCGCAACAATGGCGTAAATCGACCCAAACAGAAAAAACGGCCGAAAGCCTAATCGCAGCCATGCGGGGATTTTTTCTTCTACTTTTTTATCGGTGATATTCAGCATTATCTTGCCCTCAAGCGTCTCTCGATGCTGGTTAACTCAACTACATATTGATGCTACCATAAACATGTATAAAAAATACATGTTTATAATTAAGATTATACTTAAGAGGTAAAGTTGTGCTTCAGATGCGGGTTAGGTATAAACATGAGAGGCACAACTATCAGTTAAGGGATGCAACGACAATGTACATATTTGGCTATGGCAGTTTGATTAATTCTGCGTCACGTAAATTAACCGGACAAACGGGAGAAGCCATTCCCGTCATAGCACATGGGTTGGTTCGCTACTGGGGGAAGATTGACGACAGCTACAGCCTCTCTCCATTAGTGGTGAACCAAGGCGATGGACAGGTTAATGGCGTTTTACTCGAAGTGAATAAAGAAGCGCTCGCAGAATTCGACCGCCGTGAGCGAGGTTATCATCGTATTCAACTTCAGCCAGATCAAATCGAAACAGATGCGAGTTTTAACCAAGAACATGACATTTGGGTTTACGTAAAAGACGAGCCACTACCACCATGCGCAAAGAGCCCAATCATGCAAAGTTATGTTGATACCGTGCTGGCAGGTTGCTTGGAAGTTTCCCACGCGTTTGCAGAGCATTTTGTGCGTCACACCATTGGCTGGCAACACGCGAAAGAAAATGACCGCCATCAACCCAAATATGGCAACCTTGCAGGCGTACAAGATCACCATTATGAGTTGATTGATAATCTGATCAAAAAAGGAGCCTAACGGCTCCTTTTTAGTATCTATGTTTTGCTTACGCGAGCTTAAAACTTGTAATCAACACCAACGTACAGGCTGTCAAAATCAAAATCTTCGCTGCCACCGTTTTCGGCATCAATACTTACCGAAGAAGCACGGTAGCCACCAGATACAACCAAACCTGAAGCGAACTCATAACCAGCCTCAACACCGTAGTTAAAGCCTACATCACGACCATCATCGGTAACAGTGCTAGATGATTTCACTTCATAAGAAACACTCATTACACCAAGGCCAGCAATCGCACCAACATAGAAGCCTGTACCTGCAAATTGGTATTTAGGCTTCGCATTGAAATTGAACGCAGAAGCATCAACACTAAATTTAACCGGCCACCCCATGTAAGAAAATGTTTCTTCAAAGTCGCCAAAGTATATGTACTCACCTTCAAAAGCTAGTTTGAAGTTTTCTGAATATTGAAGCTCTTTACCTACAGCAAAGCTAAGACCTGTCGCA
Organism: Vibrio sp. Vb2960; assembly: GCF_033337665.1. Lineage (NCBI taxonomy): Bacteria > Pseudomonadati > Pseudomonadota > Gammaproteobacteria > Vibrionales > Vibrionaceae > Vibrio > Vibrio sp. Vb2960. The sequence goes on along the minus strand of NZ_JAWORD010000010.1, from coordinate 163,719 downwards.
GAAAAATCTTTTGACAAGCTTTTAACTTTAAGATCTGAATTTACCAAATCAGCACCAACATACCAGTTACCTTTTGCTTGAACTGATGCTGAAGCAACCACTGCACCTAAAGCCAATAATGGCAATACTTTTTTCATTATAATTTCCTAATTTTTCATACTGTTAGACAGCTTTTAAAAGCGCGGAGATTATAAATAGAGTTGAATACTTTCCTATTGATTTGTTTATAAAATGAGACACAAAACATAAACATGAACAATAAAACGTTTGCTTGATTAAACTCTAAACAGCTCGAGTCCTATTAAGTACTAGAGTTACCACAAGTAGCAAGTTTCCAAACCAGTCGCGTTTTTCAGTATTTTTACAGCAATATAATCCTTACGTTTACGGCTTTATTTATTACTCAATAGAGTGTATTTCATGAAAACAAGTTGGCTTGATATGCTGATTTAAAGTGTTTAGGACTGTCTTACTAAAGGTTTGTGCATCTCTAAGTAGCTGTTTAAAATAGTCAGATTATTGAGCTCACACTTGGGCAGTGAGCAGTGCCGACGGGAAATTTACATGGCAAAGCTAAAAGATATCGCCATTGAAGCGGGCGTCTCACTTGCAACCGTATCGCGGGTTTTGAACAACGACCCAACGTTGAGCGTTAAAGAAGAAACCAAATACCGCATTTTGGAAATTGCAGAAAAACTGGAGTACCGCACCAGTAGCTCGAAGAAAGGCATCAAAGAAGTTAAGCAAAAACATCACTTTTTAGCCTTATATAACTACAAACAAGAAACAGAGGTGAATGACCCTTACTACTTATCAATTCGTCATGGGATTGAAACGCAATGCGACAAATTAGGTATTACGCTAACCAATTGCTATAACAGTGAAATTGATGTTGAAACGAAAAAGATAACAGGTGTCCTTTTAGTCGGAAATGTCGACCAAAAGGTAGTAGATAAATTACCTAAACGTCTAGCCGATAGCATCTGCTACATAAACTTTTCAGATCCAACCTGCCCTTATGATTGCGTTGATGTCGACCTTATTCGAATCAGTAGGCAAGTAGTTGATTTCTTTGTACAACGAGGCTACCGCCGCATCGGTTATATTGGCGGTCAAAACAAGCCCGACGCAGCTGACACTCGTGAAAATGTGTTTTTGGACTATGGCTATCTAAAAGGCGTGGTCGCAGAACAAGATATACACTATTGTGCCTGCTCTAGTTTGTCCGGTTATAACTTAGCGAAAGAGATGCTAGCCAAAGGTGACTTCCCGAAAGCAGTATTCATTGATTCAGACTCCATCGCGATTGGCATAGTACGTGCAATCCATGAATTTGGCTTAAAGATACCAGAGGATATTACGTTGATTAGTATGAATGATATTCCTACTGCTCGCTTTACCTTTCCGCCGTTGTCTACAATTCGTATTCACTCTGAGTTGATGGGAACTCAGGGAGTGAACTTACTGGTGGAAAAATACCGAGATGGACGCTTACAACCTCTTCATGTATACGTGCAAACAGAGCTTAAACTACGTGGTACAACTCAATGATACCTTTTCCATTAATCTCTTTTATGAATTAAATCTGGAACATCCCCCCCAACCAAAGACATTCATTTTGCTCAATCAGTACTGTTTCGGTATAACGCCGATAACTCAGCGGGTTGTAAGAAGTTCAACAACAAATAACTCTAAGCACCATGAGTGCCCCAAATGTTTATCATTTAGAGGTGATGGTCGAAGAAACCAACTCGCGTAGCCAAATGCCTTTGTCTTCATTGTTTCGGCTGGAATGCCACAGTATAGCAATATCAAAATCCGCAACGGCGATCGGCGGCTTAACGGTAACGAGATCGTCCGAAAAGCCCTCCGCCAACGCCATTTTTTCTGGCACGATGGCAATGAGATCGCGCTTTTTCAATAGATGCCGAATAGTGAGAAAGTTGCGCGACGCCACGGTGACTTTGCGGCTCAAGCCATGTTCTGCGAGCTTTTGGTCTACTTGTGTCTTTAAGCTCCCATCGGGACTTACCAGAGCTTGCTCGATGTTCGCGAACGCTTCCAGAGACAGCTGTGTTTCCCCTTTCAACACCTGTTTATCACACATGCACACGTGTTTTTCGGTGTACAAGTACAAGCTCTCAAAGTTGTCATCCAACACCGGCATGCTGCCAATAATGACATCGAGCTTTTCATGCTCAGTTAGTGCCACGTAGTTGCTACGATTGACGTTAATAAAACTGATCTGCGCCTCTGGGGCGCGCTGGCGTATTTCGTCATAAAGCCGAGGAGCAAAGATAAACTCGGCATAATCCGTTAACCCGATGCGACATACACCCGCGTAATTTTCAGGTTGGAAGGCAGACTTAGTGAGCAAGTCTTTGGCGATAGAATCCAACAAGTGATGCACAGTTGGCGCGATGTGGTGAGCGTGCTCGGTGGGCTCCATCTTGTGCCCTTTTCGCTCAAAAAGCGGGTCGTCAAACAACAACCTTAAACGAGACAAACTATGACTCATCGCCGACTGGCTAACGTAACTTTTCTCTGCCGCGACGCTAACGCTTCGATGGCGATACAGGTAGGAAAACGTCACCAATAAGTTCAAGTCAATGTTGCGCCATTGAATGTCCTCTTTCACTCCAATATCCTTATCCCATTTCATTCATAGATGAAATTAAAATCATCAATTTGAGTCATTTTAGAGCATTCGATAAATTAGCAACAATGCTTTTTAGATAAACAGGCTCGACATGTTCACCATATTCAAAACTTTTTTCTGGCTGGGTTGGTTCAGCTTCGGCGGCCCGGCGGCTCATATTGGTTATTTTCGCCAAACCTTTGTTGAGAAACTGAAATGGCTTGATGACAGCGAGTACGCGCAAATTGTCGCACTCAGTCAGTTTTTGCCGGGACCGGGCTCAAGCCAAGTTGGCTTTGCTTTAGGCTATAAACGCGGCGGTTTAAGTGGCGCATGCGCAGCATTTGTCGGATTCACGCTTCCTTCGGTGATCATCATGTTGGCGCTGGCGATGGTGAGTAGCCAAATCACCGACACCGCAATGTTCCAAAACATCGTTCACGGCCTAAAACTGCTAGCAGTCGTCGTCGTGGCGGATGCTACTTGGGGCATGTACAAAAATTTCTGCCAAAGTAAACTGACCGCGGGTTTGTGCGTCGCGACTGCGATTGCGTTGCTGGTGGCACCAAGCATCATGACGCAAATGTTCGTGTTGATCGCAGCAGGTTTTGTCGGAATGCGATATCTAAAGAAAGACTCCGCGCCATCAGCCGAGCCGTTTAAACCGTCTATCGCGCCATTGGCTCTATTTGCGGTGCTTTTACTCGGCTTACCGTTAGTGGCTCATACGTTACCTTTGCTTGGGCTGTTTAGTGATTTTTTCCAAGCTGGTAGCTTAGTGTTTGGTGGCGGTCATGTGGTTCTGCCGCTTCTGCAAAACATTGTTGGCGACCAGCTCAGCCAAGATGCATTTTTAACAGGCTACGCCGCTGCACAAGCTGTACCGGGGCCAATGTTCACCTTTGCGACTTTTATCGGTTATGAGCTTTCGGATACGCCAATTTTAGGCGCTCTGATCGCAACGCTTGGCGTATTCCTCCCAGGGTTTCTTTTACTGCTTGGCGTTCTTAAAAACTGGCAAGCACTGGCAGGCAAACCGCTGGTCTCCGGCGCCATCAACGGTGTAAATGCCTCGGTAGTAGGGTTACTACTCGCGGCACTTTACCAGCCAGTATTTAGCAGCGCAGTTATTGCTCCCATCGACATGGCGTTAGTGATTGCGGGTTTCTATCTACACAAAAAGCTCAACCTTTCGGTTCTGTGGATGATCGTGTTTTTTGTGGCGGCAGGCCTTGTCACGGGCATGATGTAGCCTGCTGATACGCCAACTATTGAATCCAGATAAACCACGGGTACTCAAATACGAGTGCCCGTTTTCTCAACTAAGCTTAATGATATTGGAAGGATAGAGATGACGGATCATCAATGGAACAAGACAACAATTACGAGCTCAACCTTAGCTGGCAGCAAAAAGCATCGGCTTTACTCACATCAGTAAAGAATGAGTTATTGAACGATAGGATTTTCTACACCTATTGCTTTATCTCGACTGCTGTCATTTATCTTTGTTCTTTGTATCTCGATTTCCCTATCGATTACTCTTTTACCACTTACCTTGAAACACTCATACAAGCTTTGTATGTCACAGGTTTAAGCTGGTGTATCTACTATTATTTCTATCTCATACTGCGCAAAGAAAAACAGCCAGCAAAGCGCTTCATACGAAAACTGAAGCATCTTATTTTTCCGCTGTACCGACCTGTATCAGTGTTTGTTTCGATGATGGCACTCAACCTGATTTTCTCTAACCACACGTTTTTGAAGTCGCTGATTCCAATCATCAATCCTTTCAAGTGGGATCTGACCTTTGCGAATATTGATTCGTTGCTACACTTCGGCGTTGCTCCGTGGGAGTTGACCCATGCATTATTCTCCAATGCTTGGGCCTCATTAGGGCTAAATGTAGCCTACAACGCATGGTTTTTTTGTATGTGGGGTATACTCATCTTTTTCCTTATCTACAAAAAATACCCGTTGGTAAGGCAACAGTTTTTACTCACGTTCGCACTGTCTTGGATGATTCTTGGTGTCTTCTTCGCCACGCTGCTTTCTTCAGCAGGCCCTTGTTATGTGGAGCTTATCACTGGAGATGAACAGTTTGTTCCTCTGATGAAAACGCTCGAAGTCCAAAGCCAATATCTTACCAATGTAGACGCTGGGCAATTGTGGGCATTGCCTACACAGCAATATCTTTGGGATGAGTACATCGCGAATGCCAATGGTATTGGCTCTGGCATTTCGGCAATGCCGAGTTTGCACGTTTCCATTGCTGTTTTGATGGCGCTATCAATTTATAGACTCAACAAAACCATCGGCTACTTTGCTTACGCTTTCGCAGTCATCATTCAAATCGGTTCGGTACATTTAGCCTGGCATTATGCGATTGATGGCTACCTCGCAACACTCTTGACGGTGATGTTATGGAAGATAGTTGGTTGGGCTTTACGGCGCTATGCTTCTTACCCTGAAAGAAGCGAATGACGGCTAATTGAACAAACACCTTTGCAACGGACTACTCCCCATAAATGAAAAAGCCACTCTATCTTGCAGAGTGGCTTTCTTTTAAAAGGGTCTTCAAATTTATTGGAGAAGCGCGGTAGAGGTATCCCCTCGCTCTCTCACCATTGCCAATGCTCGTTCTAGGTTTTTATTTGCCAGTTCATAGTAGGCAGGGTTCTTATCAATAGCCTGTTGTAAATAAGGAATCGCCTCTCCTGGTTTGCCTTGAAGGATCAAGAAATAGCCAACATTGTTGAGCGCTTCGGGTTCTGTCATGTGTCGACTAAAAATACTCAGAGCTTGTCGTGGCTGATCTTTAGCTAAAGCAATGAGACCTAAATTATTGATTCCTCTCTCATCTCCTGGCTTGATACTTAGTGCGGCTTGAGTAAAGTGCGCCGCTTTTGAGTAAGCTTTTTCCATGTAGTAGGAGTAGCCAAGGCTGACCAAAGCGTTTACGTTTCTTGAGTCAATATCCAACGCTTTTCGAATTAACGCCTGCGCAATATCGTGGTCGCCACGAATGTCGTAAAGCACACCTAGACCGGAGTAAGCAGAGACTGGTGATTTATCATCATAGCGATATGTTGCAACGCTCTCTGCAGTAATGTTGTCTTTAGTGATGGTAGGATCGCCATCCATGCGAATTTGGTCAGCATTCAAAGCGCGTATGTAGTAGCTTTTCCCGACGTCCTTTTCTCCACGCTTCGTGTATAAAGTACCAAGCTCAGTCAGGGAGCCAATATGATCGGGGTTCTCAGCCAAAGATGCTCGAAATGATTTATCGGCGAGTTCTGAATTCTCCCTAGCTAAATGGATGCGCCCCACGGTGTACAAGGTTTTATCTTTATGGACTGCATTCGGGAAAGAGAGTGAGCGAATATATTCATACAAGGCTAAGTCGACATTTTTGTTGCTTAATGCAATATCCCCTCGTGAGATTGCCTCTTCCTCTGTTTTGGGAGGTTCATCATTAGTGAGAGACTCAACGGGCTTACCTGAGTACAGCGTTGAATCGAAATCTGATGACTGTTCAGTTGTTGAACATGCGGTAAGCACCAACAACGAGATGATGACGTATTTCTTAATCCACATAACGATCCCTATTTTGCTTTTTAATTAGAAAATGCCTCAGCCAATGAAATTAACGCAGGTCCGATAGCCACTATAAAAAAGCAAGGCCAAATAAATAGCACCATTGGAAACATCATTTTGACTGGGATTTTTGCAGCAATTTCTTCTGCTGCTTGTTGACGCTTATCCCTGTAGTCTTCGGTATATTCACGCAAGGAGTTGACTAAACTCCCCCCTATTCGAGAGGCATGGCTAAGCATACTTACCAGCCCCATTAATTCTTCTAACCCTGTTCTTAATACTAGCTCCCTCAGCGCTTCTGGCATTGGTTTACCCGCTTTAATTTTGTTGCACACCGTATCGATTTCATCGGCAAGCTCTGGGTGAGAAATAACCAGTTCATCAGCAACCCGACGCAACGCTGCATTAAAGCCAAGCCCTGATTCGGTACAAACCACCAGCAAATCAAGCATGTCGGGCACACCTGCACGAATCGCTTGCTGACGCTTGTTCACCATTCGACGCAAAATAAAATCAGGAAATAAAAGCCCAATAAATACGGATAACGCCATATACGTGTACAGGTATTTAGATTCCGGAACCGAGAAATACACCAGTGCCGCCACCATCACACCTAAGATCGTCGTGACCGATTTAATGGCATAAAACATCGATAATGCATTGCTTTCATGAAACCCAGCATGCATCAGCTTATTGCGTGTCGTTTGGCGCTCTTTTTCACTGGTTGGGGAAGTTAAAGGCGCTAACGACTCCAAGGTGTCTGACATTTTTTTGTTGTGATGAGAGACTTCTTTCTTATCACCAGACAATTCGGCTAACTTTCGTTTAATTGGCGAGTTAACCCCGATAATTATCGAGCCTAACGTCATCACAACCAACACTGTAGTGATGAGGATCAACCCCATAAGCAGTGTTTCTTGGCCGACAGCAAAATCGTTTAACCATCCTTGAATACTTTCCATGGCTACACCTCAATATTGACGATTTTACGAATCCAAAGCGTGCCGATAAACAACGCTACCATCCCACCAATGACCATTTTGATCCCCATTGGATGCGTGTGGAGTAACTCAATATACTCAGGTCGAACAAGGGAAATGATGACGTACAAACCAAAAGGCGCTAATACTAATACCCATGCCGACATTCGAGATTCCGCCGAAATGGTTTTTATTTTTCGAGCGAGTTTGAAACGAGCACGTAGGATATGGGAGAGCTTCTCAATGTTTTCGACTAAGTTACCACCCGTTTCCTTTTGCAGTAACACAGCACTGGAGAAAGCAAGCATAGATACGGTAGGAGTTCTCTCCGACATTTGCATAATCGCCAAGCGGAGGTCATAACCATAGTTGAGTAAGTTAAAGGTATTCATGAACTCAGGACCAAGAGGAGCACTAACCTCTCTGCCTACTTCTCCAAACCCCTGCGTAATTGGCTGCCCTGCCTGCAAAACTCGCTTGATGATATCGAGAGCCTCTGGCAGTTGCTCTTCAAATTTCATTAAACGATCAGCAATCCTTTTCTGTATGTAGAAGTAAACAGACACCCAGCAAGCAAAAGCAACACCAGCACAGAGGTACCAAACTTGCCCGAACAAGAACAGAAATAGACCAACCGCAGTCCCTCCGAGGAATGTGAGGAAAATAAACCGACTGAACCCCATGTGTATCCCAGCCAGTTCCAACTTCTTCTTAAAGTTATCGAACAGGCTAAACCTCACAAGCCATCGCTCTAATGGCGATAGATTCTTGAGCGAGTTTTCCCTTAATAAAGAAATACTCTCTTGATCAATATGTTTATGGCTTTCGTGTATCCGCTTGATTAATTGCTTATGCTTAACCTTTTTACCCGCAGAAGGCAGAATTAACGCTTGGCTAATAAAGAATACGGACAAAAACAGCAGTACAAGAAAAAGGGGGAATTGACTATCCATAGCAATCTCCTAACGGGCTTTTTCATTGAATATTTCAAATGGTACGTCTAAGCCTCGTTTTACTAATTGGTCATGGCAGCTTGGTACAATCCCTGTAGCCATGTAATCACCTAACACATTGCCTTCTTGATCGACCCCTCTTCTTTGGAAGGTGAAGATCTCCGACATGGTAATAACGTCACCTTCCATGCCATTGATTTCTTGTACGCTAACCATGCGACGTTTACCGTCTTCCTGACGATCCATTTGCACAACAATATTGATGGCAGACGCGATCTGCGCTCTCAAGTTTTTTGTCGACACATTCCACCCTGCCATCGAGAACATATTCTCAATCCGGCTCAACGCATCTCTTGGTGTATTCGCGTGGATAGTAGCCAAAGACCCATCATGACCCGTGTTCATTGCGGATAGCATATCCACCGCTTCTGAGCCACGAACCTCACCAACAACTATCCGATCGGGACGCATACGTAGTGAGTTTTTTACTAAATCACGCTGAGAAATTTCACCCTTACCCTCGATATTGGAAGGACGTGTTTCCAAACGGATAATATGTGGCTGTTGGAGTTGTAACTCTGCTGAGTCCTCAATGGTTACAATGCGTTGGTCGCTAGGAATAAAGCTCGACAAAATATTTAGCGTGGTTGTTTTACCAGAACCTGTACCTCCAGAAATCAGGATATTCATTTCCCCCACAACCGCCGCATTAAGAAACTTCGCCATTTCAGGAGACAACGATCCAAGTTCTAATAAGTTATCCATGTTCAAACGTTCAACCGCAAAACGTCGAATAGAAACTGAAGGCCCATCAATAGCAAGAGGAGGTATAATCGCATTAAAACGTGAGCCATCTTTGAGTCGAGCATCCACCATGGGTGAAGCCTCATCGATCCTTCGACCCACTTGGCTTACAATACGGTCGATAATGTTGCGCAAATGGCGTTCGTCTAAAAAGGTGTGCGGTGTTTTCTCCAACTTACCAAAACGTTCGACGAAAATATTTTTCGGGCCATTTACTAAGATATCTGAGATTGTTTGATCTTCAAGAAGTGGCTCAAGAGGCCCCAGGCCGAACACTTCATCTTCAATTTGATGTATTACGCGGTTTCGCGCTTCTGAACTCAATGGGTGTGTTTGATCTTCCGCAATGAGCTGAACAACCGCTTCGCGCAACTCCTCTTTCGCGCGATCTTCTTGCAAGTGCGATAGAAGCCCGAGATCCAAGGTATCCAGTAGTTTCTTGTGGTAGTAGTGTTTTATCGAGAGATCTTGTTCTAATTGCTTTTTCTGCTCCTCGATCGCTTTCATCTTGGCTTCTACCGGCGACAAAGACTTTTGCTCATCTGACGAGTCTTCATCAGATTTTGCCAACTCGACATTCACAACTTTGGACTCTTTTGTTTCATCTACGGAATTGAAAGAACTCCCGACGCCTTTCCGTTTGAAAAACATAACTCCCCCTTACTAAGAAAATAGTTTTTTTATCCAACTTTGATTCTCTTTGGTCGGACTTTCTAATAAGTGCGATATTTCAGCCAAAGACGCTTTCAGCGCACTATTTTTCTTAGATTGAACAATTGGGTTGCCCAAATTAGCGCTCTCGATAGCAATAGCAAAGTTATTAGGTACTAAGTGTATTGCATGTCCACTAACCGCATTTTCAATGTCTTTCAACGATATTGTCGATTTCTTTTCAAAACGATTAACAATTAGTTCAACCTGATGACTACTTAAACCATAGTCTAATTCTAAAGAACGTATATAACTAACAGCATGCTTCACCGAGGTAACATTCTGTTGCAGAATCAAAAAAACATGTGTTGCCGGAGAAACAATTTGTTGGTAAACGTGCTCAACGCCATGAGATAAATCCACAATAATATGTGAGTAAAACTGCCTCAAAATAGGTAATAATTTACTAACTTGAACCGCATGCTTGTAATTACCTTTTGGATCATTTTGGTTAAAACACAAATAATTCAAACCTGAAGGATGCTGGTAGACTAGTCCTTCTAGTGATAATTCATCTAAATCATTAACAGAATCAATCACATCATTAATATTGTATTTAGGCTTACAGTTTAAATAATCAGCGGCATCACTAAACTGCATATCCAAGTCAACGAGCAACACTTTACTCTTAGCATAGCTTGATAATTCTATTGCTGTATTAATAGCCAAAGTGGTTGCTCCAGAGCCACCTTTTGTATTAATAAACAATGTTAGATCGCCCATTTTCTTATTAGCAATCTTTTCATCCGCGGTAGATTTTAATAAAGGATATAGCTCGCCAAAATCAACCGAACGAGACAAATAATCTGTTGCCCCAAGCCTTAATGCCATTTTAAGGGATGCAGTATCGTTCTCGTCGCCAAATACAATCAAAGCGGTATGATTATGCTGTAAACTGCTGTCACTAGAATAAACATGAGCCACTTTCTGAGCCCAGCTTTCACCGGTTTCAATATAAATGAGATCAGGAACTTGCTTATTTTTCACAAAGTCCAAGTTAAAGGTATCTAGCTCTATCCAATCAATATTTAGATTTACACACCTTGATAGTTCATCAGCAATGTGAATTTTAAAATTTGATGTAGAATAAACTATCCAAATAATCAAGTTAGTTTTTAAACTTTTATGTGTTTCATTATCCATTTTGACTGGTTTCAACATAAAGCTACTCCGCGGAACAATCCGAATAAACAGCAGGGTTATCAGCTTCAGGCTTTAATACACCTAAGCTTTCTGCCGGCAATACAGTTTCAAAAGCAGGCGTTTTTCCTACTGCACTAATAAGCGCAGCTAACACAAAAAACTTAAATTCATAATCAACTGCTCTTGCTTGAACATATTTTATTTTTGAAAACTGAGCATCTAACACTGTAGATGCTGCAGGTGGAGTACTCAAAAAATCCGACACATCAACAGTTGCACCTGTATCGTCTAAATATTCGATTTGTAAATTATTAGCGGTAAAACCTGAAGGATATAGACTCTCCAAAGCTTGATGATTAGGTATTTCATCACGTTCAGAAATAAAACAAACCGTGGCAAGTCGTGCCGCTCGCCTGGTAATTTCGTTGACCATTTGCACTGAATAAAAGTAGATTGCAAACTCAATAATCATGAACAGTACTAACATTACCGCAAGTGCAATTAACGAAAACTCAACTTGGGTCAGTCCTTTCTGTTTCCTTATCCATTGTTTCATGGGCTAGTCCTCATTGACGCAGAAGAGCCAATACTGAAAGCCAAAGAGGTTCCGGTAAAAGGTAAGGTTGAGAAAATAGGCTCATAATTATAAGTAGCCGATATGGTGACAACCTTATTGGTGTCCGTTGGTTGAGTCACAATAATGTCAGCAGCTTCAATATAGTCGATTACCGGCGTACCAACGCCACTCGGCGTGCCATAGATCACCACATTTTTAATATCAGATTCTTCAGCTATACCTTCAAAATCTAACGTGCCATAAGTATCAACCACGGCATACCGTGCGCCATTTTGCAACGCTTTGTTGACCTCTGTGTATTGAATAAAAGCTCGGCTCACGTCGATAACTAATACGGTCAGCATCAGTAGCACTGGCAATGCAAGAATAAACTCTATAATTGCCAGTCCTTTCTGGTTAGCCATCTTTTTCATCTGATGCTTTCTATTGGAGTACATCATATTAAGACCCTCCACTTGACGGGTCTTTGTATAGAACGATTTTGTATGGCCCAACTCCATCTTCATCCGGATCTACCCCAGACGACGCATTTTTTACCGTACAATCCTCTAGAAACTGACCGAATATTTCCGATTCATTCCCCTTGTTTTGCACTTCCTGAGTAACAAAAAAGCATCCTAGGCCCAGTACTTCTAAATCCATCTTGCCGCCTTTTTTTGGAGCTTCATCACAACGAACGATCGGCACTCGTAATACCCTTCGATCGGTTTTCCCATCCGCTCGGTAATATTGCGACTTGCACGCGCCAGGCCCCCCCGTACAAGCGGCTAACCCTTCGACATAATCGGCATAATAAAACGCATCGTTATCAACGGCCGGATCTTCCGCATCCTGATATTGTTGTTGGTAATTGTCGTATGTTACGTTGGACTCTTCGATGTACTTATCTGAAGTAATGCCTTCATCTGGCTTACCCCCATCAAATCTCGTATTTAGACCTTGAGCTACTGGTCCCGTACCTTTACCAGTCTCTGTTGTGACTAAATCACCGACTGTTATGCACTCCTCAGTATCCCCTGCCAGCATTTCTCTTACTGTATTTTTACCGGAACCAAAGTCTAAAAGGTGGTAGTTACCCGAACCAATGCCACCATCCGTGTGCCCTGATGGTTTCAATACATGAATAGTGTCAGCATCTCGATCTTGTGCGCCATTGTAGTTTGGGTTTGAAGAAGGAATGTATCCCCACGCCAGATCAGCTGAGCCTACATCGCCACACATAGCAATAGGCGACACGTTACATGTAGTAATGCTTGGCGCACTTGGTCCTGCAACAGCACTTGCTGACACCCCTTTGTCGAGCCCAAACATGCCACTTAAATACTGTGTCAAAAGAACATTACTAACGGCAACACGAACATAGATGTCGCTGTCACTGCCCAAAGAGAACTCTCCAGCTTCAACAAATGAGCCTTTAGCGTTCGAATTTGAGAAAGTTACATCTATGTTTTCCCCCGTGTAAACTAATTCTTGGTTACCATCAGACGCAGCAGAATGAGTCAGAGCATCATTCGCCGCTTGCGTCGCTAAACTAAGCCGCTCAGCCAAATCTGCCGCGTCGGTCCTTTCATCGACGACAACCGCAGCCGCTAATGCAGCGGAGTCGACCGCGTTTTGTAGTCTTGTTTTATTGAGTACTTGGTGATTCAAATCAATACCAAAGGCTGCAACACCAAGTAAAAATAATAAAACTAAACTAATTAATACCAAGGTAATCCCTTTCTGAGCTCTCCTTGGCGCTATATGCATATTCCTTCGCATAGCCCCTCCTAAGTGAACGTATCACTTAATCATCTTTGGCTACCCCATTGTTGTTATATACCTCTAAGCTAACTTGTGTGCGCTCACCACTACCTTCCGGTAAGTAGCCCAAATTCTCATACCAGGCTTCTGGATTCAGAGTTTGTTCAGCGCGCAGCTGGCTAACCGAGATACCAAGCTCGGGGTCATTCGCACAGCCAAACAAGCCGAATGATGTGAAACAAATGGTCATTATCATTATGCTTTTCATCTTGTTCTCCCACTTATAGACTGTGCCCAAACTTGCCCTCAGAGCCACCTTCTGACGAACCGTATTGAATAAAATTGTTGTTAGTATCTTCTTCACTAATGTCGTTTAGCTGGTACCTATCGAAATCCAACTCAGCACCTTTACCAAGCAAATAGAACTCCACATCGTTTGGAGCAACAAAACCATCTGTTGGTAGAGTGATTCGACGTCGATCAATTGGGGTTGCTAATCGAGGAGTAACCAGAATGACTAGTTCTGTTTCCCCAGAGGTAAATTCTTCACTCTTAAACAAGCGGCCTAACACAGGTAGATCACTCGCACCAGGTATACCATTCGCAACGTTACGCGCGTTTTCACTCAATAGCCCCGCAATACCAATGGTTTGACCATCTGCTAGCTCAATCGTTGTACCAGCACTTCGTTTTGTGATTGGTGGAATAAAGAAAGTGGCATTCACTTCGTTTGGATTAAACGTCAACACACCAGAATTGGAAATTTCACTCACATTGACGTTCAGTTTGAGATTGATTCTCTTATCGCTCAAAATAAACGGAACAAAGTCGAGTTGAACACCGTACTCTTTGTAGTCGATGGTAATGCCATCTTCATTTGGTACTGGAATTGGGAATTCACCACCAGCGACAAACTCGGCTTGCGTACCACTTAATGCGGTAAGGCTAGGCTCTGCCAGCACTTTCGCTACGCCATTTTGCTTCGCCACATCAAGCGCAAAGGTAAACAAGGTATTACTGTCGATAAACGATCCGAGAAAACCGAAATCTTCGACTGTTGGGACGTTCAAAATCGGTCCAATGCCATCAATACCGCCACCAGCAGTCGTACCACCCCAAGTAAAATCCCCACTTCTTTGGAAAAAGTGGAAGTTTGAGTCGAAGCGTCTTACAAGTGTGCGCTGTACTTCGGCAACGGTAACTTCTAGCGTCACCTGCTGAGCACCACCAATAGAAAGTAGATTGATGACCATACTTTCATCATCTTTAGAGCTATCATCTTCTTCATCTGCCGCTTCACCCAAAGCAAAGGTTTCAGCAATTTTGACCGCAGTGTCCATGTTTTGCTGACTGCTGACCAAGCCTCTAAGTACCACTTTTTCTTGCGCACTGTGCACTTCGATATTTTCATCCGGCAAGAACTGATAAAGCTTCGACTTAAGCGTATTTAGATCATGCGTGACTTCCACGTTAAACTGCTCAATTAACCGGCCTCTGCGATCCCACACCGACACATTCGTGGTACCTAACTTCTTACCAATAAGAAACAGCTCGTTCGATCTGAGCACTAAAATATCCAAGACTTCTGGATCCCCTAACGTCACTTTCTTTGCTTGGCCTGATATCATCAATTGAGTTGATTGGTGATGTGCAACGGTTACGACTTTTCCTGACTGCGCCGTAGCTGCGTTAACAGACAAGCTGACGAAAAGTAACTGGCTAACAAGTAATATTATTGTTTTCATAATTCACCTAATTGCTGACTCGGACACTGGATGCCTGAGATCCCTTAATAATGGTCACACTAGGTCGTGGCGTGTATTTTCTTGCTACAACAGGTTTATCCACTTCATGAGGGTTGCGCAGAGCAAGCTGTATATCGCCTTTGCTGTTCGCCGATAAGAGCTTTTCTGCCTCTTTCGGTGTTACTTCTAAAGTCACAGCGCGTACAATCACGGGTTTGTTATCATTCGTTTTGGCTGTTTGGTCCACCGCAAGAACATTGATATTTTTAAGCACTGTTTTTGTTGTGGCGTTTTTACCTTGTCCATAACTCACTGTATTCAGGACATCGACCTTGTTGCCTGGTAACAAAAAACCTGCCACACCGATAACGTCATTTACGCGAATAGTGATTGCTCGCTTGTTTTCTGGAATTAATGCAGCAAGTGTTGCGCCTTCACCAGGTAGGGCAAGGCGATGAGGGTTAACAAGTTCACCCGCGTAAATAGTATTGGCAACGATTCTTCCCAATGCCTGTTCTTTTACTTTCAATGTTTCATCATCTATCCAGTCCACTTCCATGAGCTTAGTAGACAAATGTTTCTCAGAGAGAATAGTTCCTGGTTCTAGCTCCATGGCGGCAACTAAAACGGGATGCCTTTCGACCTCTTCTAACTCGACTGTTGGTTGGTTTCTGCCATCCATCCATTGTTTAGCTATCAACACGGCAGCAAGGCCGAAAACAATGGAGAGT
Source organism: Vibrio sp. Vb2960 (assembly GCF_033337665.1). NCBI lineage: Bacteria > Pseudomonadati > Pseudomonadota > Gammaproteobacteria > Vibrionales > Vibrionaceae > Vibrio > Vibrio sp. Vb2960. Next base: position 148,100 of record NZ_JAWORD010000010.1, on the reverse strand, counting down.
AGCAATAGCATGATGACTTGAGTCCGACTCATAATTTAGATCTCCCTATTCATCCACTGTGAAATACAGTCCCCAGGCACGAGTTAAAATGTCTGATGAGACGACTTTTCGTTTTCCTTCAAAAACGAGAACGTCTCTGCTAATGCCCAAAAGATCTTTAGGTAAGCATGGATAATTAGGCATTTTATTTTCACGGTGCAATTGATTTAATGTGTCAAAAAATTCAGGCGACAACGCGAGTTGCAAGTCTTTGGACAGCGATAACCAAAGCGCTTTATAGTCATCATCACCAAGTGGCTTAAACTCAATTTTGTACCCCAGACGGCGTAAAAAAGCAGGGTCAGCAATTTTGCTTGGTGCAAAATTGGATGAGAATGCCAAAGTAAGCATAAATGGCACCGTTACTTGTTGACCATTTGGCAGCGCCAGATGGTCAAATAAGTATTCCATTGGAACGATCCATCTATTTAGCAAGGCATCAACAGGCATTGACTGACGACCGAGATCATCAATCACTAAGATTCCGTTGTTAGCCATCATTTGAAGTGGCGCAATCCATACACGATTATGCTCGCTGTGGTTTACCTCAAGCATCTCCAATGTCAGCTCACCGCCCACTTGAATGTTTGGTCTTTCACAAAGAACCCAGCGTTTGTCGTAATGGGTTTCCAACTTAACGAAAACCTGAGAATGGGAGTTGTCTAAACGACGGTGATGATGCTCTGAGAACACTTTGATGATGTTGCCATCGGCATATACGGCGTAAGGAATAAACACCGAAGTGTTCATTGCATTGAGCACTCTTGATGCAACGTAACTTTTACCAGTACCCGCGTGGCCGTAAAGCAACAAAGCTCGTCCAGAGTTGATAGCAGGTCCGAGAACAGGAACTAAGTGATCCGAGCCAAAAACATCAGATAATGCACGCTCTACATCGATACGGGTAACAGGGTTTTTGCGTAGATCTTGTCCTTCAACAACGGTCCAATACTCTTCCAAAGAAACTGGAACAGGACCGATATATGGATCTTTTCTATATGCAATGTCTGCTTCCGCAAGTCCTAATTCCGTTAGACTATAACGAATGTTCGAGTACGAATGGTTTAGCTTCTCAGATGTAGGCTGATATACCTCAACCCAGCTTCGTTTCCTCAACTGCGCCAAAGCAAGTTCAACAATATTTGAAACCACACATAACCGCTGTGTTAACTCGATCAAATCACATTTCGGATAAGCTGACAGGTGTTTCAACACTAAGTTTTCAACGACTGAAGCCGGTATGCCAAGACCTTCTACCGATGAAGGTACTTTTGGTGGATTTATTTGTGGCACGAGTTTTTCCCAATACACAGAGCCCATCACACTTCCCCTCCTTGAAGTTGCTTAGCCAACTGATGCTGCATGCCATTTATTATTTTTATTTAGTGGGTATAGGAAAAATAAGCTAATCCAATTACGATTATCGGCGCGAATGGAATGACTAACGGCTTACTGGACCTAAAACCTGGTGTTACTTTTTCTAAGCAATACCCTTTAATCTGATGTGATAGAGCAACACTAGTCGATGACACATGTAGCATTAGATAAAAAATGCCGACAATGCCTCCAGCGAGTATTATCCCGGTAGACGCTTCCCCAAGGTTACTCAATCCCAACCATGCCCCTATGACGGCGAGTAACTTAACGTCTCCTCCAGCCATTACTTTGAAAAGATACAGCGCGAAACACACCGCAAACGCAACCAACCCACCATATAAATGATCCAAACCAGTTGTGGCTGGGTTGTAAATTACGTTTGCAGTTACTGCAACCAAAAGCATAAGCACCGCTTTATTCGGTATTCTGTGTTTCTGTGCGTCTGAAACTCCAATCGCAATAAGTAATGACCAAATAATTAACTCGCTAACCATTACGAAGAGCTAATACGACCAGCTACTGAAGTGAACTTGTTAGACAAGGTTGTCCAGAAGCCTGAAGTCAAGAATGCAGTAACAATTAGTGCCGCACCTAGGATGTACTCCAAAAGTGTTAGCCCCTCTTCGTCTTCCATGAAGTCCTTGATTAGATTGCGAAAGTTATCCATAAGATTATCCCCTTTATTTAACCAAATCTCGCTTGTCCATGACGCAGGTATCATATACACCCGAATCATGCTTAAACATTAGTCATCAAGAATTAGGGGGGTTAGGACTTTTTTGCCAAAGGTTAGTACTTTCTTGCCTGTCTGCGCTTCAGAGGCGAAATGTATCATAAATAAGACACATCACTGTAAGCTATGTGACACATTTCACACTTGCAGTATGACTATATAAGCCTAAGCTTAATAAACGAAAGGGTGAGGTCTGAAGCTCAAGGAATGAGGCTCGACTGACCTCAATGCATACTAACATTGGTGTAGTACGTACTGAGCAGGATTCATATGGATAAACAGACCAAAGCTTACTGGATAGGAGAGACCCTTTGCTCGCTGCCGGAACAATTTCGTTGTGAGTTTGATGGGTGCTTTGACATTATGGACTGCAGTAAAGATATCTCAGTCCTCAGCGATAAAGAACATAGCTATTTCTTTTACTACATAACCTGTGATCATCAAGAGCACTTGAAAGGTGTTATAACGCTCTGTAAAAACCTCGACAAAAAACTAATCGTCGTATCTCCAAAAGATACGGTTCCCCACTTGCCGCCCAAGCATATTTGTGCGGAATATTATAAGTTGAACGAGCTCACTCTTCCTATCTGGCTTTCACAGATAAAATTGAAATACTTTTTGCATAGTAAAGTAGACGAAGAACAAATCTCGGTAGATAAACTTTTCTCTCGAAGCGGCAAGTCAAACTTTTCAGACGTAGTCCATTACATCGCCAATAACGTTCATAAGGACCTAAGAGAAGAGGAAGCAGCCGCTCTTTGCCATTACTCGCCGAACTACTTTTCCAAAGTTTTCCACCGTAAAGTGGGTATGTGTTTTCGTGATTATGTCACGGCGAAACGCATTTCATTAGCTAAGAAAATGCTAATTGAAAATGAATCGATGAAAATTGCTTACATTGCTTATCAGTGCGGGTATCGAGACGTTTCTTACTTTTCTCGAATTTTTAAGAAAAAAACAGGTCTGTCTCCAGCAAATTATCGACAGCAGTTTTAGGCTTTATTTGTAGCAACTGTCAGGACAACTAACGCTATCTTCCCCACATATTTCATCAAAATGCATTCCCGTGTCGCGATTTAACATGCTAAAGTTAACAATGCGTTAACAATTATAAATACAATGAGAAGACATGGAGTCACTTAAAATGAATCAGCCGAATCTAAATAGCGCTGCTGGTTGCGCTCTCCCACCACCAAATGAAATGATCCTCAAATGGGCTCAAGAGCGTCCAAATGAGGTCTACCTAAAACAAATTATTAACCGACAGTTTGTTGAGTACACATTCTCTGATGTTGCAGATCAAGCCTTAAAACTTGTCAGCGCACTACGCTCGCTTGGTGTAAAGCCTGGCGACAAAGTCGCGTTAGTATCTAAAAACTGTGCAGAATGGTTTATTTGCGATCTTGCTATGATGCTTGGTGACTATGTCAGTGTGCCAATCTTTCCTACCGCCGGTGCAGACACCATCGAATACTGTGTGACTCATAGTGAAAGTAAAGCGATCATTGGCGGAAAACTCGATGATCCCAAAGCAACTCAGCAAGTCATTGATGCTATGCCTGAACTCATTAGCATCGCTCTACCTTATGACACGGCACCTAAGTGTAAGCACGAATACCAAGCGCTCATTGCTGATGCAGTGCCAAGTGAAGAGCGTCCGCAGCATTACGATGACAAGCTAATGTCGTTGGTGTATACCTCAGGCACATCAGGGTTACCGAAAGGTGCGATGCTAACTTACGGCGCATTCAGTTGGTCTGTTCAGCAACTGATCAATCATATTGGTATCCAAGAAAACGACCGATTGTTCTCTTATTTACCGCTCGCTCATATTACAGAGCGTGTTTATATCTTCGGTTCATCGATTATGGGTGGCGTGCCAACAGCATTTCCAGAGTCACTGGACACTTTTATCGAAGATGTGAAGATGCACCGACCAACTCTGTTTATCTCCGTCCCACGATTATGGACGCTATTCCAGCAACGTATTCAAGACAAACTTCCACAGAAGAAGCTCAATATTCTGTTGAAAATCCCATTCGTCAATTCTTTGATCAAGAAAAAGCTAGCAGATGGTCTCGGTTTAGATCAGGCTCGAGTATTAGGCTGTGGCTCCGCACCTGTATCGCCAGCGCTGTTGGAATGGTACCACTCAGTGGGCCTTGATATCACAGAGGCTTGGGGGATGACGGAATCATTTGCCTACAGCACGCTCAACTACCCATTTAGAGCTGACAAAATCGGTAGTGTCGGTAATGCAGGGCCAGGCATTGAGTTAAAAATCGCAGCTGATGATGAAATCATGGTGCGTGGCAAAGGGCTATTTTCTGGCTACTACAAAAATGACATTGCCACCCAAGAGTCTTTTGATTCAGAGGGCTGGCTACACACAGGCGATATCGGCGCTATCGACTCAGATGGTTATCTAACGATTCAAGGCCGTAAAAAAGATAACTTCAAAACCGCCAAAGGTAAATTTGTCTCTCCGGTTCCTATCGAGAAAAAGCTTTTCGAGTACAGTCGCGTAGAGATGATGTGTCTCATCGGTTTAGGGCTACCCGCTCCGATTCTTTTGGTTGTGCCACATGACTTCCCTAACTTTGATCGAGAGCGATACGCACGTACCACACGTAAAGTTATTGCCAGGATGAACCAAGAACTCGCCTCTCATGAGCAAATCAAAGGTGTGTTAATGATTAAAGAACCTTGGAGTATAGAAAATGGCGTACTGACGCCAACGCTTAAAATTAAACGTCATGTGCTCGAACAAAAGTATCATGAGATAGGCCACAATTGGCCAAAAGATGAATTGGTCGTGTGGGAAGAAGACTTGTAATTTTGCTTGCACTCCTCAACACCATTGGGGAGTGCAACTTAACTTTGAGCTTGAATCAAACTCATAAACTACTCTCTCCAGAATGGCTTACTCACTTCACAACTAATCTCTCTTTCACCTAATCCAATATCGTCCCAAAGGTGCTTTGGTAACTCTCTCAAGTGACGACGTGTCTTATAGTTCCTTCTCCAAGCCGCCAGTTTAGAATAAATTAACTGTAACCCGCTCTGATGGGCAGTAGGTATAGTACGTTCACAAGTGTGTGTCATGTTTTCCATTTCAAAGATTCCTATACAATGTTGACCACTTAATAATCAGCGACTACGCTGATATCCTCAAACGATAGAATCTGCCATAGAGTTAAGGAAAACTAATGTGAAAGATCGAATGCCTCCCTTACAGGGCTTGTATTACTTTTTCGTAGCAGCAAAGGAAGGAAGCTTTAAAACGGCAGCAAAAGAACTGTTTGTTACGCCAGCGGCCATTAGTCAACAAATTCGTCATTTAGAAGAGTTCTTAGGCACGGACCTATTTGTTCGTCAGCACAGAAAAATCGTGCTCACACCTGAGGGAGAGCTACTGTTTAGTCAGGCAGAAAGAGGGTTTGCTCATTTGCAGCAAGGGGTTAGATTAGTCAATCAAGATCCAAACCCGAACCACCTTTCGATATCAACACTCCCCTCTTTCGCTCATCATTGGTTAGTCCCGAAGATTACGGCTTTTCGCCAGCGTCACCCTGATATCGCCTTGCTATTAGAACCAACCAATGATTTGGTGTCTTTTCAAGATAGCCAGATAGATTTATGTGTTCGTTACGGTTTAGGAAAGTACCCCAATTTAGAATCACAATGGCTGATGGACGAAGCTTTTTATCCAGCTTGTCATCCGGTGTATCAGAAAGAGCACGGGATCTATAACATCGAGGATTTAAGCAAAGCTGAGCTGATTGAAGATGTTTGGCCTGATCTTGATTGGAATATGTGGTTAGCAACCTTGGGTCACTGCGCAGCAAAGCCTACCTTAAAATACAGTGGATCACATCTCGTGCTTGAGGCTGCACTATCACTTCAAGGCGTGGCATTAGTAAAACACAGTTTAGCTCATCAATATTTTCGTTCTGGCAAATTGGTCCGAATTGGAGATATCGCCATCAAGCCCAATTTTGCGTATTACTTGTGCGCGCCAAAAGGCTACTTAAAAAGACCTAAAGCTCAATTGTTTGCGCAATGGTTGAAGGAAGAAATAGAAATATTTGAAAAGTCAGTGGTGCCAGACTTTAGGACCATTGACCTAAAAGGCAACAGCACTAGAACGGCATCATAACAATCGTCAAAACAAACGCTAAATAGGAATAAAACAAAAACGCTCTGCGTATAAGACTGCTAGATACAAAAAGCCCCGCACTAAGCGGGGCTTTCAAGTTATAGAGTTAACTTAAGAATTACTTCTTAGCGTTACGCTCTTTAACGTCAGCAATTACTTGCTCTGCAACGTTTGTTGGACATGGTGCGTAGTGTGAGAACTCCATAGAGAACTGACCACGACCAGAAGTCATAGTACGTAGAGTACCGATGTAACCAAACATTTCTGATAGAGGTACATCACCCTTGATACGTACGCCTGTAGACGCTGCTTGTTGGTCTTTGATCATACCACGACGACGGTTAAGGTCACCGATTACGTCACCAACGTGATCTTCTGGAGTGAACACGTCAACTTTCATGATTGGCTCAAGAAGTTGCGCGCCAGCTTTAGGCATAGACTGACGGAATGCACCTTTCGCTGCGATTTCGTAAGCGATAGCTGAAGAGTCAACTGCGTGGAAACCACCGTCGAATAGTTCAACTTCAACGTCTAGAGTAGGGAAGCCAGCTAGAACACCGTGCTCCATCATTGACGCAAAGCCTTTCTCAACTGCAGGCCAGAATTCTTTAGGTACGTTACCACCAACAACTGTTGATTTGAACGTGAAGCCAGAGTTTGGCTCACCTGGTTTGATGCGGTAATCGATCTTACCGAACTGACCAGAACCACCAGACTGTTTCTTGTGCGTGTAGCTATCTTCGATTGCTTGAGTGATAGTTTCACGGTAAGCAACCTGTGGAGCACCAACTTCTAGCTCAACGCCGTAAGTACGCTTAAGGATATCTACCTTGATGTCTAGGTGAAGTTCACCCATACCTTTCAGGATAGTTTCGCCTGAATCTTCATCAGTTTCAACTTGGAATGATGGATCTTCTGCAACCATTTTACCGATCGCGATACCCATCTTCTCAGAACCGCCTTTATCTTTAGGCTTAACTGCGATAGAGATTACTGGATCTGGGAAGATCATTGGCTCAAGAGTACATTCGTGCTTAGGATCACATAGAGTGTGACCAGTTTGAACGTTCTTCATACCAACTACAGCGATGATGTCACCAGCTTGTGCTGAATCGATCTCGTTACGCTCGTCCGCGTGCATCTCAACCATACGGCCGATACGCTCTGTTTTACCAGTTGCAGAGTTAAGGATTGTGTCACCTTTCTTCATCTTACCAGAGTAGATGCGGATAAAGGTTAGAGCACCGAAGCGGTCATCCATGATCTTAAATGCAAGAGCACGTAGTGGCTCGTCTGCAGATACAGTCGCAACTTCACCAGTTGGCTCACCAGTCTCTGAATCAGTTAGAGGCTGTGGATCAACTTCTGTTGGAGATGGTAGGTAATCAATTACCGCGTCAAGAATAAGTTGGATACCTTTGTTCTTGTACGCTGAACCACAGTAAGTTGGGAAGAATGCTAGATCACGAGTACCTTTACGGATACAACGTTTGATGTCTTCTAGAGATGGCTCTTCGCCTTCTTCTAGGTAAGCCATCATTAGATCTTCGTCTTGCTCTAGAGCAGTTTCGATTAGCATTTCACGGTATTCAGCAGCTTTTTCTACCATGTCTGCTGGAATATCTTGAACTTCGTAGTTCTCTGGTTGGCCAGACTCATCCCATACGTAAGCTTGTTGGCTTAGTACGTCTACAACACCTACGAAATCTTCTTCGATACCGATAGGTAGAGTCATAACTAGAGGTGTAGCACCTAGTACGTTCTGTACTTGATCTACAACTTTGTAGAAATCTGCGCCCATACGGTCTAGTTTGTTAACGAAGATCAGACGTGATACGTGTGATTCGTCAGCGTAACGCCAGTTAGTTTCTGACTGAGGCTCAACACCACCAGAACCACAGAATACACCGATACCACCGTCAAGTACTTTTAGAGAACGGTAAACTTCGATAGTGAAGTCAACGTGTCCAGGAGTATCGATGATGTTTAGACGGTGATCGTTCCAGAAACAAGTTGTTGCTGCAGACTGGATTGTGATACCACGCTCAGCTTCCTGCTCCATGAAGTCAGTAGTAGTTGAACCGTCGTGAGTGTCACCGATCTTATGGATCTTACCAGTTAGCTTTAGGATACGCTCTGTAGAGGTAGTTTTACCCGCGTCTACGTGAGCAAAAATACCAATGTTTCTGTATTTTGATAAATCAGTCATTGTCTTACTCTGTTAATAAGGTATAAAGTGCGCGCAGAGTATATCACATTCTGTCAATACTGATACCCTTGCGTGCGGATGGAAGAAAAAAAATTTTAACGTGAAATTTCCGTCCCCAAAGCATAGTCAAACACAGCAATTTATGTACTTTATTCGCATTTTATTGAGGACGAATAGAACAGTTTGTGATTGCACAAATACCATTCTTATGAGCATTACAGCTCGTCAAAAGCCTCTATAGCTTCCGACAATTTCTTAACGCCGTGAATTTGCATGCCAGGGATGCCACCTTTCGGCATGTTGGCTGCTGGCACGATGGCTTTCTTGAAACCATGTTTGAACGCTTCATTCAAACGCTCTTGCCCACTTGGCACTGGACGGATTTCGCCCGCAAGCCCTACCTCACCAAAAATCACCACATCTTTAGGGAGTGGACGGTCACGAAAACTCGATAAAAGCGCCATAACTAAAGCAAGATCAGCGCTCGTCTCCGTCACCTTAACACCGCCAACCACATTAACAAAGACATCTTGGTCTGCCATTTGTAAGCCACCATGCTTATGCAACACAGCGAGCAAAAGTGATAGGCGGTTCTGCTCCAAGCCGACCGCAACACGACGAGGGTTGGCTAACTGCGAGTAATCCACCAGCGCTTGAATCTCTACTAGCAGAGGGCGCGTACCTTCCCAAACCACCATGACGGAAGAGCCTGATGTTTCTTCTTCACCACGAGAAAGGAAGATCGCTGATGGGTTACTCACTTCTTTCAATCCTTGGCCTGTCATTGCAAAGACACCAAGCTCATTCACAGCGCCAAAACGGTTTTTATGACTACGCAAAGTGCGGAATCGGCTATCCGTTCCACCATCGAGTAGTACCGAACAGTCGATAATGTGTTCAAGAACTTTGGGGCCCGCAAGGGTACCATCTTTTGTTACGTGACCAACAATAAATACCGCAACATTATTCTGTTTTGCGTATCGTGTCAGAGCCGTCGCAGATTCACGTACCTGAGCAACACTGCCAGGCGACGATTGAACATCAGAAACGTGCATCACCTGAATCGAGTCTATCACCATTATACGAGGCTGCTCTTTTTCGGCGATTTGGCAAATTTTGTCGACGTTCGTTTCCGATAGCATTTTTAAATGATCTTTCGGCAAGCCCAATCGGGAAGCACGCATTGCCACCTGCTGTAATGACTCTTCACCGGTTACGTAAAGCGTTGGCATTTGCGCAGATAAACTACACATGGTTTGCAACAGAAGGGTTGATTTACCAGCGCCAGGGTTACCACCAATCAAAATTGCGGCACCTGGTACAACACCACCACCCAACACGCGGTCAAGCTCTTTAAACCCACTGGTGAAGCGAGGTACTTCTTGCAGATCAATTTCGGATAGCGTTTGAACCGTAGCTTCTGTTGCGGAACCAGCGTAGCCGCTTAAGCGTTCATTGCGAGCAACGGTTGGCGATGCAGCGATACGTACTTCTGTTATCGTATTCCATGCACCACATGCGTTACACTGCCCCTGCCAACGGGGAAAGTCCGCGCCACAATCATTACAAACATACGCTCGTTTTGCTTTCGCCATGATGCCTCAATTTTTTCTACAAATGTGACTAAGCACAGCCAAGTCAGACCTGAACTGAAATGAACTATTGATATACTTAAGTATTACTTCGCTTAGCCGATACAATTTAAAGTAACGACATACTCTAACAGAAATAATGCAGCAATCTGAAATTCTCTCGCTCGCAGAACGACTCATTCCCGTTTACGGTACGAATGACTTTGACTTTGTCCTTGGCCAACTGACCGAGGAAGAGCCGCCTTCGGCCAAAATTTTGGTTAAAATGGAACTTAACCGCTTAATGGCTCCATGCAAAAAAAGCATTGATTTGCGAGGTCGCGTTCAAGGCGAATGTCGCGAGTATATTTTAGATGGCATTCCACATTGGTTGGATGACGTTGCTTTCAACGCTTACCATAAAAACATCAAAAAGTTTGGCTGCTACACGGAAGGAATGTGGGAAGCATTGGTCAACACGCGAAATAACTTTCGCGTAATGAGCAAGCGCCTTACTCAGCAAAAAACGCAATCGTTAACGGATCCTAAAAGCCCGTTCTTAGCAGAACCCGTTCACCTAGGCTATGATTTAAAGCGCCAAGAAAAACGCTTGAAAGTCCAATCTCAAGTTGAAATTTGCCGTTCTAAAGGACAGCTTCTTCATGGATTAAGCATTGATTTATCTAGCTCTGGCGCAAAGTTCAAAGTCCCTAGCGCATTTAAATATAACCTTGGGGAAATTATTCAGGTCACGTTTACTGAATTTGCCAGCAAATCTAACGTTGCAGGTATAGAGAAACCGCTTGCATACCGCATACTCGCGGTTGATGACTGTTACGAAAATGATTCAGTTCGATACCTCAGAACCATACGCTTAACTGACACCAATGTCGTCACCAGAGTGATAGATGAAGCGCTCAACAGTGCTGCTAAAAGGGCTCGTCACGACAATCAAGACAAGATTATTCGAGCTCGAACTCGCGGTTATGAGCACATCGCACTAAAGCACACCAGCAGCTTGCCTCTATTCTTTGATGGTAGTGACCTAAAATTAGCAATGTTAACGCCAAACAATCAAAAGCTTTGGCAATACTGGCACGATGAGAGAAACCAGCAAATGTTTGGTTCCTTATTCAACGAGCAACGCATCGCGTCACTCATTAAGCCTGGTGTTAAAGGAACAACCAATGTCCTTTATTCATTTACTCACGAGCACGAGAATCGAACCTATTTCTATTCGATGTTTCGCCCTGAAGCAACTCGCGAACAGCGCCAGCTATTTTGGCATTTAGGTGGCAAACGAGAGAGTTGGCGCGCGTTTAGAATTTCAATCTTTGAACTATCTGAGCAAGAACAGGAAGACCTAGCAGCTTTCTCTCCAGAGTTAGCAGAAACGTCTCAATCACTGACTCATATTGGTATTTTGCAAGAAATTGCTGACGAAAAGTCAGGGCAGGATTACCTGCTAACTGAAAAGCCGCGCTTACCCGCTAATACATTAAACGCGTTTCGCCATCCGAGAAGAGTTATCGGCAATCCAAAGGGCATTTATTTTGATGCAAAGTCTCGTCGAAAAGAGCCTCGTTATCGTTTTAAAACACCTTTAGAGTTGTACTCAGGACAGACTAAAACAGGCGGCAGTACTGTTGACCTTTCCAAACGAGGACTCGGAATTAGGCTAAGTGAGCCCACGATGTTACGTTCTGGGCAAGAGGTAAGAATCAACTTTCGAGAATTACAACTCTACGATAAAAAATTGCCGTTAATGTCGGTGCCATACCGAGTAATTCGTGTAAGCCCAGACGGTTGTAGCGTGCAGCTAGTTATTGATGAAAGCAGCCAAACCATGAAGGTAATCGCTTTTTTCAACAGCATTATCGAGCACAATCAAGACAAGCTAATCCCGCAAAAAGAGACGCTACCAAGTAATGCTCTACTTGAAAGGCTACACTGCATGTTGCTCTCGCGTACGCTGAGCACGCCCATTTTTATCAGTAAGAGTACGTCATCTTCAATCAAAACCCCCGTTATCGGGGTGAACTTGCCGCTACCTAAACACATTGAGCTTTTTGCCCGTCTTGGGCATGACCAACTGTTGTCACTTGAACCTATCTTTAAAGGCCGGACAAGCACATTAATCGCAGAGCCAATAAAACGTGTAGAAGGTGCTCAAGCCAGACATCAGGATATCTACATAAGCGCCGCAAAAGTAGGCAATAAAATTACAGGCATTGAGTCAAAGCTTCATCAAGAGTTCAACAGCGTAAAAGAGCGGATTCAATTTATAAAGAAAGCGCGAATGATGGGTGACTTTTACGTGATTCGCCTTTCTACTGCGCCAATTTTCGATCCGATGACATCATTACTGCAACAAGATTTAAGTGACTTAACCCAATTTGGCGTACATCAAGCGAGCAAGTTAGAAAAAGAGTTAACAGCGCTCGTTGGTTACAGTGAATTTGAAGACATTACTGAAGAGGTTGTAATTAGATTGGAGTTAACCGAGTAAATTCAAAGTCATACCAAATTGAAAAAAAACACCGCCTTTCTGGCGGTGTTTTTGAATGGATGGTTAAGGTTTAGCTTTCCAGCTGACCTTTTGCTGCTTCACCAATGCGCCAGATAAAATACAGAGCACACCGCCCAACCCTGCAAAGCGAATCGCTGATTGCGCTTGAGCTTCCACTTTTGGTTTTGCGTGATACGCAATCCCTAATCCTGCCACCGACATCATCACAAGATCATTAGCGCCATCACCGACAGCAACCGTGTTGTGCTGCTCAATTTCATATTCATCCGCCAATTCCACTAGAATGTCTGACTTCATCTGCGCCGTTACCACATCGCCAAGTACTTTACCCGTGAGTTTGCCGTCAATAATTTCTAATTGATTGGAGCGAGCAAAGTCTAAGTCGACTTTATCTTTGATGTAATCAGAGAAGTAAGTAAAACCACCGGAGGCAATCGCTGTTTTCCAGCCCAAGGCTTTCAACGTCGCAATTAGCGCTTCAAAGTCCGGCATGAATGGTAACTGGGAACGAACTTGTTCAAGAATTGATTCATCGGCACCTTTGAGCTTACCAACTCGCTGACGTAAACTTTGCTCAAAATCCAGCTCACCTTGCATGGCACGTTCAGTGACTTCAGCGACCTCATCCCCTACTCCTGCCAGTTTCGCGATTTCATCAATACACTCTATCTGGATCGCCGTTGAATCCATATCAAATACAATCAACCCTTGGGTTGATAGATCGGGCACTTCATTAAGCGAGGCGTAATCTAGGTTGAGACTTTGTAAGATCGTTTCATGTTGAGGAGTCAACTCTCCGGCCATCAGGGCTACTTCATATTGGCCAACTTTCCACGTTTCTAGTATTGGGTTGTAAAAGCCGGTGAAGAAATCAATGTCTTCGAAGTGACTTGGCGAAAGGTACTCAGCAAATACGATCCAGTTTGCTTTTGCTTTATCTAATTGGGAGGCAAATCGAGTCTCGGGTAATCGTTTTAAAAGTGTCGTATGTTTTCTGATAGGCAAGCTTTTTGACGCGTCCATGTATATAATCCCTTATGACTTTGCTAAAACGTTACCTCAACAAACTAAAAAGGCAAGTCTTTGTTTTATTTTAAATGGATGAGTAAAGAGCATGAGTGAATCTTTGTTCTCAGTAAGGAATGCCCTAAGAATTCTGGCACTAATCCTACTGTGTGTGATGTTGTTTATCACAATAAAAAACAGTGTTGTGATCAGTAAGGGTAATGAGAAAATTCAAGCACAACAGCTTGAAACGCTCACCAAAGTTTTGATTTCACAGGCGTCTCTTTCTGCCAGTGAGATGATTTTAACTAAAGATCAAGAACGATTACTTCAGCTAACAAACCAGCTAGCACAAGACCGTTTAGTGTTTGATGCAACAATCTACGATGCACAGGGTGTACGTTTAGCGTCTAGTGAAGAGGCATTATCGGTACGCGAAGTTCTTGGCCTGGATACGCCTTTGGCAACAGCTTCCATTGGTCGCCAGCAGTTGGTTGAACCAGTTTTTGCAGATGGTGCGCTTATCGGTTTTGTTCGCGTGACCTTTGAGACGGGCCGGGTGACGGCTATTTCTGACCACCACTATCGCAAGAGCGATCGTTATATGTACATGATGGTCTTAATGAGCTTTGTCTGTGGTATGTTGTTCATCTTGATTTTACGTCGACAACCGATACGTCGTAAAAAAGCGCCAAACCTGCTGCTAACCAAGTAACTAGGTAGCGCTAACAACTCATATAAAAACAGCCCGTAATGTGCGGGCTGTTTTTTTAGCTCTTGAGAGCGAAAAATAGAATGACTCTTCGTCGCTTACTCTTCGTCACCAAGCAATACTGAATCTAGTGCGATTAGCATCATGTCGTTGAATGTCGTTTGACGCTCGTCAGATGTAGTCTGTTCGCCAGTCTTGATATGATCAGAAACCGTACAGATTGTCAGAGCTTTTGCACCGTATTCTGCCGCAACACCGTAAATACCAGCCGCTTCCATTTCAACACCAACAATGCCGTACTTGTCCATTACATCGAACATTTCTGGATCTGGCGTGTAGAAAAGCTCTGCTGAGAATAGGTTACCAACTTTAACGTCAATACCGCGAGCTTTTGCAGCGTCTTCTGCCGCACGAACCATGTTGTAGTCTGCGATTGCCGCGAAGTCATGACCTTTAAAGCGGATACGGTTCACTTTAGAGTCAGTACATGCACCCATGCCGATCACAACATCACGCACTTTGATGTCTTCATTCACTGCGCCACAGCTGCCAACACGGATGATTTTCTTCACGCCGAAGTCTTTGATTAGTTCAGTCGCGTAAATCGAGCATGATGGGATACCCATACCGTGGCCCATTACCGAGATCTTACGGCCTTTGTATGTACCTGTGTAACCAAACATATTACGAACGTCACACACTTGAACGACATCTTCAAGGAAAGTCTCTGCGATGTATTTTGCACGTAGTGGATCACCAGGCATCAGTACGACGTCTGCAAATGCACCCATTTCAGCATTGATATGTGGAGTTGCCATTTTCTTTTCCTTAACCTTTCTCTAGCGCTCCGCGCTTAAGGCGATATAAGCCAGAGTATTCTCATTTCCGACAAGCAGCATTTACATACTGCAAACATAAAACTAGGAGCTATCAAGCTCCTAGTTTTCAAAAACCTAACTAATTATAGGAAGTTCTTACCGTAATCCATTGGAGAAGTACCGAAGTAACTTGCCAATGTTTGACCGATATCTGCGAATGTTTCGCGGCGGCCAAGAGAACCAGCTGGTACTTTTTGACCATAAACCAATACTGGGATGTGCTCACGAGTATGGTCAGTACCTGGCCATGTTGGGTCACAGCCGTGGTCTGCCGTTAGGATAAGCACATCGTCTTCTTCCATAATCTCTAGCACTTCGTTGATACGATCATCGAAGTACTCAAGTGCCGCTGCGTAACCCGCTACGTCACGACGGTGACCGTAAGCTGAGTCGAAGTCTACAAAGTTAGTGAATACGATCGTGTTGTCGCCCGCTTCTTTGATTTGCTCTAGCGTTGCTTCGAACAATGCAGGGATACCTGTCGCTTTCACTTTCTTAGTGATGCCGCAGTTTGCGTAGATATCAGCAATCTTACCAATAGAAACCACGTTGCCTTGCTTCTCATCAACGAGCTTCTGAAGAACCGTTGCTGATGGTGGCTCTACAGAAAGATCACGACGGTTACCTGTACGCTCAAATTGACCTTTACCAGCACCAACGAATGGGCGCGCGATAACACGACCAATGTTGTAATCTTCTAGCTCTTCACGTGCGATTTGGCAAAGCTCTAGTAGACGGTCTAGACCGAAAGTCTCTTCGTGACATGCGATTTGGAATACAGAGTCAGCAGACGTGTAGAAGATTGGTTTGCCAGTCTTCATGTGCTCTTCACCAAGATCGTCAAGAACTTGAGTACCAGACGCGTGACAGTTACCTAGGAAACCGTCAAGACCTGCACGCTCAAGAATGCGGTCAGTCAATTCTTTCGGGAAGCTGTTTGCTTTGTCAGTGAAGTAACCCCAGTCAAACAGAACAGGAACACCTGCGATTTCCCAGTGACCAGACGGCGTGTCTTTACCTGAAGAAAGCTCTGCTGCATGACCGTATGCACCAATGATTTCAGCGTCTGCGTCTAGTCCAGGTGCGAAGCGACCTGTCGATTCTTTATGCGCCATTGCCAAACCAAGTTTCGATAGATTTGGAAGGCGAAGTGCACCTTGGCGATTGTCGTTATCTGCTAAGCCTTTGTCACATTGGTCAGCGATGTGACCTAGTGTGTCTGAACCTACATCACCAAATTCTTTAGCATCGGCAGTTGCACCGATACCGAATGAGTCTAGTACTAAAATAAATGCTCTTTTCATTGCTCGTTCCTTAGGCCCACTCGGCTTTTTATTATGGTTGAGTAGGCCTTGTGTAATTACTTGTTCTATTAGATATCTTCTGCACGAATTTGGCGGTAAACCTCTGGAGTTGGTGTGTATTCACCACCTACTTTGATTGCACTGCGCAGTGCTTTTGCCGCTTCTTCCCATTGCTCTTCAGTGCGAGCGTGGATGACCGCAAGAGGTTTATCACTGTCTGCGACCTCACCTAGGCGGATGAACTCGTCGAAACCAACTGCGTAGTCGATTTCATCAGTAGCAACACGACGACCACCACCCATAGCAACCACAGCCATGCCGATAGCACGTGTATCCATTGCAGAGACAATGCCCGTTTCTGTTGCGTAAACTGGCTTAATGATTGCTGCTTTTTCTAAGTAGTTGTCGTAGTTTTCTACGAAGTCCGCAGGGCCGCCTAAACCGGCAACCATCTTGCCGAAGCACTCAGCCGCTTTGCCGTTATCCAGCACTTCCATCAGTTTTGCGCGTGCGTCTTCTGTGTTCTCAGCAAGCTTGCCAAGTACTAACATTTCAGCACATGAAGCCATGGTCACTTCAAGTAGACGAGGATTACGGTATTCACCCGTTAAGAAACGAACCGCTTCACGAACTTCTACCGCGTTACCCGCTGAAGACGCCAATACTTGGTTCATGTCCGTAAGAATTGCCGTAGTTTTAGTGCCAGCACCGTTTGCTACCGCAACGATTGATTTTGCTAGCTCTTCAGACGCTTCGTAAGTTGGCATAAATGCACCTGAACCCACTTTTACGTCCATCACTAGCGATTCCAGACCCGCCGCCAGTTTCTTAGAAAGGATCGACGCCGTAATCAGGGAGATATTGTCTACCGTTGCGGTAATATCACGAGTCGCGTAAACACGCTTATCCGCAGGAGCAAGGTCACCAGTTTGACCGATGATCGCCACACCAGCGTCTTTGGTTACTTGACCAAAAACATCGTTGCTCGGCGTAATGTTGTAACCAGGGATAGATTCAAGTTTATCCAGCGTACCGCCTGTATGACCAAGACCGCGGCCAGAGATCATAGGTACGAAACCGCCACACGCTGCCACCATTGGGCCAAGCATTAAAGAAGTTACGTCACCCACACCACCGGTTGAGTGTTTGTCGACAATTGGACCACCGAAGTTCATGTGGCTCCAGTCGATAACCATGCCCGAATCACGCATTGCACACGTTAAGGCGATGCGCTCATCCATGGTCATTTCATTAAAGAAAATCGTCATAGCAAACGCCGCAATCTGACCTTCAGATACCGTGTTGTTCGCTACGCCTTGAATAAAGAAGTTGATTTCGTCTGCGGTAAGTACTTCGCCGTCACGTTTTTTACGAATGATTTCTTGTGGTAAATACATTAGTGCCTCCCAAGCTCTTTTGAGCCATGGTTGTAGTAGGATAGAAGAGGTTTGGTAGCACCCGTTTAGGTGCTACCGTTCAGACGTATTATTGGAATTAGTACGCTGTTGGATCAGCGACGTCGTCCGATACTTCTAATGTATTTAGTAGGTTGGTTAGCAGGCTAGACGCACCAAAACGGTAGTGACGAGCATCAACCCAGTTGTCACCTAGGATTTCGTCAGCCATTGCTAGGTATGCTGCTGCGTCTTCAGCAGTGCGCACACCACCTGCTGGTTTGAAACCAACAGTTTCTGCAACACCCATGTCGCGAATAACTTCAAGCATCATGCGAGCGTATTCTGGTGTTGCGTTTACTGGCACTTTACCAGTTGAAGTTTTAATGAAGTCAGCACCTGCTTCAATACAGATTTGAGATGCTTTCTTGATTAGTGCTTCTTCTTTTAGTTCACCTGTTTCGATGATCACTTTAAGAAGAATGTCACCACAAGCTTCTTTACATTGCTTAACTAGTTCGAAGCCTACTTTCTCATCACCCGCCATTAGCGCGCGGTAAGGAAAAACTACGTCAACTTCGTCTGCACCGTAAGCAACCGCCGCTTTTGTTTCAGCAACTGCGATTTCAATGTCGTCGTTACCATGTGGGAAGTTCGTTACTGTTGCAATACGAACCTCTGGCGTACCTTGCTCACGAAGTGTCTTCTTAGCAATAGGAATAAAGCGAGGGTAAATACAAATTGCAGCTGTGTTGCCTACTGCTGTTTTCGCGTCATGACATAGTGAGATCACTTTTGCATCAGTGTCATCGTCATTCAACGTAGTTAGGTCCATAAGTTTAAGTGCACGTAGCGCTGCTGCTTTTAAATCGCTCATTTCTATCTCCGATCAATATTCAAAAAATTCACTACTCAGCCTTACATCACGTCTTTAACTATAATCAACAAGTCGAGACAATGTGAGTAAATGGCTAAACAGTCTATTAATGAACGGACTTGGTTCCCTGAAGACTCGGCATATACAGCGAAAATTTATCATATGCCAATTGCTATCCTTGTCACCGCACAGTACCAGTTTGGCCTATGGCACAACAATCTATGATTGCGGTGTCTTTAATATCACATCACAAAGCAAAACGCCTATTAGATCTGATATTGCAGGGCAATTCATTTGCCCATCGATTATGTAATATTCATTACGTGATTAAGAATCAAGCTTAACCACTATCCTGTGATTAATACATTATAGAGTTTCACCGCAAAACTGTAGCACCAAATAGAGCGCAAACGGTTTGTATCTCAAAATTTCCTAGCCCCTATTCCATTGACTGCGTAATACCTCGACTAAGGCAAACACCCGATGAAATTTTGGAGCCCGAAAAACGAAAAATGCCCCGCAGCAATCTCTTGCTACAGGGCATGATGTAAAACGGCGTCTATATATTAAGAACCGATTCTAATTATAGTGCTGCAAGGCTTAAGCAGAAGCCTGCAATTGTCGCTGCCATAAGGTTAGACAACGTACCTGCAAGAACTGCTTTAACACCCATGCGAGCGATGTCACTACGACGGTTTGGTGCAAGGCTACCTAGACCACCAAGTAGAATCGCGATAGAAGAAAGGTTCGCGAAACCACATAGTGCGAATGAGATGATAGCTGTTGTCTTCTCAGACATTACTTCACCAGTTGCCGCGATTACTTGAGCGTTTTCACCTAGGTATGGTGTGAAGTTCAAGTAAGCAACGAATTCGTTCACTACGATTTTCTGACCGATGAATGAACCAGCTGTTACAGCTTCTGCCCATGGAACACCGATTAGGAATGCTAGTGGAGAGAACGCGTAACCTAGGATTAGCTCTAGTGTTAGTTCTGGCATGCCGAACCAACCACCGATGCCACCTAGCATACCGTTGATTAGCGCGATTAGACCAACGAATGCGATTAGCATTGCACCTACGTTAAGCGCAAGTTGTAGACCAGAAGCCGCACCGCCCGCAGCTGCGTCGATTACGTTAACTGGTTTGTCGTCACCGCCGTCCATCGCTTCTTCGATACTTTCGTGAGGCTGGTCAGTCTCAGGGTGAAGAATTTTAGCGAACAGTAGACCACCTGGTGCTGCCATGAATGATGCCGCAACTAGGTACTCTAGTGGAACACCCATAGATGCGTAACCAGCTAGTACACCACCAGCAACAGAAGCTAGACCACCACACATTACCGCGAATAGCTCTGATTGAGTCATTTTTGGAACGAATGGACGAACAACTAGAGGTGCCTCAGTTTGACCTACGAAGATGTTAGCTGCCGCTGACATTGATTCCGCACGCGAAGTGCCTAGCGCTTTTTGTAGTGCGCCACCAAGAATCTTGATAACCCATTGCATAACGCCAATGTAGTAAAGAACTGAAATCAGTGCAGAGAAGAAGATCAGTGTAGGAAGAACACGGAATGCGAAGATGAAACCGCCGCCGCCGAATACTTCGAACATCTTGTCAGAAACAAGACCACCGAACAGGAATGATGAACCATCGTTACCGTAGTTGATAACGTTAGAAACACCTGAAGAGAAACCGTTTAGTAGATCACGGCCCCAAGGTACATACAGAACAAATGCACCTAATGCGAATTGGATAGCGAATGCGCCACCCACAGTTCTAAAGTTGATAGCTTTTCGGTTGTTAGAAAATGCCACTGCAATCGCAAGAAGCACTACCATACCGATTAGGCTCATAAACAGGCTCATAGTTTATGACTTCCTTATAAGTTATTTATTGGCGTGTTACAAAATGGAGCTATAAAGCGGGGGCAATTATACTCATGCAGAATCAATTAAAGTAATGCCAGCCTCACACTTTCCTATAAGATTCATGATTGATTCAACCAGCTTTGTGAGTTAATTCACAATAAGCAGGAAAACGTTTTCGATTTCAAACCACATCTTTAGATTTTATTCACATATCGAGAAAGCAAAATTGCTATTTTTCCACAGTTGAGAGGCAATCGATTGCTTTCGGCCGTTATGCAACTCTACGAGCTCATTAAAGACGTGAATGAGTTTGGCTGGGTGATTTGACTCCCCTTGATATCCAAGTATAGGCATATCTGGTGCGTCTGTTTCGATTACTAGGTTTTCGAGTGGTAATTTTTGAATTGCGTCGCGTGTTTTCTTGGCTCTTGGGTAGGTAATCGTTCCTCCTACACCGATAAAAAAACCTAATTTGACCCACTCCATGGCTTGCTGATAACTCCCAGAAAAAGCGTGTAGCACACCACCTCTAGGGAGATTCGCCGATTTCACCATTTGAATGAGGCGATTGTGCGCTTTTCGGCTATGTAAAATAACTGGGAGTTCGAAGCGTCTAGCCAGCTCAAATTGAACTTCAAGTATCTTTTCTTGCAACTGTGGATAAACATCAATGGCAAAATCTAAACCACACTCTCCTATTGCTACGCACTGTGGTCCTTTTTGATTTAGATAGCCTTCTAGCTCTGTAAGGTGCTGCTCAACGTTATCTTCAAGAAAATACGGATGAAAGCCGAGCGCATAATACAAATTGGCATGTTGCTCTGCCAAAGTTTGAATACGAGCCCAGTTTTGCGGACCGGCGGAAGGAATCAAAATTCTTGCGACGCCTTGCGTTTGAGCAAGCTCAAGTTGATGCGCAAAGTCATCTTGAAACACATCAAAATCAAAGTGGCAGTGCGTATCAAAGAGCTTCATCTTGACGCTTTTTATCTGTATCTGCGGGCAGAAAATCAGAGGATGGTTGGGCTTCACTCTTCTCTTCAGTTTGATGGGCAGGGTCTTTTCGATATGGGACACAACTGCGTTTCTGATCGGGAGTTAACCCCATCTCTTTACACCAGTTGTCGTAACGCTTTAGCCCACGTTTAAACCAATTCATATCTTATCCTTATATAAAAACGCCCTTGGCTAAGTTTATAGCCAAGGGCGTTTTAAAATCTAGTTTGCGTTAAGGCTTACCCTAACCGCGCAAATTAGTGCTCACGCGTCGCACGGAAATCAACGTCAGGGAAACGCTCTTTCGCCAAGTTTAAGTTAACCATTGTTGGAGCGATATACGTTAGGTTATCACCACCATCCAATGCTAAGTTCGCTTGATTCTTGCGTTGGAACTCATCCAGTTTCTTCGCATCACCACACTCAACCCAACGAGCAGTTGCAACGTTAATGCCTTCATAAATCGCTTCAACGTTATACTCAGATTTCAAACGAGCCACAACAACATCGAACTGAAGTACACCAACGGCACCAACGATCAGATCGTTGTTCTGTAGAGGACGGAATACCTGTACCGCACCTTCTTCTGATAGCTGAACCAAACCTTTGAGAAGCTGCTTCTGCTTTAATGGATCTTTCAGGCGAATACGACGGAATAGTTCCGGAGCGAAGTTCGGAATACCAGAGAACTTCAGTGATTCACCTTGCGTAAAGGTATCACCAATCTGAATAGTGCCGTGGTTGTGTAGACCAATGATGTCACCGGCGTAAGCGTGTTCTGCACGTGCACGGTCACCAGCCATAAAGGTTACTGCATCAGAGATACTCACTTGCTTGCCAAGACGAACGTGGTTCATCTTCATACCTTGCGTGTAAGTGCCCGATACAATACGCATGAATGCGATACGGTCGCGGTGTTTTGGGTCCATGTTCGCTTGGATCTTAAATACGAAACCAGAGAACTTCTCTTCGGTCGCTTCAACTTCACGTTCAACCGCTTGACGAGTTTTCGGCGCTGGGGCCCATTCAGTTAGACCGTCTAGCATATGATCCACACCAAAGTTACCTAATGCAGTACCGAAGTAAACTGGCGTAAGATCACCGGTTAAGAACATTTCCAAATCAAACTCAGGGCAAGCACCCATGACAAGCTCAAGCTCTTCTCGAACACTTTCCGCAAGGCCTGCACCAACTTTTTCATCAAGCTCTGGGTTGTCGAGACCTTTGATGATTCGAACTTCTTGAATCTCATGACCGTGACCTGATTCGTATAAAATCGTTTCATCACGGTGAATGTGGTACACACCTTTAAATTCTTTACCACAGCCGATTGGCCATGTAATTGGCGCACACATCATGCCCAACTCGTTTTCTACCTCGTCCAATACTTCCATTGGATCACGAACGTCACGGTCAAGTTTGTTCATGAAGGTTACGATTGGCGTGTCACGCAGACGCGTTACTTCCATCAGCTTACGTGTACGATCCTCGACACCTTTCGCCGCATCGATAACCATCAAACACGAGTCTACTGCCGTTAACGTACGGTATGTATCTTCCGAGAAGTCTTCGTGTCCAGGCGTATCAAGTAGGTTTACCAGACAGTCATTGTAAGGGAACTGCATTACAGAAGTGGTTACCGAGATACCACGTTCTTTTTCCATTTCCATCCAGTCTGATTTTGCGTGCTGTGCGTTACCACGACCTTTAACCGTACCTGCTTTTTGGATCGCGTTTCCGAATAAAAGGACTTTTTCAGTAATGGTGGTTTTACCCGCATCCGGGTGAGAAATAATAGCGAACGTTCTGCGCTTAGACACTTCGCCTAAAAAAAGGGGATTTGACATTAGTTAATCTTCTAAATTACTTTCATGCTCACAAAATAGGCAAGCATATCTACTATTCGATATTGTGCGGTATTCTCGCTTATTATCGCTGTGCTAGCAAACTGGAAAGACATGAACTGAATTTACTCGGCTCACCAGCCTTTACCTGCAACTAACAAGGGAGAGCCAGCTCCACACAAAGAGATGTAAAAATTCAAAAAATTATTATTACATATTCAAAAGCCTCGAATCCGGATACGCATTTAAAGCATAAGTGTTGATGAGGTAATTAGTAACGGCCTAAAACTAACTCAAAAATAAGTAACTCATGATAATGGCGTCTTCCTTACCATTTCCCGATTTAGCTGGGTAATAGTTGTAACGACGGTCCACTTCATTAAAACCTGCTTGCTCATAAATATGGATAGCTGGGTGATTACTTTCACGCACTTCTAACCAAGCACTCTCTGCTTTGGCTTGTTCACAGTGTTCAATAAACGCGTCCAGCAATTTTTGCCCTAGCCCTCTGCCCTGTTGAGAAGGCGCTACTGCAATATTTAATAGTGTCACTTCTCCAACAATATTCTGTCCATAGAAGTAACCAACCACTTGAGAGCCTTCCAGCATCACATGATGGCAAGCACCGCGACTGGATAAGTCACGAACCAAAGATTCGGCCCAAGGGTGAGAATGTGCTTGCTGCTCGATTTGCCAAACTTGGTCGAGGTGATCTGCACACATCGGCGTAATTTCAATTGTCACGCATTAGCTCCGTTAAGAGTACGAACAGATTTGTTGCCACAATGCGCGGCGCTGTTCGTTATTACCATCAATATCTTGTAATAGTGGCGAGGTCAGGTGCTTTGCCTTGATGCTTTTATCAGCCTCACAGCCTGCAAACCACACCCACTCTAGCTGATGTTCACCCAGCATGGATAAGCGCTCAGGCTCTAGGTGTAGCGCATCATCAAGCGTGAGCTTAATGCTTTTTAATACGCGCTCAAACATCAATGCCGTCTCGTTTTCTGGACATATTGGCGATACCAATAGGAGTTTACATGAACTTTGCAAATCCAATAATGGCGATTGATAGCCTTCCAGTCTTTCAGGGTGTACCAGCTCCCATGTGCTGATCCCCATTTCACGTAAATACTGTTTCTCGTTAATTGACATTTTCCGTCACCTATTTGAACGAGGGCAATCCTATCAAATTATCGCGATTATACCTAAAGGACTTCAAGGAACACCTGAACACAATGAGATGATTTGGATATTCCTTAACATAGCGTTTTGCCAACGGCCACACATTGGGTATGACATATGAGGTACATTATGAAATTCTTAAATACGCTACTGCTTTGCACACTGGTAGCCGCCACCAGCATGAGTGTTTTTGCTAATAACAGCGATGAGTGGGAGCTGATTGCAACGAAAACCGTTAACTTTCATACAGAAACAGATACCGTGACACCAAATAGTCTATTCCGAAACCGAAGCTTCAGTAAAATAAAACTAAAATGTGTGCAAGGAACGGTAGACATTAATGGTTTAAAAGTCGTCATGACAGATGGTAGTGAGAAAAAGCTTTCCTCGATGGGCGTACTAACAAGCGGATTGTCGACTCGTGCCTGGAGCCTTCCAGGTACAAAAGAAGCCAAGCTAAAACAGATTGAAATGACTTACAGTAGCTGGGGAAGCACAAAACTTAGCCTGCTAGGGGTAAGTAAAAAAGCGAAAATAGAGGTCTGGGGCAAAAAGAAAAGTAACCCGTCATCGTAACCTCCCTATCTCAGTTTTCAGTGAATAAGAAAGAAGCCCACATAGTCGTGGGCTTCTTTCATTTACAGTTCAGAAAACTCTGGCGCATAGTCTATACGTCCGGAGCGTCCGGCACATTGACCTTCGACCAACTCTGCGATTCGAAATGCACCTTTAGGGACATCCCAAGCACATTCAAAGCCCATCTCGTCGCATGATTGAAAACCCTGGCGCGCGTAATAATCAGGATCGCCCAACACCACACACACTGGATAGCCAAAATCACGCAGTGAATCAAAACCTTCTTTGATCAACTCTGCAGCGATGCCTTGGCGACGGTAATCTTCATGAACAGCTAATGGCGCTAGCCCTTGCCATGACAAATCTTCACCATTTAAGGTCACAGGGCTAAATAAAGCATGGCCTATCACCTCTCCCTCATCTGTACACGCGACTAAGGAAAGCGTGAATTTGCTGTTTTCGCGCAAACGCATCACAAGCTCAGCTTCAGCTTCCGTCGGGAAGGCGTGTTTCAATAAGCGGTCAATGGTAAGAATGTCCGCTGGGGCTTCAGTTCGAATAAGCATTCGCTACTCCGGTTGGTTGTGCAGGCGCTTGAACTCCTTTCTGAACAAAATCAGCCAATTGATTCAAAGCGACTTGCATTGCTTTCGGTAACTGCTCTAAGTCGACACTGTCCATTAAGTTTTTCACTTCTAAGCCAAGCTCAGTATCACCTTCAATTGAAAGGCGACGTTGGAAGAACAGTGTGTCAGGGTCTTCTTTACGACCAGCAATCAGTACTAGGTCGTTTAGATTACCACTAAAACTCACATCTTCCTGAACTGGTTTTTCAGCTACCACCAATTTTTCGTCTTGATAGCTGATGTACCATGCTAAGTTCAAGTCTTTAATCGCAACTTTTAACCACTTGTCTTCAAGGAACTCAAAGTCACCATCTTCCAAGGCTTCTTTAAACACCATTTTTAGCCCTTCCAGCAACGCTTTTTGCTGAATTGGCTGTGGTAATAACTGGACTGGAGAACGCAAAATATTAGCTGCGTTCTTTACTAGTTGACTGCGAATCTTGTTTAACACGTTCATTATCCGTTACTTTGTCATTAGGTTGCTTATATTAAGCAATCGTGGCGATGAGATTACTGTTATGTATCAATAAAGTGCTTATTTTAGATTGGTGGTTTATTGTTCACTAACGCTTCTTTTTTTGAACTTACGTGTATTATTGATGCGAACAGGTGGATAAACACTTTTACAACCGTATTTTCAAAGTTATAGTTATCTGAGCGTATCCATGTGATTGTCGACTGCACAGCTAAAACCGCGAGCCCTTTAATGGCAAGTAACACTTTGGTTTGGTGGTAGACCGCCGCAGGCTTATCAGGGTGTCGCTTTTTATACACGGACGAATAATCTGGCTCATTGGAGATCGGTAATACCCTAATGCCTTCCCAGCAATTAAAACATTGGTTTGCCACGCTAACCTCAAATAGCCCTTTCTTCTTTGCCATTCTTGATAAAAAACACAATTATCGAATGGTAAGTGACCGTTACTGCGATATCGCAGGTTTAAGTCATGAGGAAATCGTCGGCTTAAACGATTGCCAAGTGCTGGGTGAACAGTTTTATAAGAAGCTTGCACCATACTATCAGCGCGCGTTCAAAGGGGCACATGTCGAAGCCGAAATCACGCTCGATGAAACCGACCTTGAAACCAGTCTTCACTTTAGTCTTTCGCCAGTTTTTGAAGGTAACGACATTCGCTTTGTTGTTTTTCACGCTGTCGATACTTCAGAAAAGCAGATACTCGTTCGCTCCTTAGAAGAGTCCGAAAGTAAGTTTGCGAAGTTAACACAACTGCTACCAGACGGCTTACTGCTTATCGAAGATGATGTTGTCATCTCTGCGAACCCCGCATCAGCGCGCCTTCTCGGACTTAACTCTCCTCATGAATTGTTGGGCGAAGAGCTAAGTCGTTTATTCATCGATGAAAACAGTAAAAAGGTATTTAGTCATCGATTGAGTACTTTAATTTCTGACAAACCTTTTGTCTGCTTAACCAGCGCAAGATGCGGCTTTGAACGGAAAGTTCAGCTACACGCGGATTCCACGGCGATATTAGGTAGCGAATCTCAAATTATCCTAATCCAAGATGCTGATGATGCGCCCAAAAACCTGTCTTCCGCATCGAATGAAGACATACACATTGACTCGCTCACCAAACTCTACAACCGCTTTGGCTTCACCAAACGTTTGGAACAGCTGATCAAAAAGCAAACACCGCTTCTGGTGTTCTATTTGGATATCGATAACTTCAAAAACATAAATGACTCACTTGGTCACCATATTGGCGATAAAGTGATTCAAGAGGTATCGGCCCGTCTTAAACGGTTACTACCAAACCAAGCGATTATTGGTCATTTGGGTGGCGATGAGTTTGGCGTCATTCTGCCGGAGCCAGAAAACACCCGCATGGCTGAAATTTTGTCCGATCGCATTATCTCGTTGATCAACCAACCTTTCGACTTGCACCACTTCAGTAAACGCCTTGCGTGTTCAATTGGTAGCGTTCGATACCCTGAAGACGGACAAGATGCGCGAATCCTACTACAAAATGCCGATACTGCGATGTATGAAGCCAAAGATCGTGGTAGAAATCGTCTGATCAAATTTAACGATCAAATGAACAAAGAAGCGCGTATGCGTTTGTGGCTCGAAATCGAACTGCAAAAAGCATTGCAGCAGAACGGTTTGGAAGTGTGGTATCAACCTAAGGTTAACGCGCGAGACTTCAGTATCAACGGCGCAGAAGCGCTCGTTCGTTGGAAGCATCCAGTCGAAGGGTACATTAGTCCTGGCTCATTCATTCCTGTCGCCGAGCGCGCTGGGTTAATCGAACACCTTGGACGTGTCGTGATGCGTGATGTTTTCAATACGGTAAAACGTTGGAAGCAACAAGGCATACTGCCAGGCCGTGTCGCCATCAACCTCTCTCCCGAGCAATTTGGCAACCCACAGCTGATCGACTTTATGGAAAAGCTGCTTCGCACTACCGAGCTTGATCCAAGCTGCATTACCTTCGAGCTAACCGAAAGTGCCGTGATGAGTGATAGCGAACATACACTGCAAATGTTGAATGCGATTAAAAAGCTTGGCTTCGCTCTCTCTATCGATGACTTTGGTACCGGCTACTCTTCTCTTTCCTACTTAGCGCGTTTCCCTATTGACGAGCTAAAAATCGACCGCGCTTTTATTAATGATATCGACACACTACCGAAACAAGTCACTGTGATTGAAAACATCATTAATCTGGGTAAGTCGCTCGACTTAACTGTCGTTGCCGAGGGGGTGGAAACCCACCAGCAAGCTACTTTGCTCTCTAACCTTCAATGTAATGCGATTCAAGGATTCCATTTTTATCGCCCGCAGCCAAAACATGAAATTGAAGAGCTGTTTGTACAGAATCGTCGTCACAAGAACTAACCCCGACCCGATCCCCTTACTCGCAAGGGGTAAATATCGACTTTATTGAGCTAAACCTAACTTAGGTCAATTTCGCTATTCATAATTCTTCATAAAATGCGGACACCTTTTTATTCTCAATGATTGTGAGCATATGGAACTCTTGTGTCCCGCGGGTAACCTGCCTGCGTTAAAAACTGCGATTGATTGCGGTGCCGATGCCGTCTACATTGGTTTCAAAGATGATACCAACGCCCGTCACTTTGCTGGCCTCAACTTTAACGGCAAGAAATTAGAAAAAGCGGTGCAATACGTTCATGACCGCAATAAAAAAATTCATGTCGCGTTGAATACCTTCGCTCATCCCAATGGCTTCGAGCGCTGGACGAACGCAGTAGACAATGCAGCGGCACTGGGTGTAGACGCGCTGATTGTTGCAGACATTGCAGTGCTGGAGTACGCGGCTCGCAAATATCCCGATCTGGAACTACACCTTTCAGTGCAAGCATCAGCGACCAACGTCGCAGCCATTGATTTTTACAAACAAAACTTCAACGTAAAACGGGTAGTATTACCTCGCGTTTTATCGATTCATCAGGTCAAACAGCTTTCACGCAACATCACTAGCGATGTCGAGTTAGAAGTCTTTGCTTTTGGTAGCCTTTGCATCATGTCTGAAGGTCGCTGCTACCTATCGTCATATATGACAGGCGAGTCTCCAAACACTGTGGGAGCATGCTCTCCAGCTAAGTACGTTCGCTGGCAAGAAACAGAAAATGGTCTGGAATCCCGCCTTAACGACATTTTGATCGATCGCTACAGCGCCGGTGAAAATGCGGGCTACCCTACCTTGTGTAAAGGTCGTTTCGAAGCTGAAATCGAAGGCGAGAAAAAACGCTACCACGCACTGGAAGAACCAACCAGTTTGAACACCCTCTCTATGCTACCAGAACTATTTGCTGCAAATGTGGCGTCTGTAAAAATTGAAGGTCGCCAACGTAGCCCTGCTTACGTAGAACAAGTCACTCGAACATGGCGAGCCGCGATTGACCGTTACCAAGCAAACCCAGAAGCTTATCAAGTCGAAGCGGCTTGGGATGCCGCATTGGCAAACGTGTCTGAAGGTACGCAGACCACACTTGGTGCTTATCACCGCAAATGGCAGTAGAGGTTAAGATGGATAATTCAATGAAATACGCGCTTGGCCCGCTGTTGTACTTCTGGCCAAAACAAGACATCGAAGCGTTTTATGAACAAGCGAAATCAAGCTCCGCGGACATCATCTATCTTGGGGAAACCGTATGCTCAAAACGTCGAGAAATGAAGCCTTCGCATTGGCTTGAAATAGCAAAAGAGCTGTCTGCATCTGGCAAGCAAGTGGTGCTATCAACAATGGCACTACTAGAAGCTCCGAGTGAAGTAAACATAATGAAGAAGTACATCGACAACGGTGACTTCGCGATTGAAGCAAATGACGTATCTGCTGTTCAATTGGCATCAGAGCATAAAGTGCCTTTCGTCGTTGGCCCTGCAATCAATACTTATAACGCACACACGCTCAACTTATTTTTGAAGCAAGGTATGATGCGTTGGTGCATGCCTGTCGAGCTCTCTCGCGAATGGTTAAACGATACTTTGGTTCAGTGTGACGAGCTTGGTATTCGTAACAAGTTTGAAGTTGAGGTATTTAGCCACGGTTATTTGCCTTTAGCATATTCCGCTCGCTGTTTCACAGCCCGAGCTGAAAACCTAGCGAAAGACGATTGCGAAACCTGCTGTATCAAATACCCTACGGGTATCCAGGTCAGCAGCCAAGAAGGACAAGAAGTCTTTAACCTTAACGGCATTCAAACGCAATCAGGGTATTGTTATAACCTGATCAATGACTTACCAAGTATGCAAGGCCTGGTTGATGTGGTCCGATTAAGCCCTCTCGGTGTGAGTACACTTTCTGAGTTAGAGCATTTTCGCTCAAACGAGCACGGCGACAACCCTGAAAAACTTGAAAGCCGCCAATGCAATGGCTATTGGCATCAGCTAGCTGGCTTAGAAGTAAAAAACATTTAGCTCCCCAAAAAAGAAAAGCGAGGCCCAACCTCGCTTTTCTCTATCAGCCATTGTTAACAGGCTTGCACTGTTGGCTCAGCCGAAGTTTCATTAAGCAGCTTTTTCACATCTCGCCACAACATACTGATCACGACCAAACTCAATGCAATGTTAGACAATGGGAAAGCTAACCAAATGCCTGTCACGCCGAAAAGTTTCGGCATAATGAATAAGAATGGCAACTGGACCAGCATGTTGCCTAGTGTTACAAACATAGCTTTGCTGCCTTTGTTTACTGATTGATAGTACGCGGCCGCCACAACTAAAAAACCATCTAAGAACAACGCAAACATGTGTAAACGAATCCCGATCACAGTGCTATCAATCAACTGTTGGTCAGCATTATTAAACACCGCAACCAGTTCGTACGGGAAAAGGTTCATCAAAACAACGAACGCCACCCCACCAAGCACAGATGTCCCCATCGCGACCTTTAATAACTTTCTGATGTTCTCCTGATTACGTGCACCGTGGTTGAAGCTCACTAAAGGCTGCATACCATTCGCAATTCCTTCGGCTATCAGATAGTAAACCGTCACGATGTACCCCAAAATGGCGTACGCTCCGATCAACATTGCACTTCCGTATTGAGCAAATAACGCGTTGTGCAGTGCCACCATCACAGAGCCGTAGGCGTACATAAAGAAACTTGATGTACCTATCATGATAATCTTTGGTGCAGCATCAACCTGAACTTTGAAGTCGCGGATACGAAGGCGTAATGTTGCTTTTGAAGTAAAGAAGTAACCAATACCGAGCACAGTGACCACTAATTGTGCAAGTGCAGTGGCAATAGCGGCTCCGGTTAACTCCCACTCCAACCAAGCAATAAATACGTAGTCTAATACAATGTTAATAACGGCACCGATGACCATCAAAATCGTTGCTAAGTTCGGGCTGTCGTCATTGCGTAACAGAAACGGAACCGCGATAGAACCCAACGTGAATACGCACGCGACAATCAGAATATGCAAATATTGCAGCGCAAGTTCAAACACTCGCCCTTCCGCACCTTGCCAGCGAATAAATTCATCCGAAAACAAGAACAATATTGTAGCAACGACCGGCATCAATGCCGCTAACAACGTCAATCCGGTCGTTAGGATTCGCTTAGCGCCTTCATGATCGTTCTCTCCTTGCTTGATCGAAGTCAGCGCGCCAGTCCCCACCCCAATCATCATTCCTATACCGAGGATCGAGCCGATAATAGGCCACGCAACATTGATCCCAGCTAATCCGTCAGCGCCAACATAACGGCCAATAAAAATGCCATCAACTATTTGATACAAACCGTTTACGAGCATTGCTGCGACGGTTGGAATCGTATATTTCCAAAACTGTCTATAAATTGAGTTTTGCATGACTGTCACCAGTAGTTAGCAAAGCTAACCATTTAATTAGCAAGACTAACTAAATGGTTAAATTAAATAAAAGAAAAATGAAACACCAAAGGCTAATGCGTACAGCGGAGGCCTTTGGTTTAGTTTAAAATGACTTATTGCTCAATGCTTTATTCAGTAAAGCTTGTAACTGCTCAGCTTCTTGCTGATTTAATTGTTGCATCATTTGTTCAGAGATATCTTTGTAAACCACCTGTTCCAAAGACATTTTTTCTGCGACTTCTTCTGTAAGCAACACACGCTTAGCACGAGCATCCTCATTACATGCGATGCGTTTCACCAAACCCTTTTTTTCCAGACGCACAACCATTGTCGACGCGGAAGGCTTAGTCACTTGCAGCTCTTCTGCAAGATCGGTTATTCGCACACCCTCAGGGTAAACCTGAATCACACGTAAATAATCGAACTCATTAAAGCTTAGATGTGATAATGGATCTTCTTTGGCATAGACACGCCAAGCTTTGGCGCAAAAACGCTCTAAATCAATCAAGCTTTCTTCTAATGCCATAAAGCCACCACCACTTAGTTAGCAAGACTAACTATTTTAAATGAGTCACTCATCAAGTTCAATCATAAAAAAAGCCGCTCTCATCGAGCGGCTCTAAATCATTCAATTTCCAGCTTCTTGGCAGCCTTTAACTTGGCCAATCTATCTTGCTGTAATTGATCGTAAATTTGCGCCAGCTCCAAGAAAGAATAGCGATGCTCAACATAATCGTAAACGTTGAACGAAATCGCGAGCTTATAAAGTGAGATGGCACTTGCGATATCACCTTCAAGCTGATTACGCTTTCCAAGGTAGAAATACGTTTCCGTCAATCGTTCAGCTAGGCGATAGTTCTCTCTCGTTCCATCCATAATTGCTTTAAGCGCGTCTTCGTCCGAGACGTCTCGTAGCATGATGGCAACAAGAACCCATCCCCACTCTTCACTACGATCTCGTAAATAACGCTGTTGAAGATTGGCTTTTGCTTGCTCTGGATTTTGCTCAGCTTCGATGATGTACAGCCATAATGAACGAAAAGGATCCGTAGGCATTTCTTGATAATGCTTGGTCATATCTTCTAAAGCGAGATCGATTCGGCCACCATAATACAGTGCAATCGCACGGTTGCGCTCAGCATAGGTATTATCAGGAGCCAACTCTATGGTCGAGTCAAACGCTTCATATGCCGCATCAAACTCTCCTACTTGGGTAAAGTATACTCCCAAAAGATTGAAGATGTCCGGCTGAGCAGGATTCAACTGCAAAGACTGGTTAAAGTCCAAACGGGCAAGATCACGCAAACCAACGCTGTCGTAGTAGCTACCGCGCTCATAATGCATTTTAGCGCGCACTTCATCACTAAGGTCGGGACGTTGTAGCAACTGCGATAGACGCGCGATTTGTACTTCTTGTTGAACACTAGGCTGAAGTGGCACCGCCATCGGTGGATATAACCACTTTTGTGCTGATTGTTGAGAAGTATTTGCACAACCGGCCAGCGCGATAGCAACACATAAAATTGCGGTTTGAAACCATTTCACTAATTGATACTCCTGTTTGGACCGCTCAAGATTTGTTTCTCTTAATGCAATATAGGCGATAACCTCGTTTGAGGTTAATACATCGAAACAAACCAAAAAAGGGGAGCGAAAATGCTCCCCTTTTATAACATGCTTTCAGGCCCTTAATCTAATAAAAGGCTGAAAGTCTCATTTTGTCTTACTCGTCTTTAGCAGCCGGTGCTTCAGCAGCAGCTTCTTCAGCTGGCTTTTCTACCGCTTCTTTCATGCTTAGACGTACACGGCCTTGGCGGTCGATTTCAAGAACTTTAACTTGAACTTCTTGACCTTCAGCTAGGTAGTCAGACACTTTCTCAACACGTTTTTCGGCGATTTGAGAGATGTGTACAAGACCATCTTTGCCTGGAAGAACCGTTACGAATGCACCGAAGTCCGCTAGACGTGCAACTTTACCTGTGTAGATACGGCCCACTTCAACTTCAGCAGTGATCTCTTCGATACGGCGGATAGCTTCTTTCGCAGCAGTGCCTTCAGTTGCCGCAATCTTGATAGTACCGTCGTCTTCGATTTCGATAGTTGTACCAGTCTCTTCAGTTAAAGCACGGATAACTGCACCACCTTTACCGATAACGTCTTTGATCTTCTCTGCGCTGATCTTCATCGTGTGAATACGAGGAGCAAATTCAGAGATGTCTTCACGAGCACCAGAGATTGCTTCATCCATTACAGATAGGATGTGCTTACGTGCGCCTTGAGCTTGGTTAAGCGCAATTTGCATGATTTCTTTAGTGATGCCTTCGATCTTGATGTCCATTTGAAGTGCAGTGATACCAGTGTTAGTACCTGCTACTTTAAAGTCCATGTCACCTAGGTGGTCTTCATCGCCAAGGATGTCAGAAAGTACAACGAAATCGTCACCTTCTTTAACAAGACCCATTGCAATACCAGCAACAGATGCTTTGATTGGTACACCTGCGTCCATAAGCGCAAGAGAAGTACCACATACTGAAGCCATTGAAGATGAACCGTTAGATTCAGTGATTTCCGATACAACACGTACTGTGTATGGGAACTCATCAACAGAAGGCATTACTGCAGCAATACCACGCTTCGCCAGTTTACCGTGGCCGATTTCACGACGCTTAGGAGAACCTACAAAACCAGTTTCACCTACACAGTATGGAGGGAAGTTGTAGTGCAGTAGGAAGTGATCTTTACGCTCACCAGTTAGCTCATCGATGATTTGAGCATCACGCTGAGTACCTAGCGTTGCAGTAACGATCGCCTGAGTTTCACCACGAGTGAATAGCGCGCTACCGTGAGTACGAGGAAGAACACCAGTACGTACATCTAGTGCACGAACCATGTCTTTTTCACGGCCATCGATACGAGGGTTACCAGCAATAATACGGCTACGTACTACTGTCTTCTCTAGATCATGGAAGATAGTGTGGATTTCTTTTGTGTCTGCTTCAGGATCTTCAGCAAGAAGAACTTCATTTACTTCCGCAGCGATCTCATGGATGCGGTCGTAACGAGCCATTTTCTCAGTAATTTGGTAAGCTTCAACAAGTTTAGCTTCTGCTAGATCAGCAATCTTATTTTTAAGCGCTGTGTTCTCTTCAGGAGCAACCCAATCCCAAGCAGGAGTTGCAACTTCTGCTTTGAATTCGTTGATAGCTTGAATAGCAACTTGTTGTTGGTCATGACCATAAACAACCGCCGCTAGCATTTCTTCTTCAGTTAGGTTGTCCGCTTCTGACTCAACCATCAGTACTGCTGACTCTGTACCTGCAACAACAAGGTCAAGCTTAGAAGTTTCTAGTTCAGTTTGGCTAGGGTTAAGTACAAGCTGACCATCGATATGACCAACACGCGCCGCACCGATAGGGCCGTTGAATGGAATGCCAGAGATAGCAAGAGCAGCAGAAGTACCGATCATTGTAACGATATCTGGCTGAACATCTGGGTTTACAGACATTACTGTCGCGATAACCTGAACTTCGTTTTTAAACGCGTCTGGGAATAGCGGACGGATTGGACGGTCGATTAGACGAGCTGTTAGCGTTTCGCCTTCAGAAGGACGACCTTCACGTTTGAAGAAGCCGCCTGGGATTTTACCCGCAGCGTAAGTACGCTCTTGGTAGTTAACCGTTAGTGGGAAGAAGTCTTGACCTGCAACGGCTTCTTTTTTACCTACAACAGATACGAATACAGACGTATCATCCATTGTGACCATAACTGCTGCTGTAGCTTGACGTGCAATAACGCCAGTTTCTAAAGTAACTGTGTGGTTACCGTACTGGAACGTTTTAACAACTGGTTTTTCGAACATTGTTATTCCTTGTTTCTAATCTTCCTTTAGTGCTTAAAGAAATCTTAGATGTGTTAATTGACACTCAAGGCATTACGAATCGCGACTAGTAAAAAGAAACTCGGAAGTTCCTTTTGAATAGTCGCGACCTTTTGGTCGACGTGGTTGACTGTAATGCTATGAGCTTTTGAGAAAACCTCTTACAAGGTTTAGCCGCCAGTATTATAACGGCATAAGTCTAATTTGGCTAAATTTAGGCAACAAAAAAGGGGCATAAAGCCCCTTTTTAGACAAACTGCTATGCAGTCGCTGATTAGCGACGTAGGCCTAGACGTTTGATTAGGTCTTGGTAGCGAGCTAGGTTTTTACCTTTTAGGTAATCTAGAAGCTTACGACGACGAGAAACCATGCGTAGAAGACCACGACGGCTGTGGTGATCGCCTTTGTGCGCTTTGAAGTGACCTTGTAGGTGGTTGATAGAAGCTGTAAGTAGAGCTACTTGAACTTCTGGTGAACCAGTGTCGCCTTCGCCTTGTGCGTATTCTGCAACGATTGCTGCTTTAGTTTCTGCATTCAGAGACATAATTCTCTCCTAATAAGAGTAGGTTTAAAGTTGTAGCAGCCAATCTCTGATTCAGCCGCTACGCGAAGCGCGGATTATAGGGAAATTTCCTATCTCGTGCAATATAAAAATACCGACACTCAGGTCGGTATTTTCAATCATTTACTTGGATGCAACGTCATCTCGGAACACGACCAATCGCTTAGGAGCGATTTTGCCATCTTCGTTCATTTCGCCAACGCCAATAAACAAGCGTTCTTCACCCATAGTAAGGCGAAGTGAGCCCTCAGTCGGAGCACCAAATACTTGAACGGGCTGCCCATGTTGGACCATATTCGCCAGTTCAGGCACCAAGTTGACTTCTGGTAAGTCTTCTACCGCTGTATCCATTGGCA
Organism: Vibrio sp. Vb2960; assembly: GCF_033337665.1. Taxonomy (NCBI): domain Bacteria; kingdom Pseudomonadati; phylum Pseudomonadota; class Gammaproteobacteria; order Vibrionales; family Vibrionaceae; genus Vibrio; species Vibrio sp. Vb2960. Next base: position 111,099 of record NZ_JAWORD010000010.1, on the reverse strand, counting down.
AAAGCAGTGGGTCCAGTAGTTCTCGAGGCGCTCGTTCCTCGCGGTGAGCTTGCTCTAGCAACTCATTTAGTTGCTCAAGTGTTACCATATTCTCGTAAGGGTATTTAGCAACACCAGTACGACGAAGCATAGTTACGTGCGCACCACAACCTAACATTTCGCCCAGATCATCAACGATAGTACGAATATAGGTACCTTTAGAGCAGTGCACTTCCATCTCTACTTCATCGCCTTCAAAACGGTGAAGAACAATCTCATATACCGTGATCTTACGAGATTCACGCGGAACTTCGATGCCTTTACGAGCGTATTCATACAAGGGTTTACCTTGATACTTCAACGCAGAGAACATGGAAGGCACTTGATCAGATTCACCACGGAACTGATCGATGCACGCTTCTAGCTTGTCTAACGTAACATCGACTGGACGCGTCTCTACAACTTCACCATCCGAGTCAGACGTATTGGTACGTTCACCCAGCTTTGCGATCACGCGGTAGCGTTTATCAGAATCAAGAAGAAACTGAGAAAATTTTGTCGCTTCACCCAAGCAAATTGGCAGCATGCCTGTCGCTAATGGGTCCAAGGCTCCAGTGTGGCCTGCTTTCTCGGCAAAGTAGATTCGCTTTACTTTTTGCAGTGCATCATTGGAAGAGATACCTGTTGGTTTGTCCAACAGTATAACGCCATTAATTGGACGACCTTTACGACGACGAGCCATTATTCTTCGTCCTCACGACCAGAATCTTTTTGCTTTTGTTTGTCTGAACTAACGACTTCAGACACTAGGTTAGACATACGCATACCTTCAACAAGCGTATTGTCATAGTGGAAGCGGATTTCTGGCGTTAAACGTAGACGAATACGCTTACCTAACATCATGCGAATGTGCACTTCGTGCTCACGTAGCGCTGCTAGACATGATTCAGGTGTTTGCTCACCCACACACAGGAAGGTCACAAATACTTTTGCGTAAGCTAGGTCACGAGAGACTTCTACGTCTGAGATCGTCACCATGCCAAGGCGAGAGTCACGAACTTCACGTTGAAGGATCATCGCTAGTTCTTTTTGCAGCTGCTGTGCAACGCGCTGCGTGCGGCTAAATTCTTTTGACATATCTTTACTCTTATATAGAAAGAATGGGGGGTTGGTCAAAGCCAGCCCCCCATGGTGTATTCAACAACCAATTACTACTTATCTTTCAAAGACAATATTAGTAATTTTAGTCAATTAGTCTAGAGTACGTTTAATTTCAACGATTTCGAAGACTTCGATTTGGTCACCAACGCGAACATCATTGTAGTTCTTAACGCCGATACCACATTCGTAGCCATTCTTAACTTCTTGAACGTCATCTTTGAAACGACGTAGTGACTCTAGTTCACCTTCGTAAATAACAACGTTATCACGTAGTACACGGATTGGGTTGTTACGCTTGATCACACCTTCTGTAACCATACAACCAGCGATAGCGCCCAGTTTCGGTGACTTAAACACGTCACGAACTTCAGCAAGACCAATGATCTCTTGCTTGAATTCTGGAGCAAGCATACCGCCCATTGCTTGTTTCACTTCGTCAATCAATTGGTAAATGATTGAGTAGTAACGTAAGTCAACAGCTGCGGCTTCAACAGCACGACGAGCAGAAGCATCTGCACGAACGTTAAAGCCAAGGATGATTGCGTTTGAAGCTTCCGCTAGTACTACGTCAGTTTCCGTAATACCACCAACACCAGAACCAACGATGTTCACTTTAACTTCGTCAGTAGATAGCTTAACTAGTGAGTCTGCGATTGCTTCTACAGAACCTTGAACGTCTGCTTTAAGTACAACGTTAAGTTCAGCAACTTCACCTGCAGTCATGTTAGAGAACATGTTCTCTAGTTTAGATTTCTGCTGACGAGCAAGTTTCACTTCACGGAACTTACCAGCACGGTAGTTAGCTACTTCACGCGCTTTACGCTCGTCACGAACTACTGTTGCTTCATCACCTGAAGATGGTACACCTGAAAGACCTAGGATCTCTACAGGGATAGATGGGCCAGCCGAAGTAATTTCTTTACCTAGCTCATCACGCATTGCACGAACACGGCCGTATTCTTGACCACAAAGAACGATGTCGCCTTTGTTTAGTGTACCTGATTGAACAAGTACTGTTGCAACTGGACCACGACCTTTATCTAGGCGAGATTCAACAACAACACCAGATGCCATGCCTTCAGCTACAGCTGTAAGTTCAAGAACTTCAGACTGAAGAAGGATTGCTTCTAGAAGACCATCGATGTTTGTACCCTGTTTAGCAGAGATGTGAACGAACATGTTCTCACCGCCCCACTCTTCAGGAATAACGTCGTATTGAGCAAGCTCGTTCTTAACGTTATCTGGGTTCGCGTCTTCTTTATCGATCTTGTTCACAGCAACAATTAGAGGAACGCCTGCCGCTTTCGCGTGCTGAATCGCTTCTACTGTTTGTGGCATTACGCCATCGTCTGCTGCAACTACAAGAACAACGATATCTGTCGCTTGAGCACCACGAGCACGCATTGCAGTAAACGCTGCGTGTCCAGGAGTATCAAGGAACGTGATCATGCCGTTGTCTGTTTCAACGTGGTACGCACCAATGTGCTGAGTAATACCACCCGCTTCGCCAGAAGCAACGTGTGTGCGACGGATGTAGTCAAGTGTTGACGTTTTACCGTGGTCAACGTGACCCATGATAGTAACAACTGGAGCACGTGGAACTGCTTCCGCGTTAGTGTCACGGTCAGATAGTACCGCTTCTTCCAGTTCGTTCTCTTTACGAAGAACTACTTTATGGCCCATTTCTTCAGCAACAAGTTGTGCTGTTTCTTGGTCGATCACTTGGTTGATAGTCGCCATAGCGCCCATCTTCATCATTACTTTGATAACTTCTGTCGCTTTAACCGACATCTTGTTAGCAAGTTCTGATAGAACGATCGTTTCGCCAATTACAACGTCTTGCTTAGCAACCGTTGCTGACTTATCAAACCCGTGCTGCATTGAAGTCGGCTTAGCAAGTTTGCCCTTACGACCTCTACCGCCACGTTGGTTGTTACGGCCACCGCGAGCTTGGTCGTCTTTACCCGAAGCTGCTTTTTTCTTCTTACGACGACCGCCTTCTACTTTGCGATCTGCTTCATCTTCGGCTTCACGTGCGTATTGTGAAGTCGTTACATGGTAATCTGTATCTTCCATATCACCCTTTTTCTCTTCTGCAGCAGACCAACGCTCTTTATTCTTTTCAGCCAATTCGCGAGCTTCTTCAAGCTTGCGCTGACTTTCCTCTTCAGCCTTACGCTTAGCTTCTTCTTCCTGACGACGTTTAAGCTCGTCGGCCTCTTTTCGCGCTGCTTCTTGCTTAATTTTCTCTTCAGCATCACGCTTTGCTTTTTCTTCAGCATTACGTTGTGCATTCGTATCTACGTCTCGCTTCGCTTTTTCTTCAGCTTCACGTTTCGCTTTTTCTTCCGCTTCACGTTTTGCAGCTTCTTCAGCTTCACGTTTCGCAGCTTCTTCAGCTTCACGTTTTGCAGCTTCTTCTGCTGCACGTTTTGCTGCTTCTTCTGCTTCACGTTGTGCTGCTTCTTCAGCTTCACGTTTCGCTTCATCTTCAATTGTGCTGCGCTTCACGTATGTACGTTTTTTGCGCACCTCAACCTGAACATTCTTACTCTTACCACCACCCGCGTTCACACTAAGTGTACTACGAGTTTTACGCTGAAGCGTAAGGCGAGTCGGCTCTGAATCACCTGATTTATCACCGTGTTCTTTCTTTAAATGAGAGAGAAGCTTCTGCTTCTCTTCATCAGTAACATTGTCAGAGCTCGCCTTTTTAATGCCAGCGTCAGCAAGTTGTTCAATCAAGCGGTCGACTGGCGTACCAATCTCATCACTCAGTGCTTTAACTGTTAATTGTGTCATGCCGCTTCCTCCTTGCCGAAAATTATGCTTCTTCGCCGAACCAACAGATGTTACGTGCGGCCATAATTAGCTCACCTGCACGTTCTTCGGTCAGGCCTTCGATACCTTCTAAATCGTCAATACCTTGGTCAGCAAGATCTTCCAGTGTCGCTACACCTTTCGCTGCCAATTTAAATGCCATCTCACGCTCAAGACCTTCAAGTGCAAGTAGGTCCTCAGCTGGTTCTAGACCTTCAAAAGACTCTTCTTGTGCTAGTGCGATCGTCGTTAGTGCATCTTTTGCACGTCCACGAAGCTCTTCGATTAGTTCTTCATTCAAACCATCGATTTCTAGTAGCTCGTTAACTGGCACGTATGCGATTTCTTCTAGCGTTGAGAAACCTTCTTCAACAAGAAGTTGAGCGAAGTCTTCTTCAATATCTAGGTACTTCATGAAGTTTTCAATAGATGCTTGTGATTCTTCAGCGTGTTTCTTCTGAAGATCAGCAACTGTCATAACATTCAGTTCCCAACCTGTTAGTTGAGATGCTAGACGCACGTTTTGACCGTTACGACCGATAGCTTGCGCTAGGTTGTCAGCTTCAACTGCGATGTCCATTGAGTGTGCATCCTCATCAACGATGATAGAAGCAACATCAGCTGGCGCCATTGCGTTGATAACGAATTGAGCTGGGTTATCATCCCAAAGCACAATATCGATACGCTCCCCACCAAGTTCGCCAGAAACAGCTTGTACACGTGCACCACGCATACCAACACACGCACCTACAGGGTCGATACGTTTGTCATTTGTTTTGACAGCGATCTTAGCGCGAGAACCAGGATCACGTGCCGCGCCTTTCAACTCGATAATATCTTCTGCGATTTCAGGCACTTCAACACGGAACAGTTCTGCCAACATTTCTGGCTTAGAACGAGTGATGAACAATTGGAAACCACGTGCTTCAGGCGCGACTTTGTAAAGAAGGCCACGTACACGGTCGCCTGGACGGAAGTTTTCACGAGGAAGTTGGTCATCACGCAGGATTACCGCTTCAGCGTTATTACCAAGATCAAGCACGATTGTGTCACGGTTTACTTTTTTCACGACACCAGTGATTAGATCACCTTCATTGTCGATGAACTGTTCAACGATTTGTGCGCGCTCAGCTTCACGAACTTTTTGTACGATAACTTGCTTAGCAGTTTGAGTCGTAATACGGTCAAACGTTACTGATTCGATTTCGTCTTCTACGTAGTCGCCAAGCTCGATTGAGTCATCTTCGTATTGCGCTGCTTCTAGTGAGATCTCTTTTGTAGGGTTCTCAACGTCATCAACAACTAACCAACGGCGGTAAGTTACAAACTCACCGGTTTTACGGTCAATGGCAACACGTACGTCGATTTCGATTTCGTATTTTTTCTTTGTAGAAGTTGCTAGAGCAATCTCAAGAGCCTCAAAGATACGCTCACGAGGTACCGCTTTTTCGTTCGATACCGCTTCTGCTACCGCTAAAATTTCTTTACTCATTGTATTTAGCCTCTAAGCTTAAACTTTTTTAGGGAACTAAAATTTAGGGATCAGGTTAGCTTTGGAAATGTTACTTAGAGCAAACTCTTCTTGCTGACCGTCTACAGTAATTGTCACTGTTTCGCCATCAACACCGTGGATAATACCTTTCCACTTACGACGGTTTGCTACAGCCATTTTCAATACGATGCTGACCTCGTGACCAATAAATTGCTCGTAATGTGCTGCTTTAAAAAGTGGTCTTTCTAAACCTGGAGAAGACACTTCTAGGCTGTAAGCAACAGAAATTGGATCTTCAACGTCTAAAACTGCACTAACTTGGTGGCTAACTTCTGCACAGTCGTCTACGTTAATACCATTTTCATGGTCAATGTAGATACGTAACGTTGAGTGCGCGCCTGCACGAATGAATTCTAATCCAACTAACTCATAACCTGATGCCGCTACTGGCGCGTCAAGCATTTCAGTAAGTTGTCTTTCTAAACCAGTCATTTAACCACTCCAGAAACAAAAAAAGGGCTCAGAGCCCAATCAAAAAACCAAGCAGTATCTGAGCTATTTCAAAAAGCTCAGATAACAAAAAACCCCGATAGTCGGGGTTTTATGCTGCTGGACCCTGATACGTTAAGAATAGCCAACAATTGCTTTTCTTAACTCGTAGTGTGGTTAGCACTACGCAAACTTGCCAATCTACGATTTCCTTTTAAAGAAAGAGATTGGTTGCGGGGGCCGGATTTGAACCGACGACCTTCGGGTTATGAGCCCGACGAGCTACCAAGCTGCTCCACCCCGCGTCCGACTTGCTGAGCATTATACTCGCAAACAAGTGATTTACAAGTTTGTAAATACATGGTGCCGAGAGAGGGACTCGAACCCTCACACCTAAGGCACTAGCACCTCATGCTAGCGTGTCTACCAATTTCACCATCTCGGCATCAAAACCTTACAGCTTATTGAGGAATTTCATCACCCGCAGGGGCAGGAACTTCACTCGCTGCATCCTTAACTTGTTCAACAACTGGTTGACCTAACGTTGGGTCTACCCATTGTGATTCAGTCTGGTGCGTAGACATACGACCAAGTAACAAGCTAACGATAAAGAATACGGTTGCTAAAATAGCAGTTGTTCGGGTTAGGAAATTACCTGAGCCGCCAGCACCAAACACTGTGTTTGAAGCACCAGCACCGAACGAGGCTCCCATATCTGCGCCTTTACCTTGTTGAATCAACACAAGGCCAATCACACCAAGCGCTGCCAACAGGTAAATCACAAGTAGAACTGAAAACATTTTTTCCACCTATGTTCCAAATTGTTGAGCCAGCGCCGTTCAAAAGAATAAATCATTATGAACAAGGCTAGCGACCTCCTAACGGGAGGCGGAGCAATACTAGCGAAAGCCAGTAACGCTGACAAGGGAAAATTAGTAAAAAATCAATGCCAATGCGTTAAGCGCTCAAAAAAAGGGCAAAAGATGCCCTTTTCATTCAAGACATGCTTTAACGCAATGATTAACAACTTGCTTTAACAGCCTCAGCGATTTTCAATGCTGAGTGTTGAACTAGTTCACCATCTTCGCCTTCCACCATAACGCGGATCAAAGGCTCAGTGCCAGACTTACGCAGCAGTACACGCCCTTTATCACCAAGTGTCGCCTCTACTTCAGCGACAGCGTTTAATACAGCTGTAGCTTCAAGAGGGTTACTTTCTCCTGAGAAACGGACATTTTCTAAAACCTGAGGATATAATGTCATTCCTTGCGATAGTTCATATAAAGACATATCGCTGCCAATTACAGAAGCAAGTACTTGAAGTGCAGCAACAATCGCATCGCCGGTTGTGACTTTATCTAATAAGATCACATGGCCTGAGTTTTCAGCACCAATTTTCCAACCTTTTTCTAGCAGTTGCTCCATGACATAACGGTCACCAACAGCAGCACGTACAAACGGAATGCCTAGCTGCTTTAAACCATTTTCCATACCCAAGTTAGTCATTAGTGTACCAACAACACCACCCTTTAGCTCACCACGACGAAGTGCATCACGAGCGATGATATAAGCAATTTGGTCACCATCAACTTTGTTACCTAGGTGGTCGACCATAATGATGCGGTCACCATCACCATCAAATGCGAGACCAAGATGCGCTTGCTCTTCAACAACACGCTGTTGAAGAGCTCGTACGTCTGTTGCGCCCACTTTTTCATTAATGTTGATGCCGTTAGGCTCTACGCCCATAGCGATAACTTCTGCCCCAAGTTCTTTGAAAACATTTGGAGCGATGTGGTACGTTGCACCGTGCGCACAGTCTACTACGATCTTAAAGTTCGCAAGGCTCAACTCAGATGGGAAAGTACTCTTACAGAATTCGATGTAACGACCAGCTGCATCATTTAGGCGGGTTGCTTTACCAAGCTCAGCAGACTCCACACATTCAATTTCTTTATCTAACTCAGCTTCGATCGCCAATTCGATATCGTCAGGTAGCTTAGTACCCTCAGAAGAAAAGAATTTAATGCCGTTGTCGTAATATGGGTTATGTGATGCAGAAATCACAATACCAGCCTCGGCACGGAAAGTCTGAGTTAAATATGCCACAGCTGGAGTTGGCATGGGACCAGTAAATGTTGCTTTAAGTCCCGCAGCTGCAAGGCCAGCCTCTAGTGCAGATTCAAGCATATAACCTGAAATACGTGTATCTTTACCTATGATAACTTTCTTTGTGCCTTGTTTCGCTAGTACACGACCAGCAGCCCAGCCAAGCTTAAGTACGAAGTCTGGAGTGATTGGGTATTGTCCTACTTTACCGCGCACACCGTCAGTACCAAAGTAACGTCTTTCATTCGACATAAACTTTCCTTTATTATTTTTAAATATTGTTTTTCGTCATCTCAACAACTTTCATCGCTTCGATTGTCTCTTCAAAGTCATGCACGCGAATGATCTGCGCGCCTTTCATCGCGGCAATCGTAGCACAAACGACACTTGCGTTCGTACACTCTGCCGCTGGCTTGTCTAACAGTTTGAAGATCATGGATTTACGAGACATGCCAGCCAAAATAGGCAGGCCGAATTCATGAAACTTTTCAAGATGAGCAAGCATATGATAATTGTGTTCGATTGTTTTGCCAAAGCCAAACCCAGGATCGAGAATCAGTTGAGATTTATCAATCCCTGCTGCTTCACACGCCGCGATACGTTCTTCTAGAAAAGCCGACACGTCCCCCATTAAATCATCATAATGAGGGTCAACTTGCATGGTCCTAGGCTGACCTTTCATATGCATCAGACAAATTGGAAGGTTTGCTTCTGCTGCGACTTCCAGAGCACCTGGCTCTTGCAGCGAACGGATGTCATTGATCAAATCAGCCCCAGCATCAATTGCTTGACGCATCACTTCCGCTTTACTGGTGTCAACGGAAATCCACACATCATACTTTTCACGAATGGCTTTGATTACTGGGACAACACGCCTAAGCTCTTCTTCCAAAGACACATCCGGTGCACCAGGTCTTGTCGATTCACCACCAACATCAACAATACTTACACCAGCCTTTATCATTTTATCAACTTGAGCAAGAGCAAGTTCAATTGAGTTGTATTTACCGCCATCCGAAAAGGAATCCGGTGTCACATTTAGAATGGCCATGACATGTGGACGCGAAAGGTCCAAAGATTTGTTATTTGCTGTAATCATCATCATAAACACAAAAACCCCGAGATAACTCGGGGTTTAATATTATCGATACTCTTTATTCAGAGTCTTTCTTTTCAGGCGCTTCGTTAGAAGTTGTATCAGAAGAGCTAGGCTGTTCTGCATCTTTCGCAGTATCCGTTGCTTCTTCTTTAACTTCTTGCTTTGCTTGAGGCTTGTCGCTGTCTTCTGGTTTGCTTGCTGAGTTATCACTCCAGCCCGCAGGCTCACGAATTTCAGCTTTGCGCTCCATTAAGTCATCAATCTGGCGAGCATCAATGGTTTCATACTTCATCAGCGCATCTTTCATCGCATGCATGATATCCATGTTCTCTTGAAGAATCTTCTTCGCACGATCGTAGTTGCGGTCAATGATCTGACGAACTTCGTCATCAATCAACTTCGCTGTATCGTCAGACACATGTTTAGTCTGAGTTACACTACGTCCTAAGAACACTTCGCCTTCATCTTCTGCATACAGCAGAGGGCCAAGCTTTTCAGAGAAACCCCATTGAGTAACCATCTTACGAGCAATATCTGTTGCGCGCTCGATATCATTAGAAGCACCGGTTGATACTTTGTCAGCACCGTAGATAAGTTCTTCTGCTAAACGACCACCGTACAAGCTAGAAATCATTGATTCTAGGTGCTGGCGAGACATGCTCACGCGGTCCTGCTCTGGAAGGTACATTGTTACACCCAACGCACGACCACGTGGAATGATAGACACTTTGTACACTGGATCGTGTTCAGGAACCAAGCGACCAACAATCGCGTGACCAGCTTCGTGGTATGCGGTTGACTCTTTCACTTCCTCAGACATCACCATTGAACGGCGCTCAGCACCCATCATGATTTTGTCTTTCGCCAGTTCAAACTCAACCATAGAAACGTTGCGCTTGTTACCGCGCGCAGCAAACAAGGCTGCTTCGTTAACTAAGTTTGCTAGGTCAGCACCAGAGAAGCCTGGAGTACCACGTGCGATGAGAGAAGGCTCTACATCACCCGCTAGAGGGACCTTACGCATGTGAACTTTTAGGATCTGTTCACGGCCACGTACATCTGGAAGACCAACTACCACTTGACGGTCAAAACGACCAGGACGCAGTAGCGCAGGGTCTAGCACGTCCGGACGGTTAGTCGCAGCGATAACGATAATACCTTCGTTACCTTCGAAACCATCCATCTCAACGAGCATTTGGTTTAGTGTTTGTTCACGTTCATCATGACCACCACCAACACCTGCGCCACGTTGACGACCTACCGCATCGATCTCATCGATAAAGATGATACAAGGTGCAGCTTTCTTTGCTTGTTCAAACATGTCACGCACACGAGATGCACCAACACCAACGAACATTTCTACGAAATCAGAACCAGAGATAGTAAAGAATGGTACTTTCGCCTCACCGGCAATGGCTTTCGCTAGAAGCGTTTTACCCGTACCAGGAGGACCAACCATTAGAACACCCGTTGGAATCTTACCGCCCAGTTTTTGGAAGCGGCTTGGATCGCGTAGGTAGTCCACCAGTTCTTTCACGTCTTCTTTTGCTTCGTCACAACCAGCAACGTCAGCAAAAGTTGTCTTGATTTGTTCTTCGCTCATCATTCGAGCTTTGCTCTTACCAAAAGACATGGCGCCTTTACCACCGCCGCCTTGCATTTGACGCATGAAGAAAATCCATACACCAATTAGTAAGATCATTGGGAACCAAGAGATGAAGATAGTACCAAGCAAGCTTTGCTCTTCTGGAGGCGTGCCTTGTACTTTCACGTTTTGGTTAATTAGGTCATCTAGAAGCTTTTGGTCATACACTGGCATGTAAGTGACCATTTTGGCACCGCCGCCACGACGAACAAAGCTAATTTCACCGTCTTTAAAAGTTGCTTCTTGAATCTGGCCTTGGCCAACTTCCTGTACAAACGTGGTGTAATCCACGGTTCTGCCATTGCTTTCTCCAGGGCCAAAGCTCTGGAATACCGACATCAATACGACGGCGATAACAAGCCACAGAATTAAATTTTTTGCCATGTCACTCAAGGTGTAAGCCTCTCGATAACTAATTGTAATTAAAGGTAGGGTACTACAGTTCATTAACTGTAGCTATAGTGTTAACACGCTCTCAAGAGAGCAAAATGGTTAACCTTTGTAACCAGTGGCTACGACGAAGACCTCTCGAGAGCGAGCTCGCGATGAGTCTGGTTTTCTAATTTTTACGGCTTTAAACATGTCTCGGACTTCTTTCACATACTGATCGAAGCCTTCCCCTTGGAAAACCTTTACGACAAAGCTACCATTAGGCGCTAGAACTTGTCGACACATATCTAAAGCTAATTCAACTAAATACATAGCGCGAGGTTGATCAACAGAATTGTTTCCCGCGATGTTAGGCGCCATATCAGACATTACTACGTCTACCATGGAAGGTTGGATCCTTTCTAGCAAAGCTTCCAATACCGCATCATCACGAAAGTCGCCTTGTAAAAAGCTAACGCCAGCAATCGGGTCCATAGGAAGCAAGTCACACGCGATGATCTGACCACTGTCCCCTACTATCTTAGCAGCATATTGAGACCATCCGCCCGGCGCAGCCCCCAAGTCGACGACTGTCATTCCAGGCTTTAACAATTTATCTTTCGTTTGAATCTCATCGATCTTGAAATAAGCACGTGAGCGGTAGCCTTTTTTTCGGGCTTCATTCGCGTATTTATCATCAAAGTGTTCTTTCAACCAACGACCAGAACTAGCCGAATGTTTTTGTTTACTCATTTTAATCCCAACAAGGCACAAATTGGAGCTATTGTTTTAATAGGCGCTACCTATTACTCAATAAATTATAGTCTTCAGCAATAGATGGCGTTAAAATAGCTTTTTTCAACCCTTATTTTAAAGAAAATTGGCCGCGTAATGAACCTAAGCACCAAACAAAAGCAGCACCTTAAAGGCCTAGCTCACAGTTTAAAACCTGTTGTGCTAATGGGCGCAAATGGACTTACAGAAGCCGTGCTAGCAGAAATTGAAATCGCTCTTAACCATCACGAACTTATCAAAGTAAAAGTTGCTTCGGAAGATCGTGAAACAAAACAGCTAATCATCGACGCTATCGTACGTGAGACGGGCGCTGAAAAAGTTCAGACTATTGGTAAAGTGCTTGTGCTATACCGCCAGTCTGAAGAGCGTAAAATCGAAATCCCTCGTAAGTAACTCTACTTACGTTGCTGAAGAAAAAAGGTCGCCTGAGGCGACCTTTTTGCGTTTTATCAGGGCAGTAATGCTACTCCAAACGACCTAGATATATTCTACTCGGTCAATTTCGAAGTCTTTCGCGCCACCCGGAGTTTGAATAGCAACTTCATCGCCTTCCATCTTGCCAATCAGGCCACGAGCAATAGGTGAGCTCACTGAAATGCGACCTGCTTTGATATCGGCTTCGTCATCACCAACGATTTGGTACGTTTTTTCTTCTTCGGTGTCGATATCAATCAAGGTTACGGTTGAACCAAAAATAACTTTACCCGTGTTCTCCATCTTCGTTACATCAATAACTTGAGCAACTGACAGTTTGTATTCAATGTCACGGATTTGTGCTTCACAAATACCCTGCTCTTCACGAGCGGCGTGATATTCAGCATTCTCTTTTAAATCACCTAGCTCACGAGCTTCAGCAATTGCCTCTGAGATCTGAGGACGTAGTTTAAGTAGACGATCGAGTTCTGCACGTAGCTTTTGCTCGCCACGTAGTGTCATTGGAACTTTTTCCATTTTATAACCTCAAGCCCAAATGGGTCTTTGGACAAAAAAAGCCCACCCTGTCATAGGACTGGGTAGTGCGCTTAAAGATGTATTTCGTTTAGTGTAAACAAACTCCCGGACGAAATCATCTTAATTCGAAAGACAGCAAGACTATGCCTTTTCGGCATAATGATATAACTCACTTTTAGAGCGGTTCTAGGGCGAATCACCTTCTCAATTTATTGAAAAACAACACTGTTCATTACACCAAAAACCTCAAAAAAGATAAAAACTAATCAATGTCAGGCCAATGTCATTGCCAATAATTTCAATTAAAAACAGTAATTTAAATAAAAACAACACACAATTGAACAGTGTTCATCAGTGGGATTTATATCATTTTACTAACTCATACGGAAACTTTAGCAGTAAAACATGTCCAGCGAGTTGTTAGATCAATGGCTTACAAGTGCGAACTATATCGCTCAATTAGCCAATTTTGGACCAACAACTTGTGAGAGATCACCTCTCCCCCATACAACAATGATTATGGACAGCTAACTAGGACAAATAAGATGAAAAAGACTCTAATTGCTCTTTCTGTATCTGCAGCAGCTATGGCAACTGGCGTAAACGCAGCTGAACTTTACAACCAAGACGGTACTTCTCTAGAAATGGGCGGCCGTGCTGAAGCACGTCTATCTATGAAAGATGGCGACGCTCAAGACAAATCTCGCATCCGTCTAAACTTCCTTGGTAAACAAGAAATCAATGACAACCTATACGGTGTTGGTTTCTGGGAAGGTGAATTTGAGACTGCTCAAAACGGTACTGTAGACGGCGACGACAAGAGCGATCTAGAAACTCGTCTTGCTTACGCTGGTCTTGGCGGTGCTTACGGTGAGTTCGCATACGGTAAAACTGAAGGTGCACTAGGCGTTATCACTGACTTCACAGATATCATGGCTTACCACGGTAACTCTGCAGCAGACAAACTAGCTGTATCAGACCGTACAGACAACATGATGGCTTACAAAGGCCAGTTTGAAAACCTAAGCGTAAAAGCAAGCTACCGCTTCGCTGATCGTATGGAAAACAAAAACACTGGTGAGTACTACGACAACAAACAAGACGGTTACTCTCTATCTGCAATCTACGCTCTAGCTGACACTGGTCTTGAGCTAGGTGCTGGTTACGCAGATCAAGACAAAGCTAACGAGTACATGCTAGCTGCATCTTACACAATGTCTGATCTTTACTTCGCTGGTGTATTCACTGACGGCGAGAAAATGGAAGATTCAAACAACAGTAACACAGTTGATTACACTGGTTACGAGCTAGCGGGTGCTTACACTCTAGGCCAAACAGTATTTACAACATCATACAACAATGCAGAAACTAACAACGAAACTTCTGCAAACAACTTCGCTGTTGATGCTTCTTACTACTTCAAGCCTAACTTCCGTGGTTACATTTCTTACAACTTCAACCTGATTGATGCAGGTGACAAGTTTGGTTCAACTGACACTAGCAAAACAGTTGCAACTAAGATCGATGCTGAAGACGAGCTAGCTCTAGGTCTACGTTACGACTTCTAATTCCGGTCTTTGACTAGAATATCGAATGCCCGCTTTAAGCGGGCATTTTTTATACTTCATTTTAAGCAGCGCGCCTTTCTCTCGTGTCTCATTCATGAAGACATTTGAAGCATTTCTTTAGTTACCTAGCATATTGAAAGGACTTGCGTATACTCAATCACATAACTCACCTTAGAAAGTATCATTATGCGTTTACGTTGGCCCTTGCTCATATTCTCTTCATTACTTTCTGCTTTTTCACAAGCGTACCCTCATCAAGAGGTGTTGCCTGAAGGCGCCCGCATCAGTTTAGTTGCGGAAAAACTCAGTGAAAATGCTGAGCTTGACGGTGTTCATCCTACCGAACAACTGTTCCCACCAGCGAGTACATTAAAAATCGTCACCGCATTAGCCGCAAAGCTAGAACTGGGTGATAATTTCCGGTTTCGAACCAAGCTGGAAACGTCGAACTCAGATGCAGTGATTTACTTTGTCGGCGACCCAACACTCCAAACCAACGACTTAAAATCACTTCTCACTCTAGCTAAGAAAAATGGCTTAAAACGGATTAACGGTGACCTATGGCTCGATAACAGCGCATTCACTGGTTATAACCGTGCGGTGGGCTGGCCGTGGGATATCTTGGGAGTTTGCTACAGCGCTCCGGCATCGACCATCACACTCAATAACAACTGTGTACAAGCCTCTATCTATACACAAAAAGATGGTGGAACGCGGGTCTACGTACCAGAGCATCAACCTATTCGTGTCACAAGTACCGTAGAAACAGTTTCTAAAACCATTAAGAAAAGTCGTCATTGTGACTTAGGTTTAGTTGCAAATCCCGATAACAACTACAAGCTAACAGGGTGCTTGGTTGAAAGAGACAAACCATTGCCACTGAAATTTGCGGTTCAAGACCCTGAGCGTTACACCAGTCAAAGGTTGGCGACTTTGCTCAAGGAGCTCAACATTGGAGTATCAGGAAAGATTAGGGTCGGTACGGCGCCAGAAAAGCAGCGAAAGCTCATCGCAATGCATCAATCAAAGGCCTTACCAGACATTCTTGAAGATATGCTCAAAAACTCTGACAACTTGATTGCCGACACATTAACCAAAACACTTGGTGCTAAATTTTTCGTTCAGCCAGGCAGTTTTACTAACGGTACAGAAGCGATCAAGCAGATCATTTTCGCCAACACTGGTATTGATATTCGTAATGCGCGCCTAGAAGACGGCTCAGGACTTTCGCGAAATAACCGGATCTCCGCGACCAAGATGGCTGAAATGCTGCGCTATATTTGGAAGCATGAAAACGAACTCAAATTGATTGCCATCATGCCGAAATCAGGTGAATCCGGCACATTAAAGTACCGACAAAGTATGCGAAAACTTCCAATTAAAGGACAGCTGATCGCGAAAAGTGGCTCTATCTACGGGACTTACAATATGGCTGGATATGGCTTGGATAAAAATGGTCAACCTAACACCATTTTTGTTCAGTTTGTTTCAGACTACTTCCCAGAAAAACGGGACGACAACACACCTGTCATCGCCCCGATTACACATTTTGAGCAGCTTTTTTACAATGACATTGTGAACTTTAGTCAGGCAATACCTAAGAAATAGTTCACCACGTTAAAGTAAATCCACATTCCTGAAATATCGACGATAGACGCAAGAACTGGACTCACCAATACGGCTGGGTCCAACTTGCAAGCTCGTGCAATAATTGGCAACAGCCCGCCCAATGTTGTAGAAATGGTGACTTGAATGAACAGCGCAACTGCTATTGCCAGTGCGATATCGGTCAGTTCAAAGCCTCCTGTTGATTGTCCTGCACTAAATAACATAATGCGTCCAATCATCACGATAGCGATCGCTAGCGCAATAAATAGAGCGACTCGGCTCTCTTTCCACAAAACTTCTAACCATTGGCGTTTTTTTAACTCTCCAGTAGCAAGAGCACGAATCACCAAAGTTGCTGCTTGTGTTCCTGTGTTACCACCAGCAGCTGCAATCACTGGCATGTACACTGCAAGTAAAACAAGCTGACTAAGGGTGTCCTCATACTGAGCAATGATCAAGCCTGACACTATCCCTAAAAGAGCCAGTGCAATGATCCACCCAATACGCTGCTTCACGTGCCCCAAAACACTAGTCGATAAATAACCATCGGGTGTATCAACTTCAGACATATGCAGACCCAGTTGGTGAGCATAATGACGTGCGCGTTTGTCATGACCTGCTTGCTCAAGTTGAGCAATAAGACTATTCACATAGCCGACAGAGCAATGCTGTAAAATACCTACAGCCTCATCAATCGGCATAACCGTAAGCAAATGGACTTGTTGCTCTTGCTCGTACTGCAAGAATGCATTGCGAGCTGCACCAATTTCTACTTCAGAAAAGTTTGGTGTTGTTTCAATAAAAGTGTTGTTCATTACCGTCATGGCGAATCTCCCGATTGGCATTGGTAACGACCATCGACAAAGCATGAAAAAGCCACTCTCGCACGCTAAAAGTCAGACAACAATTAAGATGCACAGAGAAAACCAATGCGAATGCACTGTCTATTCAGAATGTATGAAGAAAATAACGAGAAGAAAGTTAGAAAAGATGCCTCACCACTTAGGTAAGGCGGAGATCGCCAATACCGAAGCGGGTTATTTCGCTCCCTTAATCTTACTCACCCAACGACTGGGAGGATGGTCGGTATTGTTCATGTAAATCTCCGATAGCGCTGCCATTATTGGCAGCGCAAGTATAGTAGCAAAGTTCATCAGGTATGGAAGTTTTACTTTGCCGTTTTTGCTAAATTTTCATACAAAAAAAGCGCCCTTCGGACGCTTTCATTTGCAGTCATTATGAATTACTGAATAGTAATACGAGCAAATTTACGTTTGCCTACTTGGAACACGTAAGTACCCGCTTCTGGAGCAAATTTGCTGTCCGCAATTTTTTCACCATCAATCTTCACAGCGCCCTGCTTAACCATGCGCATCGCATCTGACGATGATGGACATAAGCCTGCTTCTTTCAACAGATTACTCACTGGGCGACCTGCGTCAAAGTCAAACTCTGGCATTTCATCAGGAATTTGGTTCTTCGCAAAACGGTTTACGAATTCTTGCTCTGCTGCATCGGCATCGGCTTCACTGTGGAAACGAGCAATAATTTCTTTTGCTAGCAATACTTTGATGTCACGAGGGTTTTTGCCCGCTTCTACATCAGCTTTGAATTGAGCAATCTCTTCCAGAGGACGGAAAGAGAGCAGCTCGTAGTAGCTCCACATTAAGTCATCAGAAATAGACATGATTTTACCAAACATTTCGCTTGGCGCTTCGCTGATACCGATGTAGTTGTTTGCTGACTTAGACATCTTCTTCTCGCCATCAAGGCCCACTAGAAGCGGCATCATCAGTACAACCTGAGGTTTTTGACCGTGAGACTTTTGCAGTTCACGACCCATTAGAAGGTTGAACTTCTGGTCTGTACCACCTAATTCAACATCCGTTTCCATTGCTACTGAGTCCCAACCTTGTAGAAGTGGGTACATGAACTCATGAATAGCAATTGGCTGACCACCCGCGTAACGCTTTTTAAAGTCGTCACGCTCTAGCATACGAGCAACGGTTTGGTTTGCCGCAAGGCGAATCATACCTTCTGCGCCCAATTCAGACAGCCACTCAGAGTTAAACTGAATTTTAGTCTTTGCAGGATCGAGAATTTTGAACACTTGCTCTTTGTACGTTTCAGCGTTACGCAATACGTCTTCGCGACTTAGCGGTGGACGAGTTGTGTTTTTACCTGTTGGGTCACCAACCATTGCAGTGAAGTCACCGATTAGGAACGTCACTTCATGACCTAGTTCTTGGAACAAGCGAAGCTTATTGAAAATAACCGTATGGCCTAGGTGAATGTCAGGTGCTGTTGGATCAGCGCCCAATTTAATACGTAGAGGACGGTCTTCTTTTAGTTTTGCGATTAGCTCCTCTTCTGGAATCAGCTCTTCAACACCGCGCTTAATCTCGGCTAGTGCAGCTTCAATGCTCGCCATTCTTGTTCACTCCCACAGATTTGGCAAAAATATAATAGCTGAACATATTACTTGAATAGCGATGCATTTTGAAACACGTTAGACTAGGTAGTTGTCACTTTTTCCGTTTAATTTAGCAATCAAGTACCTCATGCATTCGATTTTTGTCCGACTTCCACTCTTGCACAAAGTATTGATCGGTTTTTTTAGTGCGCTGATTATCTTCGCGCTCTTCTTTTTACCTGATCCGCAAGACCTAGACCCGCAGCAGAGCCGATTAAAAGTTGGTCAACATTATCCTGTGCCAGTTTCCCTCGAACTCAGTGCACTAAATAGTTCATCGCCTGCGGTTCCCGCCGTGCTACGCTGGGAGACATACAAGGTAAAAAATGGCGAGAGTGCTGCCATCTTATTTAGTCGCGTAGGGCTTTCTGCTCGTCTATTACATGAACTGGTGTCATCAGACAAAGAAGTGGAAAAACAGTTAACTCGGCTTCGACCTGGTGACCGATTGCAATTTGGTTTTGACGAAAATAACAACTTGGTGCAGCTAAGAAGAACACTAAGCGCGTTCGAGACTTTTCGTATCACATTAAAAGACGGCAAGTACGTTTCTGAAGTTGATAAAAAAGAAGTCGACTTCCAGTACAACTACGCTGAAGCCACCATCAAATCAAACTTTTGGAATGCAGGAATATCTTCTGGATTAAATGGTAACCAAATCATGGAACTGGCTGGCATATTTGGTTGGGACATCGACTTTGCTTTAGATATTCGTAAAAACGACAGCTTCCGAGTACTTTACCAAGAGGAAGTGGTAGAAGGTGAAGTAATCGGCCGTGGAAAAATCATTGCTGCGATCTTTAAAAACCAAGGCGATACCTTTACCGCAATATTGGATCAGAAAAGTGGCAAGTATTACGACGAAAATGGGCGTGCAATGAAAAAAGCATTCTTACGCGCGCCGTTGGACTTCCGTCGAGTTTCGTCTAATTTCAACCCACGCCGCTTACATCCAGTGACGGGACGCGTTCGTCCTCATAGAGGCACGGACTATGCAGCACCAGTGGGCACCCCGATTTGGGCGGCTGGTGATGGCGTTGTTCAAAAATCGTCTTACAACAAATTTAATGGTAACTACGTTTTCATTAAACATAGCAATACTTACATTACCAAGTACCTGCACTTAACCAAACGTACTGTACGAGCTGGTCAACGCGTTAAGCAAGGCCAAACCATTGGTACGCTTGGCGGAACTGGCCGTGTAACTGGCCCTCACCTGCACTATGAGTTCCTTGTGAATGGTGTCCATAAAAACCCGCGCACGGTGAATTTGCCACAATCTAAATCCCTGACAGGCAAAGCGAGACAAACTTTCATGGCAAACGCGAAAATTAGCATGGACAAGCTTGAACGCTACAGCAAACTGCTAGCAATGAAGTAAGCCAGGTATTGAAAAGGGCAGCGAAGCTGCCCTTTTTGTTTTGTCGATATCATCACGATAAAGCTTACTGTTCGGAGTGATGCTCTCTCCCGAGCATAAGCAAACACGGTGTCAGAACTAACGTTAGCAAAGTCGCAAACGCCAAACCACCCGCGACAGCGGTCGCAAGCTGAGACCACCATTGAGTGCTTGGTGCGCCAAACTCCACTTTCTGATTAACTAAGTCGATGTTCATTTCTAACACCATTGGCAATAAGCCTAATATGGTGGTCACCGTCGTAAGTAAAACGGGTCTTAAACGCTGCACACCCGTACGCAAAATAGCCTCAGATTTTTCTAAGCCACGTTTACGCATCTGATTATAAGTATCGATTAAAACAATATTGTTGTTTACCACGATACCAGCCAACGCAATCACTCCAATTCCCGACATAATGATGCCAAATGGCTTTTGGAAAATAAGTAACCCGGCGAAGACACCAACGGTAGAAAACAGCACTGCACTAAGGATTAAGAAAGCTTGATAAAAGCTATTAAACTGCGTAATTAAAATCAAAGCCATCACACCAAGCGCGACAATAAAAGCATTTTGCAAGAATGCTGATGAGTTTTCCTGCTCTTCATTTTGACCCCGAATCTTATATTCAATGCCTTCCGGTAAGTCGAGCTGTTCCATTCCAGCGGCAATCTTAGGTAACTCAAGCGCCAAATTGTAACCTTCCACCATATCCGCTTTAATATTGATAACTCGATGACCGTCGACCCGACGAATAGTGTCTTGCTTATGATCTGGTTTGATTTGAGCAAAATTCGTAATCGGTACCAGACCAGCTGCCGTTTTCACTCTCAGTTGATCAAATCGACCTATGTCGCGCTTATCTTGCGGATAGCGCACCAAAATATCGACTTCTTCATCCGCATCATCGGGCAAATAATCGCCTATTTTCAAGCCGTTCGTAACAAACTGGACGGTATTCCCGACTAAAGTAGCATCCGCTGCAAAGCGAGAGGCGTCATCTCGCTGGATATCAATTTGCCAATCAATCCCTTCCTTATTAGTGGTATCACTCAAGTTGGTCAGTGCAGGATTACCATCAGCCCAATGTCGTACTTTTTTGGCTGCTTCATCTAACGCACTAACACTCAAATTTCGTGATGACACTTCAATCACGAGATCATGCTCGACAGGCGGTCCTGCGTCCGGGAATTTATACTCAAGTTCAACACCATAAAAGCGGTCTGTCGTCTCTTTTAGTTCCTCAATAATGGTTTTCACTTTGCGTCGATATTGCCAATCCACAGGCGTTATTTGAATCTGGCCAATCTCGTCCCCATTATCGCTCGATCCTGTGCGCGTGTAGACACTTTCAAACTCGTCATGACCGAGCATCACCTTCTCGATTTTGCGCATAACAACATCTTTTTCGTGAATAGACAAGTCACCATAAGAACGAACTTTAACGGTAAAAAAGGCAGGGTCCACTTCAGGGAAAAACTCTGCACCCAAGCCAGCTTTGTTGTAAGTGAAGCCGACACCTGCCGCTAGCAGTATCGCGCTGAGTAAGACTTTCCATGGATGACGAATCGCTACCGACAGAGTCTGGTAATAAAGTTTGGTAATGCCTGTCGCTTTTTCAAAGTTGCCGTTATGCAGCTCAACCATTTCTCGCTGAGCTTTCTGATTGACTACTTGAGGCTTGCCAATGATCCCACCGATGACAGGAACGAACAGTAAAGCCATCATCAGTGAAGCGGCCAAGGTAGCAATTAAAGTAAGTGGTAAGTACTTCATGAACTCACCAGTAATGTCTGGCCAGAAAAGTAACGGAGCAAACGCAGCCAATGTGGTTGCTGTGGATGCGGTAATAGGCCAGGCCATTCGCTTTGCTGCATCTCGATAAGCTTCTTTACGTGGCGTTCCTTCTTGCATGCGCCGATCTGCAAACTCTGTCACCACAATGGCACCATCCACCAACATGCCTACTGCCATAATTAAAGCAAACAGTACGACGATATTGACCGTCAGCCCAAATACCGATAACACCAACAACCCAGTCAAGAACGATCCTGGAATAGAAATCCCCACGAGAAGCGCGGTCCTAACCCCCAATATGGCAATAATGACGATAACTACGAGGATAATTGCGGATAAGATATTGTTTTGTAGATCACTGAGCATCAATTTGACATCGTCGGATTGATCCCAAGTGTATTTAACTTGCAAATTGTCGGGCCACTCGGCGCGCTTCTGTCCCTGAGCCAGTACTTCTTTTACCAGCTCAACCGTTTCAATGATGTTTTCCCCTGCCCGTTTTTTTACGTCCAAAACGATGGCAGATTCGCCATCTAAACGAGCAAAACTTTCAGGATCGCGAAATGCACGTCGTACTGTCGCCACATCGCCAAAAGTGATCACCTCTTTGCCATTCACCTTGATCGGTAGTTCAAGCACATCTTTCAGTGAATCAAAAACCGATGGGACTTTTACCGAAAAGCGTCCATACCCAGTATCGACAAACCCCGCTGCCACAACTCGGTTATTCAAGGCGATTAAATTATAGATATCCGCTTGATCGAGACCGTAGCTTTCCATCAATAGCGGATCGACAACTATCTCCACGATGTCTTCGCGATCTCCTGCGATTTCAACCTCAAGAATCTGACGGAAACTTTCCAAACGATCACGTAACGTTCTGGCAATCTGAACAATGGTTCGCTCTGGTACGGTGCCATAGAGCACAACGGTCAACACAGGCTCTTCAGATGCAAACGTGACTTCGTTTACCGTTGGCTCATCACTGTCCTCTGGTAACTTTGGCTTCGCAAGATCAACCGCATCACGCACATCTGCCATCGCTTTATCAAGATCCACTCCGACACTAAATTCCAGCGTCACCGAAGCATGACCTTCTGATGCCACAGAGGTCATCTCTTTTACGCCTTCAATAGAGCGCAACTCTTGCTCTATTGGCCGAACTAATAAACGTTCGGCATCGACGGGAGAAATGCCTTGATGCCCAACAGAAACGTAGATAATAGGAATGGTAATATCTGGGCTCGATTCCTTGGGGATAGTGACGTAAGTAATGACACCGGCAATTAAGATCATCACCAGTAATGTCAGCATGGTGCGAGCGCGGGATAACGCAGCATCAATCAGAGTGTACATAAGTGCTCCTTACTGCTCACTAGCCGCTTCAACAACTACGTCATCAACTTTATTGGCCAGTACTTGATCACCATCTCGCACAAAACCTTGTCCCAGCACGATAATGTCTGCACGCTCTCCTAACCCAGAGAGCCACACACCATCATCCTCGGCCTTAACGAGTTGAATTGGAACAAACTCAACATGCTCATTACGCAGTGTCTTGACACCTAAGTTACCTTCTTCATCTAGTGCTAACATGGCAGCCGTAATCTTTACTGCCAACACTTCACTCAAAGGCAGCTGTACTTCTGCGCTCATACCGGCAGGAATTCTTGCGTCTTGATTATCAATTTCGATTTCAATTGGAAATGTATTAGTAGAAGCAGAAGAAACACGTCCAATGTAGCGTACACGACCTTGATGATGCTGTTGGTTAATGGTTCTTACGTCGGCTTCTAGGCCTTCCTTAAGGTATTGTATATGCCGTTCACTGACATCGGCTTCAATCACTAAAGTATCCAAATCAATGACCGTCGCAATAGGATCGCCAATCCCGACAAAATCACCTAACTCAACAAAGTGGTGATCTACGATGCCATCAAATGGCGCTTTAACCTCAGTATTTCTTAAAGCCGTTTGCACGTTACTCAAATTCGCACGTGCATCTACCAACGCTGCTTGCGCTGTCGCAAATGCAACCTCACCTTGCAGTCCTCGACTTTTTAGCGATTTAGCTGCATTAAACTCTTTTTCTTTAACCAACAGCATCGCCTGGGCTCGTTTAAGTTGAATGCCAAGGTCGCGCTTATCGATGTTTGCGATCACTTGTCCCTGTTTGACCGCTTGGCCTTTCTTCATGTTAAGACTGACTATTTTACCGGCAACTTCGGCGCCAAGACGCGCTTGACGATTGGGCGCTGTTCGTCCATACAATTCAATGGTTTTACTGGTAGGTTCGGCAAGAAAAGTATCAAACATCACCTTTGCAAGTGGTGTCGTGTTCGTGGATGTTGAAGAGTTAGGATGATCATCTTGTGCTTTGAGTTGGCCGATGGTTAGCCATGCAACAAGAAGTAAGACGAGGATAAGAGATACTAGCCAAGGGCGCTCGACAACTCGGCGTCCAAAAGAAAGTCCAGACATATAAAGTCCTTTTTATTATTTCTCTGCATATCTGCGAGCGTGTGCTTTACGTGACATCCTTCTACATAAAGCACAGGCAGCCATTAGCTGCCTGTTAGGTGTTAACTACACACTGAACGATGCACCACAACCACATGTTGTCGTTGCATTTGGGTTATTTACGAAGAAGCGCGCTCCTTCCAACCCTTCAGTGTAGTCAACAATACCGCCAACGAGATATTGCAGACTCATAGGGTCTACAACCAGTGTTACACCACTGTTTACGATTGTCGTATCGCCTTCGTTTACATTTTCATCAAAAGTAAAGCCGTATTGGAAGCCGCTGCAGCCGCCGCCAGTAATGTATACGCGCAGTTTCAATGCTGGGTTTTCTTCTTCAGCAATCAATGCTTTAACGCGAGATGCTGCTGCGTCAGAAAAAGATAATGGTACGTTTACTTCGCTCACGAAGACCTCTCTCACTCGTGTAATGCGTCAAGCCTGAAGCAAGACGTCAAATTTGTGCTAATTGAGACGATTATCCAATACCTGACAAACTCGTTCAAGTATTCGCCGCCGATTCTTTATAACAGATGCGGATATATAAGATTACACTGCGAAACAACACATAAATTAAGCAAAACGTTTCTAACTTGATTATAGCTAGGTACAATGCGCTCCACTTGGTCCGAGCAATCAAAAGAGGATAACCCCATGACCAAATCATCAGAGCTGTATCAAAAAGCTCAGCAAACCATCCCTGGCGGTGTCAATTCACCAGTTCGTGCATTCAACGGCGTTGGCGGTTCTCCGCTATTTATCGAACGAGCAGACGGTCCACTGATTTTTGATGCCGATGGTAAAGCGTATATTGATTACGTTGGCTCTTGGGGTCCAATGATTCTTGGCCACAACCACGCGGTTATCCGCGAAGCAGTAATTGATGCAGCGCAACGCGGTCTCAGCTTCGGTGCGCCAACAGAACTTGAAATCGCGATGGCAGAATTAGTTTCTGAGCTTGTTCCATCAATGGAGCAAATCCGCATGGTAAGTTCTGGTACTGAAGCTACTATGAGCGCGATTCGCCTTGCACGTGGCTTCACCGGTCGCGACAAGATCATGAAATTTGAAGGTTGTTACCACGGCCACGCTGACAGCTTGCTAGTAAAAGCAGGTTCTGGTGCACTAACACTAGGTCAACCAAGCTCTCCTGGCGTTCCTGCAGATTTTGCTAAGCACACGCTAACAGCAACATTCAACGACCTAGATTCTGTACGCGAGCTATTTGCTGCTAACAAAGGCGAAATTGCTTGTATCATCGTTGAGCCAGTAGCAGGCAACATGAACTGTATTCCACCAGTGGAAGGCTTCCACGAAGGGCTACGTGAAATCTGTGATCAAGAAGGCGCGCTACTAATTTTTGATGAAGTAATGACAGGCTTCCGTGTTGCTCTAGGCGGCGCGCAAGCACACTACAACATCAAACCCGACCTAACGACACTGGGTAAAGTGATTGGTGGCGGTATGCCAGTAGGTGCTTTCGGTGGCCGTAAAGAAGTGATGCAATACGTTGCACCTACAGGCCCTGTTTACCAAGCTGGTACCCTTTCCGGTAACCCTGTCGCAATGGCAGCAGGCTACGCATGTTTGAACCTTCTAAAAGAAGAAGGCAACGAAAAGCGCCTAGCTTCTAAAACGAAACAACTTGCTGAAGGTTTTAAGTCTCTAGCAGAAAAACACGGTATTCCGCTAGTTGTTAACCAAGTGGGCGGTATGTTCGGCTTCTTCTTCACTGACCAAGAAAAAGTAACTTGCTACGAAGACGTAACGAAGTGCGATGTAGAACGCTTCAAGCGTTTCTTCCACTTAATGCTAAAACACGGTGTCTACCTTGCGCCATCTGCGTTTGAAGCGAGCTTTACTTCACTCGCTCATGGTTCAAAAGAGATTGATGCCACACTAGAAGCTGCTGACCGCTGTTTTGCTGTTCTTGCAGAAGAAGCGAAGTAATCGCTAAAAACGGCGATAACGCATTTAGAAAAGGACCGTAACGGTCCTTTTTTATTGCCAATTCAAAATAACCAATATCGCTAATACCCCAACGACAATGCCAAACCACGGTATTCGCTTAGCTTTTTTCTCGGTTTGACACTTTTTATCACCGTTGCAACAACCCATAGCTCATCTCTTGATTGATAACCGACTGATTTGTAGTCATTATAGCAAGGTACATCGCCCTGCTCTAATTCGGCATTGTCATAAGCTTGAAAGAGTTAAGAGTGCAAAGTAATAAAGGTTACACGCCATCATTGAAGGCATAAACCGTAAACGTCACCTGTAAGTTGGACTAATACCATGCCAAATAATGTAAAAATAACGTCGAGTCACCGAGTACTAATGGTTGCTTTACTCGCCGCTGCTTTTGCTTGCTACTTATTGGTTGAGCCATATATCAATTCCATTGTGATGGCTTTTATCATTTCTTTGCTCATGTTTCCGATACACGAATGGTTTGAGCAGAAAATTCCCAAGCACCCCAATATGGCGGCACTGCTGTCATGTGTCGTCTTGACGTTTATTATTGTTATCCCGCTTTTATTTGTGTTTGCCGCCATTGTTCAGCAAGGCTCTGTTTTCTCACAAAATACATATAATTGGGTTACCAATGGTGGTATCCAAGATATATTCCAACATCCTTTCGTTATCAAAGGCTTAGCGATTGTTAATGAGTACTTACCTTTTGATAAAATCGAGCCCAAAGCCATCGCTGAGAAAATTGGGCAATTTGCCACATCGTTTGGCTCTAACTTAGTTGCTATTAGCGCAAAGATTTTAGGAGACGCAACCAACTTCCTAATGAACTTCTTCCTAATGCTGTTTGTGTTGTTTTTTCTGCTTCGTGACCACGACAAAATTATCTCTGCGATTCGTCATATCCTGCCACTCTCACGTAGCCAAGAAGACCGCATATTGACAGAGATAGAGCAAGTTTCTAAATCAGCCGTAATGGGCTCATTCATGACAGCGATTGCTCAAGGTCTGGCTGGCGGTATCGGTATGTGGCTAGCAGGCTTCCCTGGGTTATTTTGGGGAACGATGATGGGCTTTGCATCATTTATTCCAGTGGTAGGAACCGCGCTAATCTGGATTCCTGCAGCAGCGTACTTGTTCTTAACAGGCGATATGACTTGGGCTATCTTCTTGACGGTGTGGAGTGTAGTTGTCGTTGGCTCTATAGATAACCTATTGCGCCCGTTGCTAATGCAAGGCAGCGCCGGCATGAATACCCTTATGATTTTCTTCTCATTACTGGGTGGTCTGCATCTGTTTGGTTTGATTGGTCTTATCTACGGCCCACTTATTTTTGCCGTGACCATGGTACTGTTTAATATCTACGAGGAAGAATTCAAAGACTTCCTTAACCAACAAGACAACAGCTAGTCGCCGCTTAATCACTTCAAGCTTGGGGCAGATTGTGCGAAAATCTGCCCCAAATTATTTCTGATGAACCAAATTTATGTCTGCTTATATCGCTCCTAGCCAAATAGCTCAGCGCCAACTTGAATACTTCAACGGAAAACACGTTTTAGTCGCTGGTGAAGTTGAAGACCTATTTCCTCTTGAGTTAGTGGCTCATTGTGAGTCTGTTGAAGTGTTTACTTCCAACTATAGCTACTACCGCCAAATTCAAACCTCTGACAAAGTGAAAAGTCATTTTGGCTCTGTGTTTGATGTTGAAACAAAAGCAGACATGGTCCTTTTATACTGGCCAAAAGCAAAAGCTGAAGCAGAATACTTGCTGGCGATGTTGATGGCGAAACTGGGCATTAACACCGAAATCGTCATCGTTGGTGAAAACCGCTCCGGCATCAAGAGCATCGAGAAGATGTTCCAAGAATACGGCCCTGTGAACAAGTACGACTCTGCTCGTCGCTGCTCATTTTACTGGGGTAATTGCCTCAATGAACCAAAACCTTTCAACCAAGCAGATTGGTTTAAGTCTTACACTGTTACACTCGGTGAGCAGTCGCTAGCGGTTAAGAGCCTACCTGGCGTATTCAGCCATGGCGAGTTCGACTTAGGTAGCCGATTGCTGCTTGAAACCTTACCTAAGCTGTCGGGCAAAGTGCTCGACTTTGGTTGTGGTGCAGGTGTACTCGGTGCGTTTATGGCGAAAGCGAATCCAGAGATCGCGATTGAGATGTGTGACATTAATGCTTATGCGATCACTTCTAGCCAAGCCACATTAGAAGCGAATGGTTTATCCGGACGCGTATTTGCATCAGATATATACTCGGATACCGCAAAAGACTACCGCTTTATCGTCAGCAACCCGCCATTCCACAGTGGTCTAGACACAAATTACAACGCAGCGGAAACCTTGTTGGGTCAGGCGCCACAATACCTAACCAAAGACGGCGAAATGGTGATTGTCGCGAATAGCTTCTTAAAATACCCACCAATTATCGAGCGGGCGTTTAATAATTGCGAGACGCTAAATAAGACCAATAAATTTTCTATCTACTACGCGAAAAAATCATAACTTCCCCCCGCGCAGACACAAACCTGCGCGATTTTTTCTCATAAATTCAACACTCATAAGAAAAACTGCGTCACCCTGCACGCTTTACAACTAACTTTCTTGTCAAAGAAAAAAAACTCGTTAATTTTGTTAATTCTATCTAGTTGAACATCTTATCCGTTTTTAACGAGAACCTCGGCAGCGAAGTATGTTTTAGAACTGCCCATTATGAGTTGTAATCTTATCCATGTTTAAATTCTACAAAAAACAGAAATTTAAGCGCCTTCAGAGTACACTGATGACCGCATTTCTGGTGCTCAGTATCACACCTCTTACCATTACTGCGATCTTTTTCTTGCAGTCCCACAGTAAAGATCTGCAAGAACAAAGCACCTCGCACTTACTGTCTGTTCGAGATACAAAACAGCAGCAAATCATCGACTACTTTGAGGCACGAGAAACCGAAGTCATGGGCTTTGTGCGCTCAGAGTTGGCTTACGCCAGTGGTGGCCGATTCTACGGTCTCGTCAATGCTTTTAGTCGTTTAGGCAATGATATTGAAGAGTCTCGTAAAAACGCCCAACAGCGCTACATCGAGGGCAGCGGAGACCAAATCAAAACCTCAACGTTACCCGAGTCATCCAACTATGTAGGAAGTGAACGTTACCGACTTTTACATAAACGCTATCATTGGGCCTACTTGGAGCTCCTCAAGCGCTCTGATTTTAATGACATTTTGCTGGTCGACATCAATGGTAACGTCACCTACTCGATCAACAAAGACGATAACTACGGAACGAACTTGTTATCAGGCCCCTACAAAGACTCGGCACTTGGCAAAACTTTCAAGCGTCTCGCCGATGATGTGACTGAACGTCGAAAAGTAAACGAAGACTACACTCCTGTGATTGTGTCTGACTTCGAGCTGGAAGGGGGTAAATCAGTCGCTTGGCTAGGTGCACCAATTGTTCAGCAAGGTTATCTACACAGCTATGCCATGTTCCGCTTGCCAAATAATGGCATCACTAAGTTAGCCGCAGACGCTAATCGAGAGTCATCCATTAACACCCTGCTGGTTGGAAATGATCACCAACCTCGCACAATTAACACGAAACAAGACGACATTAAGAACAGTTTAGAAGTGATCGATAAAGCACTCTCTGGTGCGTTTGGTGTCGGCACTTACACGAACGGCTTAGGTGAAGAAATCATCGCGGCTTATGCACCGATTGAAACTCGTGGTGTGATTTGGGCGCTCGTCGTACAGTTACCAGAAAACGAAGCTTTCGCTCGTATCCATCAACTCGAAAAACTATTCGTTATCGCTATGTTGATCGCCATTATCCTTGTGGTGATAGCTTCTCACTATTTATCAAACTTTATCACTTCTCCGTTGCTGAAATTGACTTGGGTTGCCGAAAAGGTCTCTGCAGGGGATCTTGATGACACGTCTTTTAATACGGTTCGTAAAGATGAAATTGGTCGGCTTGCGTTAAGCTTTGAACGAATGCAACGCTCTATTCGAGAGAAGATTCAAACCATTAAGAAGCAAAATGAAGAACTAGAAAGCAACATACAGATCATTCAGAAACAGAATGAAGAACTGCAATTGGCCGATAAATTAAAAGATGAGTTCTTAGCCACGACTTCTCATGAACTTCGTACACCGTTACACGGCATGGTCGGGATTGCTGAAACCTTAGCGTCCGGCGCCAATGGCGCGATCCCCGCTAGCCAGAAATATCAGCTTGATATCATCATTAAAAGTGGTCAGCGTCTCGCTAATCTAGTCGATGACTTGTTGGATTATCATAAAATGCGTTATGGAAGCATGGATATCCAGAAATCAGCAGTGAGTTTGGGCAGTGCAACACGATTGGTTTTAGAGCTTTCTAGCCATTTACTTGGAAGTAAAACCATCCGCATCATCAACCAAGTCCCTGCGGATTTAAAAGCAGTGTCAGCTGACCCGCAACGCCTTGAACAAGTGCTATATAACCTGATTGGCAATGCGATTAAATACACCTCAGAAGGTAAAATTGTTATCTCCGCTAATGTGGTAGATGATCATGTACGCGTACAAGTTGTGGATACTGGACAAGGAATTCCCGCAGAACAACTTGAACATATTTTTGAACCACTCATCCAAGCAGGGCAAGACGCGAGCCGTTATCGTCAAGGTGCAGGACTTGGGCTCTCCATTAGCCGTCAATTGATCGAATTAATGGGAGGCTCGTTATACGTCAGTAGCCAACCAATGGTCGGAACTACCTTCAGTTTCACTTTACCGCTCGCCAGTGAAGAAGAAATCCAAGCAACCCAGACTCTAGCTGCGCACGGGCACTTCCAAATTCCTGAAGTTAATGTAGAGAACAGTGAAGACTTATCACTTCCAGAGAACCCAGACGGCCCGTTACTGTATGTTGCTGACGATGAACCAGTAAACTTACGCGTGCTTGAAAGCTTTTTACGTTTAGAGGGCTATCGTGTGCGTACCGTCTCCGATGGGCCAGAAACGTTAGCGCTCGTCGAGCAAGAGAAGCCGGAACTTCTGTTATTGGATATCATGATGCCAGGCATGAGCGGCTACCAAGTTTGTAGTGAACTACGTGAAACCTATGATCATGCCGAGTTGCCAATCATTATGCTCACCGCACTCAGTCAAACAGAAGATCGTGTAAGAGGTTTTGAGGCAGGAGCCAACGACTATTTATCGAAACCATTTAATAAACAAGAGTTGGCGGCACGTATCCAAGCGCATTTAACGGCAAGTAAAGCAGAAATGCGCCATATGGAAAACAAAGTGCTAGAGTCTGAACTTAGACAGCGTGCAGTCGTTGAAGCAAGCTTACTTGAGACTCAAGGTCGTTTGTTGGAACAGCTAGAATCGGCTCCTGAAGCTATCATCTGTCTACGTGAAGACAAGCGTATTCGCTTTGCTAACGAAGCTGCTTGTAAGCTATTCAAGCGCAGCTTAGAACAGCTAAAGCGTTCATCTGCTGATGAGCTGATTGCCCCTAAATATCTGACCGTCAAACAACCTCATTACTGTGGCAAGATTGATATCTATATTGAAGATATTCGTCAGAACATCGAAGCAGACATTCTTAAGCTCCCTGAAGGTTCAGGGTTAGATATCATGTACATCTTTAATGTCGGCGGTGGAGCCAGTGCCGCTCGCATACATAATCTAGAAACCGCCGTAGAAGTGCTTTCAAGTTATGCATTTGATGGTGACAAAGACCAATTGCAAAAGCTAAAAGAGCTTGGCGGAGAATTTACGCGCCTTGCAGACAAAGCGCTCGGTAATAAAAAAGACAAGCAAGAACTTATGCGAGAAGTTCTAGTAGACGCAATGACACATGCTTTAGAGTATTGGGAATCTGTAACGGGTGAAAGTAAGTTCGCATTTGCAGAGCAAAGTGGCTTGTGGCGCGTTTATCTAGACCGTAGTACTTTGCAAACACGCACTTTAGATAAATACATGCGTATAGAAACATTACCCAAAACACCACGTTGGAGAACGGTGCTAAGCTCGATAGAGTTCATTCTCGAACACTGCAAAGAACAGAGCCCCGAGAGAGCATACATAGAAGCACAACGAGATAAACTACAGCGACTATTGACCAGCTAATATTTATCAAAAAAACTAGCCCAGCGTGCATGCTGGGCTTTTTTGTTATTCGAGTATTCCCTTCCTAGAGATAAAAGAGACCGCCTCTTCCTACCCCATTAACATATTTCCAATAACGAACATTCGGTTAGACATCGCTATCTATTGTTGGTCTTCAAAACGTACGATCTTATCCATTTAACTGGCCTTAATTAGGTAAGTTCGAGCAACCAAAAAACTTCATTCATACAATAAAAAAAGGACGACAAACGGAAGAAAACTGTCGATAAAAAAGGCCATTTTTCAGATAACAAGCGGATTTTGACGAACTATTGATAGAGATTGCGAACTTAATCACAACAGAACGGCAGATTAATTTTTAGCTGATTAATTAACACCATTTCTGCATGTGAGCGAGATCTCCGAACCTAGAAACCAAGCAAGAAACGTATATTTTAAATGGATCACCAGGTTAGTAATCACCAACACTCATTATTAACAAGGATATAAACTGCGACGCATATCAACGTTTATTTTTTGTCCCTCTACTGGTTAAAATTAGCCAAAATAACGTTTATAACGGAGAGCTCAGAGATTTTAACGTTTTTAACGGGAATCAAGTTTGATTATTTTATGGATAAGGTGTTTTCTTACTCCTGCCTAAGGCCTACAGGCCACTCTTGGCGAAACTCAATGTTGTAATGAGTAAGGCATGTACAAGAGGTAGGTCTTAGAGAGTGTTTATCAATTGATGACATTCAATTCCATTTAGTGAAATGAAAGCAAATAGTAAGGAACAGCTATGCTTGCCAATATTAAAAAAACAGCACTAGCAACAGCAATTATTGCAACGGCTACTACAGGTTTTGCATCGGTAGCTACTGCGGCTGAACGCAGTGAACTGACTATCCACCCTAAAGAGTTTACAACTTTCGTTCGTAACTTTAACCCTTTCTTGGGTGCAACTAACCTGCACACAACAACCGACTTTATTTACGAGCCGCTCGTTGTTTTTAACGAAATGCACGGTAACACGCCTGTATTTCGTCTAGCAGAAAACTTTACCATGGCTGATGACCTGATGAGCGTAACCTTCGATATCCGTAAGGGCGTAAAATGGTCTGATGGCAAAGCGTTTACCGCTGATGATGTTGTTTACTCTTTCAACCTAGTTAAAGAGAAGCCAGAGCTAGACCAATCTGGTATCAACTCTTGGGTGACTGGCGTAGAAAAAGTTAACGACTACCAAGTTAAATTCCGTCTAAGCGAAGCAAACTCAAACGTTCCTTACGAAATTGCGAAAGTACCCGTCGTACCTAAGCACGTATGGAGCAAAGTCAAAGATCCAGCAACATTCACAAACGAAAATCCAGTAGGCAGTGGTCCATTTACCGAAATCGACACTTTCACACCGCAGCTATATATCCAGTGTGAGAACCCGAATTATTGGGATGCAGACAACCTAGATGTAGACTGTCTGCGTGTGCCGCAAATCGCGAACAACGACCAATTCTTGGGCAAAATCGTTAACGGCGAAATGGACTGGACGTCTTCATTCGTACCAGACATCGACCGTACGTACGCTGCAGCAAGTCCGAATCACCACTACTGGTACCCACCAGCGGGTACTCAAGCATTTGTAGTGAACTTCAAAAACCCAGACGCTGCGAAAAACGAAGCGCTAACTAACGTTGACTTCCGTCGTGCGTTCTCTATGGCGCTAGACCGTCAAACTATCATTGATATCGCTTTCTACGGCGGCGGTACAGTGAACGACTTCGCATCTGGCCTTGGCTACGCATTCGAAGCTTGGTCTGATGAAGAGACACACAACAAGTACAAAGGCTACAACACATACAACGCGGAAGGTGCGAAAAAGCTTCTAGCTAAAGCTGGCTTCAAAGATGTAAACAAAGATGGCTTTGTGGATACACCATCTGGCAAGTCTTTCGAGCTTCTAATTCAATCACCAAACGGTTGGACTGACTTCAATAACACAGTACAACTAGCCGTTGAGCAACTAGCAGAAGTGGGCATTAAAGCTCGTGCTCGTACACCGGACTTCTCGGTATACAACCAAGCAATGCTAGAAGGTACTTACGACGTTGCTTACACCAACTACTTCCACGGTGCAGATCCACACTTGTACTGGGATAGTGGCTACAACTCGAAGCTACAAGCTGGTGACGGCATGCCTCGCTTTGCAATGCACTTCTACAAGAACGATAAGCTAGACGGTCTTCTTAACAGCTTCTACAAAACAGCAGATAAGCAAGAACAACTAGAGATCGCTCATGGCATTCAGAAGATCATTGCTCAGGACCAAGTAACTATTCCTGTGCTATCTGGCGCGTACATGTACCAATACAACACAACTCGCTTCACTGGTTGGTGGAACGAAGAAAACCCTAAGGGCCGTCCAAACATTTGGGCAGGTATCCCAGAGCGTCTACTTCACGTACTGGACCTAAAACCAGTTAAATAAGTAGAAGTTCATTTCAAGCGGCATACATCCCGTGTGCCGCCTATAAAAATCCCTTGTTAACGAAACCAATATGTGGCGCTCGTCGTCAGGGGATTTTTCGCTCTAAATTTCGCTAGGAGCGACCTGAAACCAGAAACAGGGAAAAAATCTGGGTGAGTAAGGTGTGAGTTATGGGTTATTTTTTAAGACGTTTGTCGTTCTATCTTGTCGCGCTCTTAGTTGCAGCGACGTTAAACTTTATTATTCCGCGAGCAATGCCTGGTGACCCAGTTACCATGATGTTTGCTAATGCTTCAGTACAGGTGACTCCAGAACGAATCGCAGCAATGAAAGAACTGCTCGGTTTCGTTGATGGGCCAATTTACATTCAGTACTTCTCGTACATTAAAAACATTCTAAGTTGGGAGCTAGGTACATCAATCCAGTTCTACCCTCTTTCAGTTAATTCTTTACTAGGTAGTGCATTTGGCTGGTCACTATTTCTAGCTGGTACTGCGGTTGTACTTTCTTTCTCCATCGCTTCTGTCCTTGGTATTTTTGCCGCCTGGAAGCGCGGTAGTAAGTACGATGCATTCGTAACGCCTGGCACATTGATCATTCAAGCTATTCCACAAATGGTTATCGCAATGTTAGCGCTGTTTACCTTTGCGATTGGCCTGAAATGGTTCCCATCTGGCTATGCTTACACGCCAGGTACTATTCCTGATTGGACAAGCTGGGAGTTCATCAAGAACGTGGGTTACCACGCTGTACTACCTCTATTCTGTGCAACCATCGTTCAAATTGGTGGCTTCCTAGTTAACATGCGTAACAACATGATCAACCTTCTCGCCGAAGACTATATCACGATGGCTAAAGGTAAAGGGCTGAGTGAAAACCGCGTCGTCTTTAATTACGCCGCACGTAACGCACTACTTCCAAGTGTTACCGCACTGTCTATGTCTTTAGGTATGGCCATTGGAGGTCAATTAATCATCGAGATGATTTTCAACTACCCAGGCCTAGGTACTGTTCTATTGAACGCAATTCACGCTCGTGACTACCAAGTACTTCAAGGTCAGTTAATTATCATGACGATGTTCATGCTGTGCTTCAACTTAATGGCTGACATGCTGTACATGATTCTAGACCCTCGCCTACGTACGGGAGGCAAATAATCATGAAAGAACTATTCAAACTTATTTTAGGTAACGCATTTGCTCGCATTGGTCTTGGCATTGTTACGCTGTTCGTGTTCGTTGCGATTGCCGCTCCTTTACTTACAAAGCATGCGCCAGACAAGCGAACCGGTAACCCACACGAATACCCAAGCTTTGTTGTAAAACAGGCACAAAACAACCCTGATGGTTGGGTCGCTAAAAACCTAGCAGACGATCGTCGTACACTGCTTATGTCTAAAAAGGCCGACCACGTATTAGGTACTAGCCGAATGGGTCGCGATATCTGGTCGCAGGTGGCTTACGGTGCACGAGTATCACTGGGTGTAGGCTTTGGTGCTGGCATCATCGTGTGTTTCTTAGCAACAGTCATTGGTATATCGGCAGGTTACTTCGGCGGTAAAGTGGATGACATATTGAGTGCCGCAATGAACATCATGTTAGTAATTCCGCAGTATCCATTGCTATTCGTGCTGGCGGCCTTTATCGGTGAAGCAGGCCCACTCACCATTGCCTTGATTATCGCTGGTACTTCTTGGGCATGGGGTGCACGTGTTGTCCGCTCTCAAACTATGGCACTACGCGAGAAAGAGTTCGTTAAAGCTGCCGAAGTATTGGGAGAGTCTTCATTCCGCATCATCTTCGTTGAGATTTTACCAAACCTTATCCCAATTGTCGGTGCGAGCTTCATTGGCTCAGTAATGCTGGCGATCAACACTGAAGCGGTCATTTCGTTCCTAGGTTTGGGTGATGCCAACACGATCAGTTGGGGCATCATGCTTTACAACGTGCAAACCTCATCAGCCATGCTGATTGGCGCATGGTGGGAAGTACTAGCACCTTGTATTGCCCTAACACTACTGGTTACTGGTCTTGCTCTGTTGAACTTTGCCGTTGACGAAATTGCGAACCCTCAACTTCGTTCTCACAAAGGCATGAAACGCTGGAAAAAACTAGCAGCAAAAGACAAGAAAGAGCGTGAGCCTGAACTGGCACCACAAAATGCACTATGGAGCGGAGATAAATAATCATGACTGCACCACTAATTTCCATCCGTAACCTATGCGTAGACTATATTACAGATGCGGGCGATGTCCGCGCCTGTAACAACGTGAGCTTCGACATTGCACCAGGTGAAGTATTCGGTCTGGCTGGTGAATCTGGCTGTGGCAAATCCACTGTTGCCTTCTCACTAATGCGCCTTCATAAGCCGCCAGCGTTTATCACAGGTGGTGAGGTGATCTTCAACGGTGAAGATATCCTTCAGTACAGCGATGATCGCATGCAAGCGTTCCGCTGGAGTGAAATGTCGATGGTATTCCAGAGTGCGATGAACGCTTTGAACCCTGTTCTAACCATGGAAGAGCAGTTCTGTGACGTCATCATGCGTCATACCAATATGACTCGCGCTCAAGCAAAAACACGCGCTGAAGGTCTGCTGGAAATCGTTGATATCCACCCTAGCCGATTGAGTGATTACCCGCACCAGTTCTCTGGTGGTATGCGTCAACGTCTAGTAATCGCAATCGCTTTGGCTCTGAACCCAAAAATGATCATCATGGACGAACCGACTACCGCATTGGATGTAGTGGTTCAACGTGAAATTCTACAAAAAATTTACGCGCTTAAAGAAGAGTTTGGTTTCTCAATTCTGTTCATCACACATGACTTGTCATTGATGGTCGAGTTCTCGGATCGTATCGGCATCATGTACTCAGGTGAGTTGATTGAAGTCGCACCTTCTAAGCAAATTCTGGAAAGTCCTTACCACCCTTACACCAAAGGTTTGGGTAGCTCTTTCCCTCCACTAACTGGACCAAAGACCAAATTGACTGGTATTCCAGGTAACCCGTTGAACTTGCTAGAAGTACCACGGGGCTGCCGCTTCCAAGCTCGTTGCGATCGCGTACATGAAGCATGTACACGTGTACCAACCCAATTACGTCAAATTGAACCAGGTCGCCTCTCAAATTGCCATTTGTACGGCGACACCATTGCTCAAGCTAAGGTTTAACAACAAAAAAACGCTAGCTAAGAACAAAAATTACACTGGAGAGAATTATGAGCAAACAATTCGGCGAACTGCTGATTGAGGGTAAAAATGTCGTTAAGGACTTCCCTTTAAACAGTAACTCAATCAAACAATCTAAGATGCGCGCAATCAACGACGTCTCTTTCAAAATGTACAAGAGCCGCGGCTTGTCAGTGGTAGGTGAATCTGGTTCAGGTAAGTCTACTACTGCAAAAATGATTGCAAAAATGTACGCACCAACCGATGGCATCATTGAATACAAAGGTCGTGATATCCAAGACATCACCTCTCGTCACGATTTAATGACCTACCGTGAAGGTGTACAAATGGTGTGGCAAGACCCGTTTGGCTCGCTAAACCCAACGCACAATATCTTCCACCATATTGCGCGCCCGCTGCTGATTCATAAGAAAGTAGCACCGGGCAACAAGAAAGAACTGGAAGAGCGTGTGTACGACCTACTTGAACAAGTTGGTCTTATTCCACCAAAAGAAACGGCGCAAAAGTTCCCGCACCAGCTATCTGGCGGTCAGCGTCAACGTGTAAACCTAGCTCGTAACATCGCAGTTGGAGCTGAAGTAGTCTTGGCGGATGAGCCAACATCCATGCTCGATGTATCAATCCGTGCCGGTGTTCTGAACTTGATGGAAGAGATGAAGTTCGAGAAACAAATGTCTCTGCTTTACATCACTCACGACATCGCAACAGCGCGTTACATTGCTGAAGATCTCGCGGTCATGTACGTAGGTCACATGGTTGAATGGGGCGATACTGAAGAAATCATTCACGATCCTCAACACCCATATACGCAACTGTTGGTATCTGCGGTTCCAGATCCATCGAAGTCTATTCACGAGAAACTGAAAGGCAACAAAGGGGAAATCCCACTTTGGACACCAGAATCTGTCGGCTGTCCATTTGCTGGACGTTGTGTACACGCTACCGACAAATGTCGCGAACGACTACCAGGCGTCACTCAACTGTCCGACAACCACTTTGTCCGCTGTTACTTATTTGAAGATTAATCATAACGAGGGTCAGGTTCAGCCTGACCCACTCCTGTTTTTATCGTTTCCCGGAGACATTGAATGCTGCTACTGACTAACCACATTGGTTATGAACGTCTGGGCCCAAAGAAAGCCATTATCCAGACCGAACAACCACACTTGTCTTCTTACACTGCTCAATTGATTTGTGCCACTAGCGAGCAAACCGTGGCAACTTTTGCGGTTGAAGAACAAGGTAAAGTGGCGAACTGGCATCAGGGCTATTTCTACCTCATCGACTTTTCCTCTTTCACAACGTCAGGCGACTATTTCTTGCAAGTAGAAGATACGCGCTCTTCCTCTTTCATCGTTGGCGAACACATTCTGTTGGATCAAACTTTGTCAGATGTGATCCACTACTTCAAATCGCAACGTTGCGGCGGAATCTTCGATCAACAAGATCGACAACTTCCAGTACTAAACTCCAATAAAAAGGTTGATGTACACGGCGGCTGGTACGACGCATCAGGAGACGTTAGCAAGTATTTAAGTCACCTTTCATACGCGAATTATTTGAATCCTCAACAAACCCCAATGGTGGTTTGGAACATCCTAAAAGGGGTTTCGTTGCTTGAAGGAAGCGAAGACATTGCAGCTTTCACACGTACACGTCTGATTGAAGAAGCCCTGTTCGGTGCAGACTTTCTTGTGCGTATGCAAAACGAAAAAGGCTTTTTCTACATGACGGTCTTTGACAAGTGGAGCAAAGATACTGCGCAACGCGAGATTTGCGCGTACGAAACTCAACTTGGTCACAAATTTGACGACTATCAAGCAGGCTTTCGACAAGGTGGCGGTGTCGCCATTGCAGCGCTAGCGGCAGCGTCGCGTTTAAGTGTTCACGGTGAATACGATCAACAAAAATACCGCAACGCTGCGGAAAATGGTTACTGGCACTTAAAAGTGCACAATACGCAGTACCTCAATGATGGGGAAGAAAACATTATCGACGAATACTGTGCGCTACTGGCATGTGTAGAACTGTTTAAAGCAACCAAAGAAACTCGCTACTTGGAAGAGAGCCGTTTGTGGGCGCAACGTTTAGTTGCACGCCAAATGAGCGACGAACAGATTCAACACTTTTGGTCAGCAAACCAAGACGGCAGCCGTCCATATTTTCACGCAGCCGAAGCTGGTCTACCAGTTATTGCCCTATGCGAATATCTATCAATTGAAGACGACTCAGCACGAGCGGAATCGGTAAAACGTATCGTAAACCTAGCGTGTGAGTTTGAGATCACAATATCGAATAGAGTGATCAACCCATTCGGTTACCCTCGCCAATATGTTAAAGGCGTAAATGAGTCAAAACGCGAGGCATTTTTTGTCGCACACAACAATGAATCCGGCTATTGGTGGCAAGGCGAGAATGCTCGACTGGGCTCACTCGCGACCATGGCGTACCTTGCTCAACCGCATACAGCGTCGCAAGAAGTACAGCAACAACTTTCTGTGTTTGCTCAAGATGCATTGAACTGGATTGTAGGCTTAAACCCATACGACATGTGCATGCTAGATGGCCATGGTCGTAACAACCCTGATTACCTCCCTCAATATGGTTTCTTCAACGCAAAAGGTGGCGTGTGTAACGGAATCACTGGCGGCTTTGAAGACGAGGAAGACATTGCATTTAACCCACCAGCACAAAAAGAAGACGTGTTACAAAACTGGCGCTGGGGCGAACAATGGATCCCGCATGGCGCTTGGTACTTACTCGCGATAATGAGTCAAGCTCAGCATGTTTCTCAGTTGGCGACCTCTAAAAATATGAAGGAAGAATAATCATGGGAATGTATTTTGTCGGTATCGATGGTGGCGGCACGTCATGTCGAGCCAGGATTAAAGATTCACAAGGTAATTTTCTTGGCGAGGCCAAAAGCGGCAGTGCCAACATCATGCTAGGTGCTGAAATAGCAATGGCTTCGATTCTTGAATCCATCACTTCGGCTACCGAGCAAGGCGGTCTGACACAACAAGATTTCGCGTCGATGCACGTCGGCTTAGCCCTTGCTGGCGCAGAGCACAAAGCATCTTGGCAAGCCTTCATGTCTCTTCCTCATCCATTTGCCAGTATGACTCTGAATACCGATGCTTACGGTGCGTGCGTTGGTGCGCACAATGGCGAAGATGGCGCAATCATGATTGCGGGAACCGGTTCTTGTGGCATCTACCTTAACGGATTGGAGCAACATGTTGTCGGTGGTCGTGAGTTCCCTATTTCGGATCAAGGTGGCGGCGCAGTGATGGGGCTACGCCTAGTTCAGCAAGTTTTGTTAGCTGAAGATGGCATCAGAGAAAAAACGCCCCTAGCACAACACGTTATGACGCATTTCGAAAATGAGGTCGACAACGTGGTGGCGTGGTCAAAACAGGCGCTTCCTCGTGATTATGGGCAGTTTTCTCCGGCTATTTTCCAACATGCGGAACAAGGCGATGCACTGGCCATTGAAATGCTGAAGCAAACCGCAGCGGATATAGAAATGTTTCTCGTGGCATTAAACAAGCGCGGCGCAACACGTATTTGTTTAATGGGCAGCATAGCTGAACGCATTGTACGTTGGCTTTCACCACCAGTTCAGCAATGGATTGTTGAGCCACAGTTTGACGCGATTGAAGGCGCAATTATGTTTGCTGGCAAACCAGAACATAACCTTTACTCGCTCAGTGCGGCGTAGGAGTAGATATGGAATATCGTGTTGATCTCGTAGTCCTTTCTGAGCAGAAACAAAACTGCCGCTTTGGCCTCACCTTTCATAACTTGAGCGACCAAGACCTAAACAGCTGGAGCTTAACTTTCGCTTTCGATCGTTACATTCTTCCAGACAGCGTTTCAAATGGTCAACTGACTCAAATTGGTAGTTTTTGCACACTTAAGCCAGAAGGGGTGGTACTGGCTGCCAACCATCACTATTACTGTGAATTCAGTATTGGTTCGAACCCATTCCGTTATTACTCGGATGGCTTTAACGAAGCGATGATCAACTTTGTCGTTGATGGAAACCCACAGCGCGCACAAGTGGATGTCACGCCTATCGTATTAGCTTCACCATACCGTGAACGCAGTGAGATTCCTGCAAGTTTAACCCATGCACAGCCCTTGCTGCCAAAACCAAACCATATTGAGGTCAGCGATCACTATTTTAGCTTTGATCATCATGCTGGCGTCGCGGTTTATTCAAGCCTGGCCAATTCAGCTAAAGAATGGCTACTTGATGAGCTTAAGCGCATTCACCAATTTGAGTTCGCATCAGACAATGGCAGTCAGATCATCTTCAAAGGCAACCCAACCTTGGATGAAGGCGCTTACAAACTGAAAGTAGCCGAAGAGTCAATCAAAATTGAAGCAGGATCTTCGTCTGGTTTTACCCATGCTTGTGCAACGTTATTACAACTAATCAAAGTTGGCGATCAACCTAACTCAATGGAAGTAGTTTGCTGTTCAATCAAGGACAGGCCACGTTTTCGTTACCGCGGTATGATGCTGGATTGTGCTCGTCATTTTCACTCCGTTAAGCAAGTCAAACGCTTGATCAACCAACTGGCTCATTACAAGTTCAATACGTTCCATTGGCATCTTACCGACGATGAGGGTTGGCGAATTGAAATCAAATCACTGCCTCAACTGACCGATATTGGTGCTTGGCGCGGATTGGATGAGATCAATGAACCACAGTACACGCACTTTGATGAACG
This sequence comes from Vibrio sp. Vb2960, assembly GCF_033337665.1. Taxonomy (NCBI): domain Bacteria; kingdom Pseudomonadati; phylum Pseudomonadota; class Gammaproteobacteria; order Vibrionales; family Vibrionaceae; genus Vibrio; species Vibrio sp. Vb2960. The sequence goes on along the minus strand of NZ_JAWORD010000010.1, from coordinate 68,339 downwards.
TTACGGCGGCTTCTACACACAAGAAGACATCAAAGACGTTATCGAATTTGCATCGCAACGCGGCATCACCATCATTCCTGAAATTGATGTACCTGGTCATTGCCGAGCCGCCATCAAGTCGTTACCACACCTATTGGTAGAAGCGGAAGATACCACCGAATACCGCAGTATTCAGCATTACAACGACAACGTCATTAACCCTGCTCTGCCGGGGAGTTATGAATTTATCGACAAAGTGCTAGAAGAAGTCTCTGCGCTTTTTCCTGCGCCTTACGTTCATATTGGTGCCGACGAAGTACCTAACGGCGTATGGTCAAAAAGCCCAGCATGCCAAGCACTAATGGAACAACTGGGTTACAGCGACTACAAAGATTTGCAAGGACACTTCTTACGTTATGCCGAAGACAAACTTCGTAAATTGGGCAAACGCATGCTGGGCTGGGAAGAAGCTCAACACGGCGACAAAGTCAGTAAAGATACGGTGATCTACTCATGGCTAAGCGAAGAAGCGGCCTTGAACTGTGCTCGCCAAGGCTTTGATGTGGTGCTGCAACCAGCACAAACCACTTACCTAGATATGACCCAAGACTACGCACCTGAAGAACCGGGCGTGGACTGGGCAAACCCACTGCCACTAGAAAAAGCTTACAACTACGAGCCGCTCGCTGAAGTGCCTGCCGACGACCCAATACGTAAGCGCATTTGGGGCATTCAAACAGCATTATGGTGCGAAATTATCAATAACCAACCTCGCATGGACTACATGATCTTCCCTCGTTTAACTGCAATGGCAGAAGCATGTTGGACAGACAAACAACACCGAGATTGGACCGACTATTTATCACGCTTGAAAGGCCATCTACCTCTGCTTGATTTGCAGGGAGTGAATTACCGTAAACCGTGGAAGTAATACAAAACTGATGTCGAAACATCACGCTTGAAGAGTTTTTAAATTTTGGCTGCTGATGCAGCTTCGTAAAAAGGAAAGACACAAATGAAATACGGCTATTTCGATAACGAGAATCGCGAATACGTCATCACTCGCCCTGACGTACCAGCACCATGGACCAACTACCTAGGTACTGAGAAGTTCTGTACGGTTATCTCGCACAACGCGGGTGGCTACTCGTTCTACAACTCTCCAGAATACAACCGTGTTACTAAATTCCGTCCAAATGCGACATTCGATCGCCCAGGACACTACGTTTACTTGCGTGATGATGAGACAGGTGATTACTGGTCAATCTCTTGGCAACCAGTTGCGAAGAGCCTAGACGAAGCAAACTACGAAGTTCGTCACGGCTTGTCTTACTCTAAATTTAAGTGTGAGTACAACGGTATTGAAGCTGAAAAGACGCTATTCGTACCAAAAGGCGAAGACGCTGAAATCTGGGATGTAGTGATTAAAAACACCTCTGACAAACCACGTACGATCAGTGCATTCTCATTTGTTGAGTTCTCATTCAGCCACATTCAATCTGATAACCAAAACCATCAGATGTCTCTGTACTCGGCAGGTACGGCTTACAACGAAGGCGTGATCGAGTACGACCTGTACTACAACACCAACGATTTCGAAGGCTTCTACTACCTAGCTTCAACATTTGACCCAGATTCATACGACGGCCAACGTGACAGCTTCCTAGGCCTATACCGTGACGAAGCAAACCCGTTAGCGGTAGAACAAGGTAAGTGTTTCAATACAGCACAAACGTGTTACAACCACTGTGGCTCTTTGCATAAGCAATTTACTATTCAGCCGGGTGAAGAAGTTCGCTTTGCTTACATTCTAGGTATCGGTAAAGGCAACGGTGAGCGTCTACGTGCTAAGTACCAAGACCTTGCAGAAGTCGACAACGCATTTGCGGGTATCAAAACACACTGGGATGAGCGCTGTGGCAAGTTCCAAGTGAAATCACCAAACGAAGGTCTAGATACCATGATCAACGCTTGGACGTTATACCAAGCGGAAACTTGTGTGGTGTGGTCTCGCTTTGCTTCATTCATCGAGGTGGGAGGCCGTACTGGTCTTGGTTACCGCGATACAGCGCAAGATGCAATCTCAGTTCCTCATGCTAACCCAGCAATGACGCGTAAACGTATCGTTGACCTACTGCGCGGCCAAGTGAAAGCAGGTTACGGTCTACACCTATTCGATCCAGATTGGTTCGATCCAGAGAAAGCAGATGTTAAACCATCGAAATCCCCAACCGTGGTTCCAACGCCTTCTGATGAAGACAAAATCCACGGCATCGAAGACACCTGTTCTGATGATCACCTATGGCTAGTTCCAACCATCTGTAAGTACGTGATGGAAACCGGTGAGCACAGCTTCTTCGACGAAGTGATTCCTTACGCGGATGGCGGTGATGCAACCGTGTATGACCACATGAAAGCTGCGCTAGACTTCTCGGCTGAATACGTAGGTCAAACTGGTATCTGTAAAGGTCTGCGTGCAGACTGGAACGACTGTCTGAACCTAGGTGGTGGCGAATCTTCAATGGTGTCGTTCCTACATTTCTGGGCACTGCAGGAGTTCATCGACCTAGCGAAATACCTAGGTAAGGAAGCCGACGTTGAAAAATACACGGTGATGGCAGCAAACGTTCGTGAAGCGTGTGAAACCCACCTTTGGGATGACGAAGGCGGTTGGTACATCCGTGGTCTGACGAAGAATGGCGACAAGATCGGTACTGCGCAACAAGCGGAAGGCCGAGTACACCTAGAGTCAAACACACTTGCGGTACTTTCTGGTGCGGTATCTCAAGAGCGCGGCGAAAAAGCGATGGACGCTGTCGATGAGAACCTGTTCTCTGAATACGGCCTTCACCTAAACTCACCATCTTTTGCAACACCGAATGATGATATCGGCTTCGTAACTCGTGTTTACCAAGGCGTAAAAGAGAACGGTGCGATCTTCTCGCATCCAAACCCATGGGCTTGGGTAGCTGAAGCGAAACTGGGTCGTGGTGATCGTGCAATGAAGTTCTACGATGCATTAAACCCATACAACCAGAACGACATCATCGAAAAACGTATTGCAGAACCATACTCATACGTTCAGTTCATCATGGGTCGTGACCACCAAGACCACGGTCGTGCAAACCACCCATGGTTAACAGGTACATCTGGCTGGGCTTACTTCGCTGTTACCAACTTTATCCTTGGTGTGCGTACAGGCTTCGATGGCCTAACTATCGATCCATGTATCCCAACGAACTGGCCTGGTTTCGAAGTGACTCGTCAATGGCTAGGTGCAACGTACAACATCAAAGTAGTTAACCCAGACTCAGTAAGCAAAGGCGTTAAGTCGATTACTGTGAACGGTGAAGCAGTGAATGGTGCCTCTGTCCCAGTTCAAGCGGAAGGTTCAGTAAACGAAGTTATCGTTACTCTAGGTTAATCATCTTTTAGGGGAGAGCTTTTCCCCTTTTGATTTATCCGATGCACTTGAGTTTGAGAAGTGCATCGGTTCGCTAGCAAAGATTGAAGAGGCGGTGGGATGCCGCTCTTATCGAGGATCGAATCATGATCAAATTTGGTACAGGCGGTTGGCGTGCATTTATCGGTGAGGAGTTCACCAAAGATAACGTACGCTTGGTCGCTCAAGCAGTTGCAAACATCACGAATAACGAATCGGTTGCTGATCGCGGTTTTGTGATTGGCTATGACCGTCGTTTTCTTTCCGATAAAGCAGGTCGTTGGTTCGCTGAAGTTCTAGCAGCAAACGGCATTGTGGTTAGCTTTATCGACAAATTTGTCCCAACACCTATCGTAATGTTTAAAGCGAAAGAAATGGGCTGCGCATACTCGGCATGTATTACCGCATCACACAACCCTGCCGATTACAACGGCATTAAAGTCTTCATTGAAGGCGGTCGTGACGCAGATGAAATCATCACCCAAAAAATCGAATCACAAATAGACGCGCTCACTGCGCAAGATGTAAAAAGCGTCGACTTTGAACAAGCGGTTGAAGATAAGCTGATTGAAATCATCAATCCGATGAACGAATTCGTTGACTCAATCATCGACTTTATCGACATCGAAGCGATCAAGAAGGCGAATTTACGTGTTTTGATCGACCCAATGTTTGGTGTCGCGAAAAACGCACTGCAAACCGTATTAATCAACGGCCGCTGTGACGTTGATGTGATTAACGATGGCAAAAACCCAGATTTCGGTGGGTTAATGCCTTCGCCAAGCGCTGCAACACTCTACCGTTTGATGCACCTAGTGAAAGAGCAAGGTTACGATATTGGCATCGGTACTGATGGCGATGCGGACCGTCTTGGTATTATCGACGAAAAAGGTAACTTCATTCATCCAAATGAAGTGCTACTGCTGCTTTACTACTACCTACTTGAATACAAAGGTTGGACAGGGTCAGTAGTACGTAACATCGCAACCACTCACCTATTAGATAAAGTCGCCGAAGATCATGGCGAGAAATGCTTTGAGGTTCCGGTCGGCTTTAAGCACATCAGTTCTCAAATGGAAGCGGATGATTCACTGATTGGCGGGGAAAGCTCTGGTGGCCTAACCATTCGCGGCCACATCAAAGGTAAAGACGGCGTATTCGCATCAAGCCTATTGGTAGAAATGATTTCAGTAACCGGCAAGAAGCTGTCTGAGTTGTTGGATGAAATCTACGGCAAGTACGGCTATGCCTACATGGCAGAAGGCGATTGCAAGTTCAAACCGGCGCAAAAAGACGTTCTGTTCAACAAGATTTATGTTGAAAAGCAGTTGCCTGAATTTGAGTTTGAAATCGAAAAAGTCAGCTATGAAGATGGTGCGAAAGTCTACTTCAAAAACGGCGGTTGGATCATTGCGCGCTTCTCAGGTACTGAGCCACTGCTACGAATTTTTGCAGAGATGCAAGATAAGGACACTGCGGAACGTGTTCTTCAACAGTTTAAAGACTTCTTGTCTTTATAACTGAACCTTGTGCCCGCTTCGAGCACTATTATGAGAGTCAACGCTGTCTGAAAAGGCGCTCATCAACAGGAGAAGAACACTTGCCCGGCTCCACAGCCGGGCTTTTTTATTGTATGTTGGAAAGTCGTAAACGAGATAGAAAAGATACTCAGGAGCGTTAAGCAAATGCCAGGACGCCTTGCGTTTCAATTTTCACCGCGACGGACTCACCTATATTTAATGCTTGCGAAGCTGTAGCTAACAAACGGTCACCATTCGCGTTAATCACATAACGGCAGTGATCACCCATAAAATGCTGTTCCAATACGGTTACCGAACTATCTTCATCGGATTGAATTTGCACATGCTGCGGTCTTAGCAGTAAAGAGCACTCCGCCTGTACTGGAATATCTTGTTGAGCCGTGGCTTCAACCACGCCCAAGTGGGTTTCATATTCTGAATTCGAAACCCGTTTAGCAGCAAGGTAACTGCCACCACCTAAGAAATCAGCGACAAATTTACTTGAAGGCTGGTAGTAAAGTTCAGATGCTGTGCCATATTGCTCGATGACTCCATTGTTCATCACTGCCATTTTATCGGCGAAAGCAAAAGCCTCTTCACGGCTATGCGTAACAAAAATGGCAGTCACGCCTTGCGCCTTAAAAATCTTACGGATCTCACTTATCAACTCATGGCGAACTTGCGTATCAATATTAGAAAACGGTTCATCAAGTAACAATAAGTCTGGGCTGTAAGCTAATGAGCGAGCAATCGCAACACGCTGCTGCTGTCCACCAGACAATTGATGAGGATAACGATCGCCATAACCTTGAAGATGCACGAGTTCTAACATCTCTTGAACTTTGGCATTTTTCTCTTTTGTCGAGCACTGCTTTAAGCCAAAGGCAATGTTTTGCTCCACCGTCAAGTGAGGAAAAAGTGCGTAATCTTGGAAAATCATCCCGATATTACGCTGTTCTGGCGGCAACCAGTTTTCCCCATCATCAATTGTGACGCAATTTAGACTCATTTCGCCTGACGTTAACGGCAATAATCCCGCAACGGCCTTTAATAGTGTTGTTTTCCCACAGCCACTGGCTCCTAGCAAACAGACAATCTGCCCTTGTTCTACCTCAAGAGACAATGATTCGAGTACAGTTTGATCGTCATATTGGCACGTTAGGTTTTTAATTGATAATGCACAGCTCATCAGTGATTTTGCTCCAGTGAACGGTTAACAACAACAAGCGGGATCAACCCAACAAGAACCAACAGAACCGCTGGCAAAGCGGCCAATTCTAAATGCTCATCCGAGGCGAAGTTATAAACGTATGTGGCTAGTGTTTCAAAGTTAAACGGACGAAGTAACAAAGCCGCATTAAGCTCTTTCATCGACTCGATAAACACTAATAAAGCCGCAATCAGTGCACCGCGCTTAACCAGCGGAAAGTGCACGCGCCACAGCATGGCATTGGGCTTACAACCCATAGTGCGCGATGCCATATCTAACGACGGAGAAATTTTATTTAAATTACTTTCGATACTACCAATCGCTACCGCGGAAAAGCGCACAACCATGGCAAATACTAGTGCGAACATGGAACCAGAAAAGATAAGTCCCGGCCTTCCCCACTCCATGGCTTTAGCAACATCGTTGACACGATGATCCATAAACAGCACAGCGACCATCACACCGATGGCTAGTACCGTTCCTGGTACTGCATAGCCCATAGAAGAAAGACGCATAAATGCCAAGCTTTCTCGTTTACCACTGACTCGATGGGTAAAGTTAACGATCAGTGCGACAGCAACACCAATAATCGCAGCAATAACAGACACAACTAAGCTATTCCATGCGTATTCACGAAACTCTGAGGTCCAACTCTGCGCAAAATAAGTGATCGCATAATCAATCAGCTGTAGTAGCGGCAAAATAAAAGCGACTGAAACCAAGCCCCAACACCAAACCAGTGCGGTCCACTTTTTCCAGCCCGTCAACTCGTAACGAAAATCTTCGTGACTGTTAAATTGGCTTTGAAAAAGCTTTTGTTTACGGCGGCTGTATCGTTCGGCACTAAGAAGCAGTACTACAATGACGAGCATCATGGCAGAAATCTTGGCTGCCGCATTAAGATTAGAGTACCCCAACCAAGTATCGTAGACCGCTGTGGTTAACGTATTCACCGCGAAGTAACTTACCGTACCAAAGTCACCGATGGTCTCCATTGCGACCAATGATAAACCCACTGCGATAGAGGGTCTTACTAACGGCATCGAGATGCGCCAAAAGCTTTCCCATGGAGAGCACTTGAGCAAACGCGCGCTTTGCAATAAAGATACATTTTGCTCCATAAACGCAGCCCGGCACAATAAATACACGTAAGGATACAACACCAAAGCCAACACAAAGGTCGCACCAGGCAACGTACGAATGTCAGGGAACCAATACTCGCCAGGTCCCCATCCGGTTACATCACGCAAAAAGATCTGAATCGGGCCTGCAAAATCAAACCAATCAGTAAAAATATAACCAATGATATAACCTGGCATTGCAAGAGGTAGCACCAATGCCCACTGCAACCATTTTTCGGTCGGCAGTTTACACATGGCCATTATCCAAGCGCTTGGAATACCAAGAATTAAGGACAGCACCATTACGCCAACAGTTAGCGCAACCGTGTTAAAAATATAAGTCGGCATGACCGTTGCCATTAAATGAGCAAACAAATCATCCGTTTCACCAATTGCGGTGTAGAAGATCGCTAAGATCGGCAAAACCAGTAGCAGAGTTATTACCCCACTACTGGTTTTCCATAAAGAGTGTTTATCTTTCATCGCCTAATTACTGCAAGGCTGTATGAAATACAAATGCTGTTGCAAATACATCTCATATCCTTTAATCAAATGGGGGTACTGTTATACCCCCACAAGGAATTAAAGGTCAAATTTCACTTCATCTAATAGCTTAATTGCCGCTTCGTGGTTGGCTGCAATATCGTCTAGAGAAAGCTTGTCTGCTTTAAAGTCACCCCAAGATTCCACAAGCTCAGAACGCTTCACGCCTTCTTTAACTGGGTACTCGTAGTTAACTTCTGCGTACATTTGCTGCGCTTTGTCACCCGTTAGGAATTCCATTAGCTTCACAGCATTGTCTTTGTTTGGAGAGTACTTAGCCATCGCCATACCAGAGATATTCACGTGAGTGCCTGTAGTCTCTTGGTTAGGGAAGTTGATGTAAACTGCATCAGCCCAAGCTTTTTGCTCTTTGTCGTTAACCATTTTACCTAGGTAGTAGCTGTTACCTAGAGAAACATCACATAGGCCTTCTTTGATCGCTTTAACTTGTGCACGATCGTTGCCTTGTGGTTTGCGAGCAAGGTTTGCTTTCACGCCTTCTAACCACTCTTTGGTTTCTGCTTCGCCATTGTGAGCAATCATTGCTGAAACTAGAGAAACGTTGTACGGGTGCTTACCGCTACGAGTACAAATTTTACCTTTGAACTCTGGCTTAGCTAAGTCTGCGTAGTTGAAATCTGCGCCTAGTTTACCTACGCGATCACGTGATGAATAAACGCTACGAGAACGTAGAGTTAGAGCAAACCACTCATTCTCTTTATCTTGGTATTGAGCAGGTACGTTTTCTTCAATGATTTTGCTATCGACTTTCTGAACTAAACCTTTGTTTGTCAGTTCAGCTAGACGGCTGATGTCTGTCGTAAGAATAACGTCAGCAGGGCTGTACTCACCTTCTTGAGCTAGCTTTTCTGCTAAGCCTTTTTTAGCAAATTTTACGTTTACTTTGATACCAGTTTCTTTAGTGAACTCATTGAACATAGGTTCAACTAGGAAAGGTTGACGGTAAGAGTAGACGTTCACTTCTTCAGCAGCCATTGCTGTTGGAGCTAGAGTAGCGCAAGTTAGTGCTGAAAGAGTTAGCAGTTTTTTCATTGTTTAATCCTTTACCATGCTAATGATAACGTTTATCAGTTGCGTTATTATATGTATGTTCAATAAGAAGACAATGACGAATATTAAAAAACCTGCTCATCGGAGCAGGTTTTATTGTGTTAAGTGTGTAACCATTTATTACAAGCTAATGATTATTTCACCGTAACAAACTCTGGGTAAGCACCAACACCACAATCATGCATGTCCATACCTTCCATTTCTTCATCTTCTGTAACGCGAATCCCAACGGTCGCTTTCAAGATTGCCCACACAACTAGGCTAGCACCAAATACCCAAGCAAAGATAACTACGGCACCTAAAAGCTGTGCACCAAACGTTGCATCACCGTTGCTCAGTGGCACTACCATTAGGCCGAAGAAACCACACACACCGTGAACTGAGATAGCACCTACTGGATCGTCAATTTTAAGTTTATCTAGAGCAATGATACTGAATACTACTAGTGCACCCGACACCGCACCAATCGCAACCGCGTACAGTGGTGATGGCGATAGAGGGTCTGCAGTGATGGCAACCAAGCCAGCTAGCGCGCCATTGAGGATCATCGTTAAATCGGCTTTACCCCAAGTAGTTTTACAAACGAATAGCGCCGCAATTGCACCAGCAGCCGCTGCTGCGTTAGTGTTTAGAAAGATCTGACCTACCGCTGTAGCATTCTCAAAATCTGAAACCATCAACTGAGAACCACCGTTAAATCCAAACCAGCCAAACCAAAGGATAAAAGTACCCAACGTTGCCAAAGGCATGTTAGAACCTGGAATCGGATAGATTTCACCATTTTTACCGTACTTACCCTTACGCGCGCCAAGCAGTAACACACCAGCAAGAGCAGCAGAAGCACCTGCCATATGTACGATACCAGACCCCGCAAAGTCACTAAATCCAGCTTCTGCTAGGAAGCCTCCACCCCATGTCCAGTAACCTTCCATTGGATAGATAAACGCAGTTAAAATCGCAGAGAAAATCAAGAAAGACCAAAGCTTCATGCGCTCAGCTACCGCACCAGAAACGACGGACATGGCAGTTGCAACGAAGACAACTTGGAAGAAGAAGTCAGACTCTAAAGAGTGGTCGGCCCCTTCACCTTGAGTACCAATTAGCGTACCAAATGAAGGTAACCAGCCTCCTTCTCCATTATCGACATACATGATGTTATAACCGACAATCAGAAACATCGTGCATGCGATGGCGTACAAACAGATGTTCTTCGTAAGAATTTCTGTTGTGTTTTTAGAGCGCACAAGGCCAGCCTCTAGCATCGCAAAGCCTGCTGCCATCCACATTACCAACGCACCGGAAATGAGGAAGAAAAAGGTGTCAAGTGCGTAACGTAACTCGGTTACTGTTGTTGTTAATTCCATAATAAGTATCTCCAATCCTTTGAATTCTTAAAGTGCTTCTGCGTCCATTTCGCCAGTTCGGATACGCACCGCTTGGTTCAGATCGTAAACAAAAATTTTACCGTCGCCGATTTTTCCGGTTTGCGCAGCTTTTGTAATTGCTTCAACAACGCGATCTACATTGTCTGCGTGAGTCGCGATTTCAATTTTCACCTTTGGTAGAAAATCGACTTGATACTCTGCACCGCGGTACAATTCCGTGTGACCTTTTTGACGACCGAACCCTTTAACTTCTGATACTGTCATCCCTTCGATACCGACATCAGCCAATGCTTCTCGTACATCGTCTAATTTAAACGGCTTAATAATGGCATTGATTATTTTCATTGAGTTATCTCCGAAGCTTTCATCCTGAAACACTTCTTATAATCCAATCTACGTGCCAAGTTTTTAAGTTATTGAATAATAAAAACTAACCTCAATTTACATATCTATAAACAAAAAGGGCGCACCATATCGGTGCGCCCTTTTCACAAATTTAAAGCAACGGCAGAGAAGTTACCCAAAACTGTGCATTAAATGTTCAAAAAGTCTTTCCACTGTTCGATAAGTGCCATGAAATCCTCTATCCCACAACTTGCTGTACTTTCTGCATTGTAGAAGTCGAACTCACTTTCCATCTCGACATCATATTCATGGGCTAATGCGTTTTCTTGTACAAGAACTTCGTCGCCCTGAATCATCAAGCTAATTTCCGTGCCTGTTAGGTTATGCTCCTGAGAAGGCGCTAAAAATGACCGCTCAATTAGCTTTTCAACCTGTGCAATCTTCATCGGATCTTTGCCAATTTCTTCTTGCAACCAGCGCCCTACAATCTCATGTCCCATGCTACATTTTACGTAGTACTCGCCCATCAACGTGTTACGAATGAATTCAAATTCCACCGAGATTGCCTATTTCGTATCAATTTGGTGCGAGTATAGCGAATTGCTCCCATAAAAAAAGCACCTCATGTGAGGTGCTTTTGAATTGTGCATTTCTGATTATGCCGGTTCTTGGAAGATCACTTCGTCCGCTTTCTTGGTGTATTGATCCATTTTATGGAAGTTCAAGTAGCGGTACGTATCCGTTGCCGTAGCGTCGATTTGCTTCGCGTATTCTAGGTATTCTTCTTTGGTTGGAATCTTACCTAGAATTGCACCTACTGCAGCTAGCTCAGCTGACGATAGGTAAACATTCGCACCAGTACCCAGACGGTTCGGGAAGTTACGCGTTGAAGTCGACATTACTGTTGATTTATCTGCAACACGCGCTTGGTTACCCATACAAAGTGAACACCCTGGCGTTTCAATACGCACCCCTGCACGTCCGAAGATACCGTAGTAGCCTTCTTCAATCAGTTGGTCTTTATCCATCTTTGTTGGTGGCGCTACCCAAAGGCGCGTTGCTAACTGGCCATTGAACTTATCAAGCAATTTACCTGCTGCGCGGAAGTGACCGATGTTCGTCATACAAGAACCGATGAACACTTCATCAATCGCTGTGCCTTGTACTTCAGACAACAAACGAGCGTCATCTGGGTCATTCGGTGCACATAGTACTGGCTCATTGATTTCAGCCATATCGATTTCAATCACATGTGCGTATTCAGCGTCTTTATCTGCTTGCATCAGCTCAGGGTTTGCTAGCCACTCTTGCATTGCTGTAATGCGGCGCTCGATAGTACGGCGATCACCGTAGCCTTCAGAGATCATCCACTTCAGCATCACGATGTTAGAGTTTAAGTACTCTTCGATCGACTCTTGAGACAATTTCACAGTACAACCTGCCGCCGAACGCTCTGCAGATGCATCAGAAAGCTCAAATGCTTGCTCAACCGTTAGCGTTTCTAAGCCTTCAATCTCAAGGATACGGCCAGAAAATTCGTTGATCTTGCCCGCTTTCTCTACCGTTAGTAGACCTTGCTGAATCGCGTAGTAAGGGATGGCATGAACAAGATCACGCAGTGTAATACCCGGTTGCATTTCACCTTTAAAACGAACCAAGATTGACTCTGGCATGTCTAGCGGCATAACGCCTGTCGCAGCTGCAAAGGCAACCAAGCCCGAGCCTGCTGGGAATGAAATACCCAGAGGGAAACGAGTATGTGAGTCCCCACCCGTACCGACAGTATCCGGTAGTAGCATACGGTTTAGCCATGAGTGGATAATACCGTCACCAGGACGAAGAGATACACCACCGCGGTTCATAATAAAGTCCGGAAGTGTATGGTGAGTGTTAACGTCTACTGGTTTTGGATAAGCCGATGTGTGACAGAAAGACTGCATGACAAGATCAGCAGAGAAGCCGAGACACGCCAAGTCTTTAAGTTCATCACGAGTCATAGGGCCAGTAGTATCTTGCGAACCTACTGTCGTCATTTTCGGCTCACAGTAGGTTCCAGGACGGATGCCTTCTACGCCACATGCTTTACCAACCATTTTCTGTGCAAGCGTGTAGCCTTTACCAGAATCTGCGATTTCACCAGGTTTGCGGAATACGTCCGAAGGCTCAAGACCTAGCGATTGACGCGCTTTGTCTGTCAAACCACGACCGATGATCAATGGGATACGACCACCAGCACGAACTTCATCAATCAGTACTTCTGTTTTTAGCGAGAACTCAGCTAGAACCTCACCAGTTTCGTGGTTGCAAACTTTACCTTCATATGGGTAAACATCGATAACATCGCCCATGTTGAGCTTAGTTACGTCAACTTCGATTGGTAGTGCGCCAGCATCTTCCATTGTGTTAAAGAAGATAGGGGCAATTTTGCCACCAAGCACATACCCACCAGCTCGTTTGTTTGGAACGTAAGGGATATCATCACCCATAAACCAAAGCACTGAGTTGGTTGCAGATTTACGTGAAGAGCCAGTACCAACAACATCACCAACGTAAACCAATTGATGACCTTTGTCTTTTAACTCTTCAATTTGCTTGATCGGACCAATAGTACCCGGTTGATCAGGGTTTATTCCTTCACGCTCGTTTTTAAGCATCGCCAGTGCGTGTACTGGGATATCAGGACGAGACCAAGCGTCAGGTGCAGGTGAAAGGTCATCCGTGTTCGTTTCACCTGTTACTTTAAATACGGTTAGAGTGACTTTTTCTTCAAGCTTAGGCTTAGAAAGGAACCACTCAGCATCAGCCCATGATTGAAGTACTTTCTGTGCATGCGCATTGCCTGCTTTTGCTTTCTCTTCTACGTCATAGAAAGCATCAAACATTAGCAGCGTATGAGACAGCGCTTTTACTGCGATCTCTGCCAGTGCTTCATCATCCAATAGCTCAACTAGCGGTTCGATGTTGTAACCACCTTGCATAGTGCCTAGCAGTTCAGCCGCTTTTTCACGACTCACTAATGGTGATTTAACTTCACCTTTTGCTACTGCTGTTAGGAAACCCGCTTTTACATAAGCAGCTTCATCAACACCTGGAGGGATACGGTTTTCAAGTAGGTCAAGAATGACTTTTTCTTCACCTTGCGGGGGATTTTTCAGAAGTTCTACAAGTCCAGCAACTTGTTCTGCGTCTAGCGGTTTAGGAACAACTCCTTCAGCAGCACGCTCTTCGACGTGTTTACGGTAGGCTTCAAGCACGACTTTTTCCTCTCATTGCGGTTCCTCCTCTATTATTACTATTGTTAAAGTAAAGGAGTGAACATCCTTGGAAACTTGGCTCTCCATTGCCCTTGTTTTCATTCAATTATGATTGAGAAACAGCGCCGTAGAGGCCAAACTGTGGGCAAAATAATAGCAAATTTAACCTTAAATTAAAATCTTATCATTTTGACCAACATAGCAACTTACGACTAAAGTTCTGCTAATTTTGACCAAATATGCCAAGTTTTTGCTTTCTCATACCCGATTAATTAAACGATGTTCCTACGATCAAATACACAGCATCCAAATCTTGCTCGGTACGACCGTATGCCAACATTATTGGTCCTATTGGTGAGTCAACACCAAAGAAGATGGAGCCAGCATTGTAAAGCGGCGCTTCGTTTAGTTTCAGATCATTATCAGACCAAACACCGCCATATTCGACCGATGCGCCCAGGTAGACTGGAGCTTCAAACAATCCGAAATCATTATCAAACCACTTATATCGGTACACCAAACTGCTGAAAAATAAGTTCTGTCCGATCAGGCTATTTCTTGGGATTCCCGATAGGCTTAAGAAGCCGCCCAACTCTCTGGGATCAAGCGGTAAAGATGAGTTTTTACTCTCTACAAAACTATATTCAGCATGTCCGACTAAAGTATGACGCTGATGACTCACTGCACCTTTAAATCGTGCAGAGATTTCATAAACGGTATCTTCAATAATTTTGTCAGTTTCTAAAAGGCTAACGCCTTGAGGACTTTGATCATGAGACACTAAATATTCGAGATCGACTAAAAGCCCACGAGTCGGAAATGCGAAATCATCAAGTGTATCTAGGCGATAATTGGCAAACAGGCCACGACGTTCAAAATCCAATTTACCAGCAGAAGCCAAAGTAGAAAGCTCAATATCTCCGGTTGAGTAGCGAGCGCCAAATCGAAGTTCTTGCCACAATGTGGGTTGGATACCTATCGCTAACTCTGTTGTAAAATCATCGTAAGTGACCGGAAAAAAGTCATTTACTGACTCTAAATCTGGTGCTTGAGGCTCTGTTAAAGGTAAGTTTCGGCTCTCACTACCATAGGAAATTCGCCCCGATACAAAAAGTTCTTGGCTAGATAAAACAGGGGAATACAACTCAGCTTCAATCAGCTTATCCGTGCCCATTTCTACGTTGAACGCCAACTCCGCGCCATGAGAGTTTAAATTGGTAAAGTTGGTCGATATTCCTATGCCGTACTGGCTATCTGTATCGAAGTCATCTTCAAGAAAAAATCGGAAGTTGAGATAATTAGGCCCCCACGACTTCTCGTTAACATCAAAAACCAACAATGTCTCACCATCAACCTCTTCAAAGTGATAAGTGATGAGCTCGAACCGATCTAACGCGTAGAGGTTTTCAACGGCTTTCTCAATTTCGGCCGTTGAAATACGACGTCCGGTTTCTAATTCAATACGATTCGTCAACAACACATCGCTGTAGTGCGTGTTATTAACAATCACTATGTCATCAACCACACGCTGATCGCCATAAATCAAAGTTTTACGAACTTCTTGTTTGCGATCGATGTATTTTTGATAGTCCGCATTGGACAAGCGCAACCCTTTCAGCTTGTCTTTTAACTGCTTGGTAATATCGTACCCAGCTTGAAAAGCCCAAGGCATTTTGTCGAACTCGACAGTTTCCATGGTGCCCACATTGGGACGAATATAGATATCTTGAGGTTCAAGCTCGTCCACTTGCTGTTGTGTACTACGACGAACGAGATAGTTAGAGAGTTGGTCCGCGACAGTAAACAGCCCCGTAAATTCATCTTCGGTTTTGTAGTCGGTGCTAATATCGACGGCAATAACGACATCAGCCCCCATGGCGCGAGCCACATCGACAGGCATGTTATTGACGACACCGCCATCGACAAGCATATGGCCATTGAGCTTATAGGGAGGAAGCGCTCCTGGTACAGACATGCTAGCCATCATGGCGTCCACAAGGTAACCATTGCCCAGTACGACTTCTTCTAGGGCAAGAATATCTGTCGCAACAGAACGATAGGGAATGGCAAGATCATCAAAAGAATCGAATCGCCCTAAGTTCCCTGTAGTCTCACGCAATACTCGCAACATGTTCTGGCCTTGCACCACACCCGTTGGTGCTCGTACCTCACCGAACCTTAAGCCGAGATCGGTATTAATTTGATAGCGGTCTTCATACTCTTTGTCACGAACTCGACGTTGGCTACGGTCAACACGATCTCGATAACCGCTGCCCCAATCGACGGTGTAGATAAAACTCTCAATTTCATCAGCACTCATCCCCGTGGCATAGAGCCCACCCACATAGGCGCCCATACTGGTACCGGTCACAATATCGACAGGGATCTGCATTTCTTCCAATGCTTTTAAAACCCCAATGTGTGCCGCCCCTTTCGCTCCGCCACCAGCGAGCACAACCGCCACCTTTGGTCGAGGTTCCAAGTCATCCGTTTTTGTTAGAGAGTTTGCGAGGGAAACAGAAGGAGTGATCATCAAAAAGGTACTAACCCAAAGCGCAAAGTTGCGAACCGATGGGCTTGATAACAGCTTTTTGAACATTCACTTCTTCCTTTATTGAATATCTGATCAAGTAGGGCGTGCTAGCAGTACTGTACTAACACGCCCTAATATGTACTAAGAATTAATCAGATAAACAAGCTAATGTTGTTGATTTGGCGATGCTACCAATCAAATATGCTATTTAACCAGTTTGATTTCTTCTCACACTGTTGCTTTATCTGACCGGTTTTATCCCAAACCGGCAGTTTGTAATCACTACGGCAGTTCATTTCTAAACCTCCATCAGATGTAGGCTTGAACCCTAATGTGGTGATTTCTCTTGGCCATGGGAGCTCTAAGCGCTCAGGAATACGCTGCTTCAAGTACTCTGCGTACACTCGTAATGCACCACTCGACCCCGTTAGATTCACGGGTTTATTATCGTCGCGGCCTAGCCAAATTGTCGTCACCTCACGACCATCAACACCGACAAACCAACTATCGCGGTTGTCATTACTGGTACCCGTTTTTCCTGCCAATGCAGCCCAACCAAACTGGCTTTGTAAGAAGCGGCCAGTGCCTTGAGCAACCCCTTGTTTCATCGCGTAGGTCGTTAGCCATGCAGCTTGTTCATCCACGGCTCTTGATGAACGAGGCAAGGATTGATACAGCACATTACCTTCCATATCCATGACTGAGCGCAGAGCGGTCAGTTTTGCACGCTTACCTGAATTCGTCAGAGTCTGATACATCTGTGCGACTTCGAATGGCGTCAAAGAAAACGAACCCAAAAACATCGAAGGCACTGGGCGAATTTCGTCTTTGTTCACGCCCAAACGCTCTAAAGTATTGGAGACTTCAGGAATGCCAAGTGCCATACCTAAGCGCACGGTTGGTACGTTAAGTGATTTCGCTAAAGCAATGTAAAGTGGCACATCACCACGATATTTTCTATCGTAGTTGCGCGGCGTCCACACGTTACCTTTACTGCTCTTCAGACTTAACGGCGTGTCGTGTAGCGTCGTGCCTAGGTTGTATTTATCCGGTTGTTCTAGAGCCGTTAAGTAAATCGCTGGTTTCACTAAAGAACCAATTGGACGACTGGCATTGAGCGCGCGGTTAAAGCCTTCATAACCGACACGTTTACCACCAACCATCGCACGGATTTCACCACTATGGCGATCAACGGCCACAGCAGCGGCTTCTAACTCTTTACCACCCCGTTTAGCTAGTTCTGGGATCTTTTTCGCGATAGCTTGTTCCATTTTGCTTTGCGATACTGGGTCCAGAGACGTAAACACGCGCAGTCCGGTCTCTGCTTTAAATCGCTCCCCAACTTTTTCTTTTAATTCAATGCTCAATTGTTGGAAATAAGCTGGCTGACGGCTCGCAATACGTGGCTTGCTTTGCGTATCGAGTGGACGACTTACAGCTTGTTCATACTGCTCTGAAGTCAACATGTTTTGCTGCATTAACAGGCGCAGAACGAGATCACGACGCTCTTTCGTTCTCTCAGGGTAACGAATTGGGTTGTAGTAAGACGGTCCTTTTACCATCCCAACTAACATCGCCAATTGATCGATTCGCAACTCCTGAATTGGCTGCCCAAAATAGTAACGCGACGCCAAGCCAAACCCGTGGATCGCTTCACCTCCACTTTGACCTAGGTACACTTCGTTTAGGTAGGCTTCTAAGATACGATCTTTGCTGTAACGGTAATCCAAAATTAGCGCGATATACGCTTCTCGAACTTTACGCCACAGTGTTTTATCACGAGTCAAAAACAGGTTTTTTGCCAATTGCTGAGTCAGCGTACTACCACCTTGAACAGTACGACCCGCCTTAATGTTCGCAACCAATGCACGTGCAATCGCGAGCGGTGACACCCCGTCATGTTGATAAAAATCCCGGTCTTCGGTCGCAAGCAGTGCATCCACCAAAATTTCAGGGAACTGATCACGACGTAAGAAAAGGCGCTGTTCATCACGGTCTTTCTCCAGCATGCCCAACATCTTCGGTTCTAGGCGCAAGTAACCAAGGTCTCCTCGAGATTCTAAAGACTGAATACGTTGCAAGCCGGAATCAGAGAAATGCAGCATAATGTGACGATCCGGCTCGGGACCATCGGCAAACTCGAATGGACGACGAATCAATTCAATCCGAGTGGAAGAAGAGGAATATTCGCCTGGGTAACGAGGTTGACTCACTTTACGGTAATTCAAAACATCTAGCTCGTTGCGCAGTTCTTGGATGGTGATATTCTCACCAGGGCTTAGATTCAAGATACGGGCATAAACCACCGTTGGCAGCTCAAACAGCTGGCCTTCAAAGCGTTCTTTCACCACACTATCTAAGTAAATCCCAACAAACAGCAAAACAGCGGCAAGTGCAACGCCAGCTTTCCAGCTAAACGACCACAGAACTTTCAACCACGAACGTTTCTCGTTAGTCGGCTTTTTACTCGGCGTACGTCGAGTCTGTTTTGCGGTTCCTTTATTGGTTGTACTTTTCTTCGCTGGCGCTTTTTTCGCGCTAGGCTTCTTGCTGTCAGTCATTATTCAATTGTCTTTTTGTTTTCGTTGTTGCTACATGATTGGCAGGATCATCTGGCCAAACGTGTTTTGGGTAGCGCCCTTTCATCTCTTTTTGAACGTCTTTGTAGCTTCCGTTCCAGAAAGCCGCCAAGTCCGACGTTACTTGCAATGGACGTTGTGCCGGTGAAAGCAGTTCAAGCACCAAACGCTTGCGGCCAAGAGCCACCGTTGGGGAACCACTCTCCCCAAATACTTCTTGCATAGGCACCGATAATATCGGCTCGTGGCCATATTGGTAACGGATACGCTTCTTTGAACCTGTGGGTAGTTGGTAATGCTCAGGTAACCATTCATCCAGTTGTTGATTGAGTGGCCAACCTAATAGAGCATTAAGCGCTTCGACCAAGTTTATCTTGCTCAGGTCTTTAACCGAGCTGACAGACGTCATGTATGGTTCTAACCACTCCTCTAATGAATCCAGCAAACTGGCTTCATCAAACACTGGCCATGACTGCTCAGGTAACCATTCCACCGCACAACGAATCCGAGCCAACAAGCTCTCCGCTGCCGGTGTCCAGTTTAGACTCTGTAAGCCCTGGCGGCGGACATACGTGAGTAAAGCTTGTGTCATTTTTTCTTTGCCCGGGCTTGGCAACGGCTCGCGTTCAACGACCAGCAGACCGAGTTTTGTTTGTCGCTCAGCTATTAGACGGCCTCTTTTTTCATCCCAGTCCACTACTTCTTCAGACGAAAATAGCGTATCAAAGGTCGTTCGCAATATATTGACATCCAATTCACATGCCGAATGAATTTGACTTGAATTAGAATGAGAACGCATTAAGTCAACGGCAACCAAATACTCACAGCCACCTAGCATGTCTTCCTGATGACATTCTGCACCATGACCATTAGCCAAAGTAAATCGCCCAAATTGATTTGTGCGCTGCTGCGCAATGCGATCTGGAAATGCCAAACTTAACACCAGCGGTAATGCATCTTCATCCACGCCTTTCAGGTCAAATACCGTATCCAATTTGTACGCCAGAGATTGAGCACGCTTGAACAACATCGACTTTTTTGGATGAGTACCAACAAGCCAACGATGCAAGCTATGAGCGATATTGGTAACATTTCTCTCTGGCTCTTCAATCAGTGCGACCGCCGCCAAAGCAGCATTTAACATCTTATCACTGTAAGATTGCGCTTTAATTAGCATCGCAGCCGCACGAGGCTCAACGCCTAGTTCATGCGCCTGTTTTCCTTCGGACGTTAATTGCCCTTTTTCCGTCAGTAGTCCCAATGACACCAATAGCTGCTTCGCTTGTTCCAATGACGCATTAGCGGGAACATCAAGCCACTTTAGATCGTGGATATCACTCGCTCCCCAAAAGGCAAGCTCCATAACTAAACTAGCTAAATCGGAATGCAAAATTTCGGGTTGGGGAACCAGCGGTTGCTGCTTGAACTGGTTTTCAGAATAAAGACGAACACAAATGCCCTCTTCTATTCGTCCCGCTCGTCCTGCACGCTGAATCGCTGAAGACTGTGCAATGCGTGTTTGCTCTAAGCGTGTTAAACCGTTTTTCAAATCAAAGCGGGCAATACGCTCTAACCCAGAATCAACGACGAGGCGAATGCCTTCAATCGTTAGTGAAGTTTCTGCAATGTTGGTCGCTAGAACGACTTTACGCTTACCTTGTTCTGCTGGCGTAATCGCTTTTTGTTGATCTGCAAAACTCAGTTGACCATAAAGTGGGCATATGTCGATATCATCCGCTAAATGAGACAACCGCTCTTCAACTTGTTTTATGGCACCAACACCCGGCAGGAAAGCCAACAAAGATCCGGACTCTTTGTTCATAAGACTTTCTATTGTTTTTGCCATACTCGTAGGTAAATGCTCGTTCACACCTAACGGCTGGTAGCGCATTGCCACATCAAAGCTGCGCCCTTCAGATTCAATGTAACTGGCTTCCGGCAACAACGATTGTAATGCTTGTTGGTCAAGCGTTGCCGACATTACCACCAGCTTGAGATCGTCTCGCAATGCCTCTTGAACTTCTAAACTGAATGCCAAAGCGGTATCGGCATGAATGCTGCGTTCATGAAACTCATCAAAGATCAGTAGATCAACCCCATCCAGTTCAGGGTCAGTTTGGATCATCCTGGTCATGATCCCTTCGGTCACGATCTCCAGCTGCGTTGCAGAACTTACCTTTGCCTCGCCACGAACTCGATAACCCACGCGTTGACCAACTTGTTCTCCCAATTGCTCAGCAAGATAACGGGCAATGTTACGCGCAGCGAGTCGTCTTGGCTCAAGCATGATGATTTTTCCAGCAACCGAATGATTTAAGAGTAACTGCAAAGGGAAGTAAGTCGACTTACCGGCACCAGGCGCCGCTTTTAAGATCACTTGATGTTGATTTTTGACCGCCGTCAGCAACTCAGGCATCACGGCTTCAATCGGCAATTGTGACAAAGAAAATACCTTATGGTGTAATGGTGGCAACATTGTACATAAAAAATTTTTTGTCTAAATAAGCAAATGCATTTCACACCCGCTTTAGAGTCCGCCACTCTACTCAAACGTTATAAACGCTTTCTTGCCGATATCGAGCTCGATACTGGTGAAATCCGTACAATCCACTGCGCAAATACAGGTGCAATGACGGGTTGTGCAACGCCCGGAAACAAGGTTTGGTTTTCTACTTCCGACAACCCGAAACGAAAATACCCCAATAGTTGGGAGTTGAGTGAAACCGAACAAGGCCACCGTATTTGTATCAATACCGCGCGCGCCAATCAATTAGCCGTAGAGGCTATTGAAAATAACGTCATTTCAGAGCTTTGTGGTTATGACACACTTCAAACTGAGGTGAAATACGGCAATGAAAATAGCCGAATTGATATCTTGCTCAGCGCAGACGACAAGCCAAAGTGCTATATAGAAGTGAAAAGCGTCACTCTTCTTGATGAGACCGACTCTACTGGACAAGGATACTTCCCAGATGCGGTCACGACTCGGGGACAAAAACACCTGAGAGAGCTCACAGAAATGGCACAAAATGGAAGTAGAGCCATACTTTTATTCACTGTTTTACATTCAGGTATTGAAAAAGTATCCGCGGCGCACCATATAGACGCGAAATATTCACTATTACTCAAACAAGCACAAGACGCTGGAGTGGAAGTTCTCTGCTACAAAGCTGAACTGAGCGATACTGGAATGAAGCTGATTTCCGCTATTGATTTTATCAATTAAGAGAAAAAATGATGTCGTCTTCACATTGACGATAACTTTGCGATTCAGTATTTGCTTGCACCGCCTCTTTTTGCTATAGATACCCGCCTTAAATTGACTGCGTAGCAGTTGACTAGGTGTAAGTAGGAGATGCTGTATGCCAGAATCAAAGAAGAAAACGATAGGCATCCTAGCCATTGCCGGCGTGGAGCCATATCAGGAAAAACCTGGTGAAGAGTACATGTCACCAGAGCAGGTTGAACACTTTACGAAAATCTTAACAGCTTGGCGCGACCAGCTAAGAGCTGAAGTGGATCGTACTGTTCACCACATGCAGGACGAAGCAGCAAACTTCCCAGATCCAGTTGACCGCGCCTCTCAAGAGGAAGAGTTCAGCCTAGAACTGCGTAACCGTGACCGCGAACGCCGTTTGATCAAGAAGATTGAAAAGACTTTGGATAAAATCAAAGAAGACGATTTTGGCTTCTGTGAGTCTTGTGGCGTAGAGATTGGCGTTCGCCGTCTTGAAGCACGTCCAACCGCTGACCTTTGTATTGACTGTAAAACACTTGCAGAAATCAAAGAGAAGCAAATGCAAGGTTAATCACCCAGCATTATGATTGTTGAAGGGAGCTCAGGCTCCCTTTTTGTTTTGGCTATCTTCGCACCCTATTTGTTTACTAAATTCGAGATACACGCATGACACGCTATGTAGGTCGATTCGCCCCATCTCCTTCTGGTCCACTGCATTTTGGTTCACTGATTGCCGCTCTTGGCAGTTATTTTCAAGCGAAAGCACAAAACGGAGCTTGGTTAGTACGTATTGAGGACTTAGACCCACCAAGAGAAATGCCAGGTGCAGCGCAACTTATCCTAGAGGCACTCAAGGCCTATCAGCTGCATTGGGATGGAGAAGTGGTATACCAGAGCGAACGTCACGACCTTTACCAAGCTCAAATAAACAAATGGCTCGAAAATGGAGAAGCCTATTATTGCCAATGTACTCGTAAGCAAATTAAAGAGCATGGCGGTTTTTATCCTGGCACTTGCCGCGATAAAAACTTGAAAGACGGCGCGATTCGCCTAAAAATGACCAAGCCTGTCGCTCATTTCCTCGACCAAAAGCGGGGAACCATTACTATTCCAGAGCAGCTCGTTAATGAAGATTTCATTATTAAACGTCGAGATGGATTATTTGCTTATAATCTTGCGGTAGTATTGGACGACATCGACCAAGGCGTCACAGAAGTCGTGCGAGGTGCAGACTTAATCGAGCCGACAGGGCGTCAAATTAGCCTGTACCAAATACTTGGTCAGCCTGAAGTTAGCTACTTGCATTTACCATTGGCGATGGACAACAACGGCAATAAATTGTCGAAACAAAATCACGCGACGGCTATTGATATAGATACACCAAAACCTACTCTATTGCGCGCCATGACATTTTTAGGTTTCGAGATACCTGAAACCGTAAGGGCGGCCAACATAGAAGATATTCTTCGTTGGGGCTGCGAAAACTGGCGCTTGGAACAGCTTCCAGCAGAGATCGAGATCACACCGTGATTCTCAAATGGCATTGTGTAGGCTATCATTAGCCGCAAATTAGGCCCTAGAGGCGTATAAAACTAACCAAAGCAAGATTGGATTAAACCCAGTTATTGCCAGATGCACATGAATACAAACGACTATACACCAAGCGAACCTGCCACAATTCCAGAGCTCGCTCTCAATGTAATAACTCGTGAAGAGCACAACATTTCGCGTAAGCAGATCAGTGATAATGCGCTGAAGGTACTGTACCGCCTAAATGGTGCTGGTTTCGATGCTTTTCTTGTGGGTGGCGGGGTTCGAGACTTACTGCTTGGACAAAAACCAAAAGATTTTGACATTGCGACCAACGCAACGCCGGAACAGATCAAACAGCTATTTCGTAACTGCCGTTTGATTGGTCGCCGCTTCCGCTTGGCTCATATTATGTTTGGCCGAGACATCATTGAGGTTGCGACATTCCGTGGTCACCACCAAGAGCAAAAGAATAAGAGCATTTCTCAGCAATCAAAAGAGGGTATGCTGCTGCGTGACAACGTCTACGGCACCATCGATGAAGATGCTGAGCGCCGTGATTTCACGATTAACTCGATGTACTACAACATCGCAGATTACTCGATTCACGACTACGCACGTGGTATTGAAGATTTAGAAGATCGCCTAATTCGACTGATTGGTGATCCAGAAACACGCTACCGTGAAGACCCTGTGCGCATGCTGCGTGCGGTTCGTTTCGCGGTAAAACTAGACTTTGATATTGAAGAAGACACCGCAGCGCCAATCGAACACATGGCACCGTTGCTCGGTGACATTCCGTCAGCGCGTCTTTTTGAAGAGTCACTCAAATTATTGCAATCCGGTCATGGCTTAGAAACCTACCACCTACTGCGTGAGTACAACCTATTCCAGCAACTATTCCCGACGATTGCAGCGCACTTTACAGAAGATTACTCCTCTCACACTGAGCAGATGTTGGATCTTGTCCTAGATTCTACCGACATGCGCATCGAAGATGGGAAACGCATCAATCCAGCATTTATGTTTGCTGCAATGCTGTGGTACCCACTGTGTGCGAAAGCCGATGAACTGATGGAAGAGCGCAACTTAGGCCATTACGACGCCATTATGGAAGCGAGCAACATCATTCTTGACGAGCAAGTTC
Organism: Vibrio sp. Vb2960; assembly: GCF_033337665.1. Taxonomy (NCBI): domain Bacteria; kingdom Pseudomonadati; phylum Pseudomonadota; class Gammaproteobacteria; order Vibrionales; family Vibrionaceae; genus Vibrio; species Vibrio sp. Vb2960. The sequence continues at coordinate 43,442 of NZ_JAWORD010000010.1, read as the reverse complement.
GCACAATTGCCATTCCAAGACGCCACACCGCAACCATTCGCGAGATTTGGCAGTTACAGCTTCGTCTTCCACGACGTAACGGTAAACGTGCATTCCGTCTTATGGAGCTCAATAAATTTAGAGCTGGCTTTGATTTTCTTGAAATGCGCGGTGAAATTGAAGGTGGTGACACTCAGAAGCTTGCCAAGTGGTGGGAAACTTTTCAAAATGCAGGCCGAGAAATGCGTCAAGCAATGGCTGCCGACTTAGACGGTCAATCACCGAAAACAGGCCAGCGCCGCCGTAAAACTTATCGCAAGAAAAAGAGTAAGCCCAAATCATGATTACAGCGTACATTGCGGTAGGCAGTAACTTGGCTGATCCTGTCAGCCAAGCGAAGCAAGCGATTGAAGCATTAAAAACGCTGCCTAAATCAGAGTTTGTTCAAGCTTCTTCGCTATACAGCAGCACGCCAATGGGGCCACAAAACCAACCGGATTACATCAATGCGGTTGTGTCTATTAACACCAGTTTGACGCCTATTGAATTGCTCAATTGCACACAAGCTATAGAGCAAGAACAAGGGCGTGTCCGTAAAGACGAACGCTGGGGACCAAGAACCTTGGACCTCGACATTGTGCTTTATGGCAATGAGGTGATTAATTCCGAGAGGCTGATCGTTCCTCATTATGGAATGAAAGAACGTGAATTCGTACTCTACCCTCTTGCGGAAATTGCACCAAGTTTACAACTCCCTGATGGGACCGAGGTCTCTGAACTACTGGAACAAGTAGATAGAAACGGCCTCAGTATCTGGCAGTCATAGCCAACTCCTAGTAAGGATAAAACCATGAAAAAAATGACCATCAACGACCTAATCAAGTGGAAGCAAGAAGGTCGTAAATTTGCTACTTCAACCGCTTATGATGCGAGCTTTGCCCAACTGTTTGAAAGCCAAGAAATGCCAGTACTTCTTGTTGGTGATTCTCTAGGTATGGTTTTGCAAGGTCACAACGATACTCTGCCAGTAACGGTCGATGATATCGCTTACCATACTCGTTGCGTACGCGCTGGTAGCCCAAATTGTTTGTTGATGGCAGACATGCCATTCATGAGCTACACCACGCCAGAGCAAGCTTGCGAAAATGCGGCTAAACTGATGCGTGCTGGTGCCAATATGGTAAAAATTGAAGGTGGTGACTGGCTTGTCGACACGGTGAAAATGCTCACTGAACGATCAGTTCCAGTTTGTGCTCATCTTGGTTTAACTCCTCAAGCTGTTAATATTTTTGGTGGTTACAAAATCCAAGGTCGCGATCAAGAAAAAGCAGACCGCATGGTAAAAGACGCATTAGCGCTACAAGAAGCAGGCGCTCAAATCGTCTTACTAGAATGCGTACCAGCTGAGCTTGCTGAACGTATTACGCAAGTGCTTGACGTTCCTGTTATCGGTATTGGTGCTGGTAACGTAACAGATGGTCAAATTCTCGTAATGCATGATATGTTTGGTATTTCTGCCAACTACATGCCGAAATTCTCCAAAAACTTTCTTGCTGAAACAGGTGATATGCGCAAAGCCGTTACTAAATACATTGAAGATGTAGCCAACGGTGTATTCCCAGACGACGCTCATACCATTGCCTAGAGGATAAATGCATGCAAACTTTTGCGGAAATCTCAGCAGTTCGTGAACACCTTAAAACCTTTAAACGTGAAGGTCGTAAAGTGGCGTTTGTCCCTACCATGGGCAACCTTCACGAAGGCCACTTAACCTTAGTGCGTAAAGCACGCGAATACGCTGATATCGTTGTCGTAAGCATCTTTGTTAATCCGATGCAGTTTGATCGTGCAGACGATTTAAATAATTACCCGCGTACGCTAGAGGAAGACTTAAGCAAGTTAACCTCTGAAGGGGTCGATGTGGTATTTACGCCAACACCAGAAGTTATCTACCCAGAAGGTCTGGATAAGCAAACCTTCGTTGATGTCCCTGGCCTATCAACAATTCTCGAAGGCACGTCTCGACCAGGTCATTTCCGTGGCGTGACGACGATTGTGAATAAGCTGTTTAACATCGTACAACCGGATGTCGCGTGCTTCGGCGAGAAGGACTTCCAACAACTTGCTGTTATCCGCAAGATGGTTGATGACCTAGCAATGGACATTGAAATCATCGGAGTACCAACCGTACGTGAAATGGACGGTTTAGCAATGAGTTCACGCAATGGCTTGCTTACGCTGGACGAGCGTCAACGTGCTCCTGTACTTGCTCGTACAATGCGTTGGATCAGTAGTGCCATTCGCGGTGGCCGCGATGACTACGCATCGATCATCGAAGATGCAAGCGACCAACTTCGAGCTGCAGGTCTGCACCCTGATGAGATCTTCATTCGTGATGCTCGTACATTACAAGTGATCACACCAGAAACGACACAAGCTGTCATTCTGATGTCTGCGTTCCTAGGCAAAGCTCGTCTTATCGATAACCAAACGGTAGATATGGTTGTCGAAGCGAAGGAAGAAGCTGAATCTAACAATACAAACTCAGAGAGCGCAGAGTAAGCTCTGAGTCATAAAAGTAAAAAGGTCGACTCTTAGTCGACCTTTTTTATACTCTACGTATAGACGCAATCTAACCCTTCAGGGCGAGTTTTAAACCGCTTGTGCAGCCACATCCACGCTGGAATATCACGTTTTATCATTTTCTCAAGCTCTTGGTTCAAGATGCTTGCCGCTTTAACCGCATTACGTCTCTCGAAACGCTCGCTAATGTCTTTTCCAATGTACAGCGTGTAATGGTGATTTTTACTCACTGTAACGCCAGATATAACCGCGCACTTTGTTGCATCAATGAGAACACTAGACCCGACGGTACTCGCCGCTTGTTCAACAGCAAAAAACGGCGCAAAAACAGAATGGCTAACGCCATAATCATGGTCGGGCAAATACCAAAGTCGATGACCATTCTTCAGAACTTTGAGCATTGATTTCACGTCTTTTCGATCAATCATTTGATGTCCAAAACGAGTTCGACCTCGATGTTGAATAAACTCATAAGCAGGATTCGAATTTGGGCGATAAACGCCATAACCTTGGGCAAACTGGCTAAAAATACGAGCGGTTATCTCCAAGTTTAAATGGTGACTGCACACCACCAACACACCACGTCCATTCTTTTCCTCAGCGAGTAAACGATCTTTTCCAACAATAGAGGTTATCCGACGTATCCGCCAATCTGGCCAAAACCAAGCGATACCGGTTTCGATGATCGCCATTCCAGTATATTGAAAGTTTTTTCGTACTACGTCCTTACATTGCCAATCCGTAAAATCAGGGAAACACAGCTGGAGATTACGCAGAGCGATCTTGTGTCGGCGCTTCATTACATGCATCGCAATACAGCCGATGCTTCTACCTAAGATTCGCAATACTACGTATGGCAGTACATTAACAAGAATCGCTAAAGATCCAAATGCCAACCATACAGACCAATATTTGGGCTTAAGTAACTGATAGGAGAAAGGCGGCGGCGGGACAATATTCATAGGATCACTCATTTATTACAAATGATTGAAACCTACCATGATAAAAACCGAAAAATTGTATGGGTATGTATTGTTATGCACGCGAAAGAGCAGCGTGAATCGCCGCTCTTTGCTTTATGAGAATGGCTTAGCTTCTTAGCCCAATCCCTTTGGTTACTAGATAATGCGCAATGGCATACAGTGCAACAACAAACACTGCAAGTACACTAAATGAAGTGACAATGCCCACATCCGAGACACCTAAAAAGCCGTAGCGGAACGCATTCACCATGTAGACGATTGGGTTGATCTTAGAAACGCCTTGCCAAAATTCAGGCAGCAGACTGATCGAATAAAAGACTCCTCCCAAGTAAGTTAAAGGAGTCAATACAAACGTAGGGATGATCGAAATATCATCAAACGTTTTTGCGTAAACCGCATTGATCAAGCCACCGAGAGCAAATACAACCGACGTCATGAAGACAGTCGCGACAATAATGCCCCAGTGCTCCACTTGCAAATCAACGAACAAAAGTGACACACAAGTAACAATTGCACCGACCAACAAACCTCGAGTCACGCCGCCCATCACATAGCCAGCAATAATCACATAGTTTGGTACCGGTGCCACCAGCAGTTCTTCAATATTCTTCTGTAGCTTTGCACTAAAGAATGACGACGCCACGTTCGAGTATGAGTTAGTGATCACCGACATCATGATCAAACCTGGAACAATGTACTCCATGTAACTAAAGCCGCTCATCTCACCAATTCGAGAGCCAATAAGATTGCCGAAAATGATGAAGTACAACGTCATCGTAATGGCTGGCGGCACTAAGGTTTGCACCCAAATACGTGTAAAACGAGTGACTTCTTTGCTCAGCAAGCTGCGAAATGCCGTCCAATATAAACCGTACATTTAATTACTCCCCTCTCTTACAATGCTGACAAACAACTCTTCAAGTCGGTTGGCTTTGTTACGCATTGAGAGAACTTTAATGCCATGCTCTGTTAACTGACTGAATACCGAATTCAATCCTTGGCTTTTATCTAGTTCTATCTCTAAAGAGCCATCAACAATACTTTGTCGATTAACACCTTCAAGCTCAGGCACCTCGACTTCTGACTCAATATCCAAGATAAATGTCTCGACGCTTAGCTTACCTAGTAACGCCTTCATGGTGGTATTTTCAATCAGCTCACCACGATTAATAATGCCGATATTTCGACACAGCATCTCCGCTTCTTCTAGGTAGTGTGTCGTTAAAATAATCGTAATTCCTTGCTCTTGGTTGATCTCTTTCAGAAACCCCCACATTGAGCGGCGTAGTTCAATATCCACTCCAGCCGTTGGTTCATCTAAAATGAGTAATTGCGGCTCGTGCATCAAAGCTCTTGCGATCATTAAACGACGCTTCATCCCACCGGATAGGTTACGAGCACGCTCTTGGCGTTTTTCCCATAAATCCAATTTTTTCAGGTATTTTTCTGCTCTTTCTTTGGCTAACACTTTAGACACACCGTAATAGCCAGCTTGCTGCATCACAATTTGCTCAACGGTTTCAAACTGGTTGAAGTTGAACTCTTGTGGCACCAAGCCTAAATTCTGCTTGGCCAATTCGAGGTCGGTATCAATGTCATAACCGAAAACTTTCGTCGTTCCGGAGGTTTTATTCACTAAGGAGGAGATGATGCCAATCGTGGTCGATTTTCCTGCACCATTGGGACCCAGAAGCGCGTAGAAGTCACCCTTTTTCACTTGGAGACTTATACCTTTTAACGCCTCAAAGCCACCTGCATACGTCTTGCGCAGTTGTTCAATTTCTAATGCGTACATAAGGTCTTGATTGCCGTTTGTTTGTGATTACTAATACCGACTCATATTTAGCAGCGGTTTACTACAAAATCGCCTTGGGTATCGTATTGGAGGTCCATCAGTTTATCGTTGAATAACGATGATTACAAATAAACCTTTCGATAATATTGGAAATATAACCCTTACCTCGTAAAGGTTATCTCTGAGTAAGACAAAATAGAGCATAAAAAAACGCAACAGGACACTGTTGCGTTTTTAACTGTCAGAATGATTACGCCGTTATGCGCTGATACTGGTCTGCCTCAACATGTGCCACCGCCGCATTCAATGCTTCGTAACGGAATTGGTACATATTTTCATCAGGCACAAGGTCAATCACATGGAATTTCTCTAGCTGTTCTCGTGTTCGCTCATTCGGGCATAATAAATACACGGCACAATTGGCATCGAGAGCATCCTTAATCGCATTCTCTAACGCCAAACCGACGGTCACATCAATCATTGGTACATCCGTAAGATCGAGAATCATCACGTCATAGTCCGAAATACTAGAGTGCTGACGTGAAATGGCTTTAGAAACACTAAAGATCATCGGACCGGAAAGATAAAAGAACAGCACTTTACCATTAGCACGATCCAACAAACCACGCTCGCTGTCAGTCAGCGGCACATCATCTTCATCCGCGTCGCTGATCGCTTTTACTTGTCGCGCCTGCTCTCGGCTCAAACGCTCGATGATGATAATGTTCGAGATAAAGACGCCTAAACCCACCGCAACGATAAGATCAACGAATACTGTAAGCAACATAACGCCATACATCACCGCCATTCCGGAAAAGCTTACCTTATGTGCCCTCTGAATAAAGCTCCAGTCTAGGATGTTAAAGCCAACATACACCGCAATGCCTGCTAACACAGCCATCGGGATTGGCTCTGTTAACCCGCCAGCAACCAGTACAACCAACGCCAACATTAGTGCACGAATCACACCAGATAATGGCGAACGAGCCCCAACTTGGATATTCGTTACCGTCCCCATGGTAGCCCCCGCCCCCGGCAGCGCACCAAACAAGCCTGAGATCATGTTAGCTAACCCTTGACCTCGCAGCTCTTTATCTGAGTCGTGTTCTTTACGAGTTAATGAGTCACCGATAACCGCCGTTAACAAAGTATCAATACAACCTAATGTGCCTAGCACTAATGCATCAATGACCATCTCGACAAACATATCTGTGTCAATATAAGGGGCGACGAGAGAAGGTAACCCAGCAGGAATTTCACCGATACGACGAATATCTTCTGTATCAAAGAGAATCACAGACAATAAAGTCACCGCGACCAATGCCACGAGCTGTGCAGGAACGTATTTACGATATTGCTTAGGGAAGAAAAAAAGAATCCCCAAAGTCAGTAGTCCCAAAAACAACTCACTGAACTTAAGGTTAGAAATGGTCTCCGGCAAAGCAGATAACGTTCCGAGTACTCCCCCTGAAGGCGCAGCATGCCCCATCAAAGGCGATAACTGTAGAATGATAAGAATCACACCAATGCCAGACATAAACCCGGAAATAACGCTGTAAGGCATCAAGGTAACGTATTTACCCAGTTTTAACGTCCCCAATAGGATTTGGAACGCGCCAGCCATCATGACAACCGTGAAAGTCATAGCCATGCCCGTTTCTGGGTATTTCGCCATCATACTGGTTAATACTGCGGTCATGATTACCGTCATTGGCCCTGTCGGTTCTGATATTAACGTATTAGAACCACCAAATAACGAGGCAAACAAACCGACCATTATTGCCCCCCAAAGGCCGGCCTCAGCACCGGCTCCGGATGCAACACCAAACGCTAACGCCAGAGGGAGAGAGATAATCGCTGTGGTTACCCCGCCAAATACATCCCCTTTGAAATTGATATCTTCAAAACGACTACCGAACACTGCTGATTTTCCCTGCATTCAATTTTAAAAAGTAAAATATCACTACTTTAACGAGCTAGGCGAAAATTTAAACCATAAATAGATTAAGGCTAAATTCACACCACAAATAGTTTCACCAGATTTTACTTTTTTCTTAATGAAAACTAGTCAGATGAGTCCTATCTGACGAATATTTAACGAGATCGAAATTGTAACATTGTGTATAGTTACAACACTGATCGCTTGCATGTGCACACAAACAGCGGCAGCGATTTTGTCTTTTAAGGGAAGTAGTTTGCAAAATGCCGGAAATAAAACAGTTATTTGAAAACAATTCGAAATGGTCTCAAGAGATCAAATCTGATCGACCTGAATACTTCGCAAAACTCGCTGAGGGGCAAAAGCCTGATTTTCTTTGGATTGGCTGCTCTGATAGCCGCGTTCCTGCCGAGCGACTAACCGGGCTATACTCAGGTGAACTCTTTGTTCATCGGAATGTTGCAAACCAAGTTATCCATACTGATCTCAACTGTCTATCGGTCGTCCAGTACGCTGTAGACGTTCTTAAGGTTAAACACATCATTGTCTGTGGACACTATGGATGTGGTGGCGTAAACGCAGCCATTGATAACCCTAAGCTAGGTCTTATTAATAATTGGCTGTTACATATCAGAGATATCTATTTCAAACACCGCACTTACCTAGATCAAATGCCGCAACAAGATCGAGCGGATAAACTAGGCGAGCTTAATGTTGCAGAGCAAGTGTACAACTTGGGTAACTCAACCATCCTGCAAAACGCTTGGGAGCGTGGGCAAGATGTTGAAATTCATGGTGTGGTATACGGAATTGAAGATGGTCGCTTAGAGTACTTAGGCATTCGTTCTAACTCTAAGGAAACCGTAGAAGCGTCTTACCAGAAAGCTCTTTCGACGATTCTAAATACAGATAACAAGCTGCTTTGTCGCTAAGTCATATCTAAAAGTTGAACAAAAAACGCCCATCTTAGATGGGCGTTTTTTTTATATTTTTAATGCTGCTCTCAATGATTATTCTTGAGGTACAACTTTACCGATGTATGGTAAGTGGCGGTATTTCTGCGCGTAATCAATACCCACCCCAACGACAAACTCATCTGGGATTTCGAAACCAATCCAATCCACAGGAACATTCACTTCACGACGAGATGGTTTATCTAGGAGCGTACAAATCGCGATAGACTTCGGCTCACGTAGCGAAAGAATCTCACGGATTTTATTTAGTGTGTTACCAGTGTCAATGATGTCTTCAACAAGCAGAATATCTTTACCTTTGATGTCATCATCCAAATCTTTCAAGATACGAACGTCACGTGAGCTTTCCATCGTATTGCCGTAGCTTGACGCAGTCATAAAATCAACTTGGTGAGTCAGTTCGATAGCACGTGCCAAGTCTGCCATAAATACAAATGAGCCTCGCAATAAGCCTACCAACACAAGATCTTCACTACCTTGATAACGCTCTGTAATTTGTTTGCCTAATTCACGAACTCGCTCCTGAACTTCTTGCTCAGAAATCATGACTTCTATTGTATGTTTCATACTGTGCTCAATCTAAATTTGTGGGTTGAGGTAAGTCGCACGCAAACGATCACCTAATCTTACGGCGTGTAGTGTATCACCACGTTCATTGGGTTGAAAGTCGCATCCTGTTGCCAAAAAATCTTGGAAGAAGGTCTTAGTTTTATAAAGTTCATAGCTAAATTTATCAATAATAATGACATTACTGTATATAAATTGTTCTACAGATGTTGACCTTGTGCATATGCACCATTACACTCATCACTGCTTTAAGCAACTATTAAAATAATCAATTAGGGGGGTTACCCCCAATATCAACTCAAATGGCAAGGAAAATGGATATGGACTCAATTGCAAAGAGACCTAGAACTAGGCTTTCTCCAATTAAGCGTAAGCAACAGTTAATGGAAATCGCATTGGAAGTATTTGCGCGCCGCGGCATCGGTCGTGGTGGTCACGCAGATATCGCAGAAATTGCTCAAGTTTCTGTAGCGACTGTTTTTAACTACTTCCCTACACGCGAAGACTTGGTGGATGAAGTTCTCAATCACGTCGTACGTCAGTTCTCAAACTTCCTATCGGATAACATAGACCTAGACTTACATGCACGTGAAAACATCGCCAATATTACTAATGCGATGATCGAGCTTGTCAGCCAAGACTGTCACTGGCTAAAAGTATGGTTCGAGTGGAGTGCTTCAACACGTGATGAAGTATGGCCATTGTTTGTTTCAACTAACCGTACTAACCAGTTGCTGGTACAAAACATGTTCATTAAAGCAATTGAACGCGGTGAGGTGTGTGACCAGCACGATTCAGAACACTTGGCAAACCTGTTCCACGGTATTTGTTACTCACTGTTTGTCCAAGCGAACCGCGCTAAAGGTGAAGCGGAACTGAAACATCTAGTGAATTCATACTTAGATATGCTTTGCATTTACAACCGTGAACACTAAAGCTTAACTAGTAATATATGTCAGCCCACCGTTTGGTGGGCTTTTTATTGTCTGCTGTCAGCTAAGCACACATTTATATTCCTATGTAACAAGCATAAAAAAACCGCTGCAATGCAGCGGCTTCTATCATTCAGTCAGAAAAAGCTTACTTCTTCTTAACTGCTTTTTTGTTTGGCAGGTCAGTGATTGAACCTTCAAATACTTCAGCAGCTAGACCTACAGACTCGTGTAGAGTTGGGTGAGCGTGGATAGTCAGAGCGATATCTTCTGCATCACAGCCCATCTCAATTGCAAGGCCGATTTCACCAAGTAGTTCACCACCGTTAGTACCAACGATAGCACCACCGATTACGCGGTGAGTTTCTTTGTCGAAGATTAGCTTAGTCATACCGTCTGCACAGTCAGATGCGATTGCACGACCTGATGCTGCCCATGGGAATGTTGCTACTTCGTACTTGATGCCTTCTTCTTTCGCTTCTTTTTCAGTCTTACCAACCCAAGCCACTTCTGGCTCAGTGTACGCAATTGAAGGGATAACTTTAGGGTCAAAGTAGTGCTTCTTACCAGAGATAACTTCAGCAGCTACGTGACCTTCATGCACACCTTTGTGAGCAAGCATTGGTTGACCAACGATATCACCGATCGCGAAGATGTGAGGAACGTTAGTACGCATTTGCTTATCAACGTTGATGAAGCCGCGCTCGTCAATTTCTAGACCCGCTTTTTCACCGTCGATTAGCTTACCATTTGGTACACGACCGATAGCAACTAGAACCGCATCGTAACGCTCAGCTTCAGCTGGCGCTTTCTTGCCTTCCATTGAAACGTAGATACCGTCTTCTTTTGCTTCAACTGCTGTTACTTTCGTTTCTAGCATTAGCTTGAACTTGTCTTTGATACGCTTAGTAAATACTTTCACGATATCTTTGTCTGCTGCAGGAATTACCTGGTCAAACATTTCAACAACTTCAACTTTAGAACCTAGAGAGTGGTAAACCGTACCCATTTCTAGACCGATGATACCACCGCCCATGATAAGCAGTTTTTCTGGCACTTCTTTTAGTTCTAGAGCGTCAGTAGAGTCCCAAATACGTGGGTCTTCATGCGGGATAAATGGCAGTTTGATTGGACGAGAACCAGCCGCAACGATTGCGTTGTCAAAGTTAACAACTGTTGGCTCACCTTCGCCTTCTACAAGGATAGAGTTAGGGCCAGTGAACTTACCGTAACCGTTAACTACTGTTACGTTACGCATCTTAGCCATACCGCTTAGGCCGCCAGTTAGTTGGTTAACAACTTTTTCTTTCCAGATGCGGATTTTGCTGATGTCTGTTTGAGGCTCACCGAACACAACGCCGTGGTCAGCCATCGCTTTCGCTTCTTCAATTACTTTAGAAACGTGAAGCAGTGCTTTAGATGGGATACAACCCACGTTCAGACATACACCGCCAAGCGTGCTGTAACGTTCAACTAGTACAGTTTCAAGACCTAAGTCCGCACAACGGAATGCAGCGGAGTAACCAGCAGGACCAGAACCAAGTACAACAACTTGGGCTTTAATTTCTTTGCTCATTTTGACCTCTTGTAGTCATTATCCCTAACAGGCTGAGTGGGTATCGATTTTTTATGTTTAAGAGAGATTTGTTTTAAACAGTTATTTTCAGACCGCTAACAGTTTACAGAGATGTTAATGGTGTGAAAAGTAAATCAATTTAGCCTGTGAGCTAGACAACAATTCGATTGTGAAAACCCTGAACGAAGCAAGGCTGATAACCAAATTGTCGGTAATTATGATTAGCAGAGGCGGCTAAGTTGCCGCCTCTCATTCATCTAATTTCTATTACAGAACTAGACGACGAATGTCAGATAGACATGAGTTTAGGTAAGTGATGAAGCGCGCACCTTCAGCACCATCGATCACACGGTGGTCGTATGATAGAGACAGTGGAAGTTGTAGACGCGGTTCGAACTCTTTACCGTTCCATACCGGTTTCATTTCTGACTTAGACACACCTAGGATACCAACTTCTGGTGCGTTTACGATTGGAGTAAACGCTGTACCGCCGATACCGCCTAGGCTAGAGATAGTGAAACAGCCACCTTGCATGTCAGCCGCAGTTAGCTTACCAGCACGTGCTTTCTTAGAAACCGCCATTAGCTCTTCAGATAGCTCGTAGATGCCTTTCTTGTTCACGTCTTTAAATACAGGAACAACTAGACCGTTTGGTGTATCTACCGCGATACCAACATTCACGTATTTCTTCAGAATTAGGCTCTCACCGTCTTCTGATAGAGAAGAGTTGAACGCTGGGAACGCTTCAAGCGCTTTAGCTACCGCTTTCATGATGAACACAAGTGGTGTGATCTTCATGCCAGTGTCTTTCTTCGCTTCAATCGCGTTTTGCTCTTTACGGAATGCTTCAAGAGCCGTGATGTCTGCGTTATCCCACTGTGTAACGTGCGGGATCATTACCCAGTTACGGTGTAGGTTTGCGCCAGAGATCTTCTTAATGCGAGATAGCGGTTGAACTTCTGTCTCACCAAACTTGCTGAAGTCCACTTTTGGCCATGGTAGTAGACCAAGAGCCGCGCCGTCGCCTTTGCCAGATGCTGCTGCACCTGCGCCAGACTCAAGACGCTTAAGTGCATCTTTCACGTAAGCTTGAACGTCTTCTTTTAGGATACGGCTCTTACGACCAGAACCTTTAACCTTAGAAAGATTAACGCCAAATTCACGCGCTAGACGACGAACAACTGGAGACGCGTGAGCGTACTCATCGTTTTCTTTGAAATCGCCAGTCGCTGCTGGAGCTGCTGCCGCTGGAGCTTCTGCTTTAGGAGCTGGAGCTGCAGGTGCTGCCGCTTGAGCTGGAGCTGCTGCAGGAGCAGGTGCTGCGCCCGCCACTTCGAATACCATGATTAGTGAGCCAGTAGACACTTTGTCGCCAGCTGCAATCTTGATTTCTTTAACTGTGCCAGCGAATGGTGCAGGAACTTCCATAGAAGCTTTGTCACCTTCAACAGTGATTAGAGATTGCTCTTCTTCCACTGTGTCGCCAACCGCAACCATGATCTCAGTAACTTCAACTTCGTCGCCGCCGATATCTGGTACGTTCACTTCTTTTGCCGCAGACGCTGCTGGAGCTGCTGCCGCAGGAGCTTCAGCTGCCGCTGGTGCTGCTGGAGCGCCTGAACCTGCGGTTTCGAATACCATGATAAGTGAGCCAGTCGATACTTTATCGCCTGCTGCAACTTTGATCTCTTTTAGAGTACCTGCGAATGGCGCTGGAACTTCCATAGAAGCTTTGTCGCCTTCAACAGTTAGAAGAGATTGCTCTTCTTCGATGCTGTCGCCAACGGCAACCATGATTTCAGTAACTTCTACTTCATCACCACCGATGTCTGGTACGTGAACTTCTTTTAGTTCTGCCGCTGCTGCTGGAGCTGGAGCTGCTGCTGGAGCTGCTTCTGCCGCAGGAGCAGGTGCAGCGTCAGCTGCACCCTCGGCTTCGAAAATCATGATTAGAGAACCAGTAGAAACCTTGTCGCCTTCTGCAACTTTGATTTCTTTAACGATACCCGCTTGAGAAGCAGGAACTTCCATAGAAGCTTTATCGCCTTCAACTGTGATCAGAGATTGCTCTTCTTCAACCTTGTCGCCAACGCTTACAAGAATCTCAGTAACTTCAACCTCATCCGCACCGATGTCTGGTACATTAATTTCGATTGCCATTTCTTATCTACCTTCTTAATTAAGCGTATAGCGGGTTTGTTTTCTCTGTGTCGATGTCGAATTTCTTAATTGCTTCTGCAACTACAGATTTCTCAACTTCGCCACGTTTCGCTAGTTCAGTTAGCGCTGCTACTACTACGTAACCTGCGTTCACTTCGAAGTGACGACGTAGGTTTTCACGGCTGTCTGAACGACCGAAGCCATCAGTACCAAGAACTTTGAAAGACTCAGCAGGAATGTATGCACGAACCTGCTCTGCGTAGTTCTTCATGTAGTCAGTTGCTGCGATAGCAGGTTCAGTACCCATTACTGTTTGGATGTAAGGTACTTTCGCTTCCGCTTCTGGGTGAAGCATGTTGAAACGCTCTGCATCTTGGCCATCGCGAGTTAGTTCGTTGAATGACGTTACAGAGTAAACATCAGAAGCAACACCGTAATCTTCGCTTAGGATTTGAGCTGCTTTACGTACTTCATTCATGATAGTACCAGAGCTCATTAGCTGAACTTTCGCTTTGTCGCCCGTGTAAGTTTCTAGCTTGTAGATACCTTTACGGATGCCTTCTTCAGCGCCTTCTGGCATTGCTGGCATTGCGTAGTTTTCGTTCATTAGCGTTAGGTAGTAGAACACGTTTTCTTGTTCTGGACCGTACATGCGACGGATACCGTCTTGCATGATTACTGCTACTTCGTACGCGAATGTTGGGTCGTAAGAAATACAGTTAGGAACCGTACCCGCCAAAATGTGCGAGTGGCCGTCTTCGTGCTGTAGACCTTCACCGTTCAACGTTGTACGACCCGCAGTTGCACCTAGTAGGAAACCACGTGCTTGTTGGTCACCAGCCATCCACGCCATGTCGCCAACACGTTGGAAGCCGAACATTGAGTAGTAGATGTAGAACGGGATCATTGGTAGGTCGTTTGTCGAGTATGAAGTCGCAGCAGCAACCCATGAAGACATAGCACCTAGCTCGTTGATACCTTCTTGTAGAACCTGACCTGAAGTCGCTTCTTTGTAGTAAGAAACAACGCCACGGTCTTCTGGTGTGTAAGTTTGACCGTGCGGGTTGTAGATACCGATTTGACGGAACAGACCTTCCATACCGAATGTACGTGCTTCGTCAGCAATGATAGGAACGATGTTCTTACCAATGTTCTTGTTCTTAAGTAGAACGTTTAGTGCACGTACGAATGCCATAGTAGAAGAGATATCACGCTTCTGTTCTTCTAGTAGTGGCTTGAATTCTTCTAGCTCAGGAACGATGAATTCTTGAGTGAATTTTGGTAGACGCTGTGGCGTGTAGCCGTGTAGCGCTTTACGACGAGCGTGTAGGTATTCGTACTCTTTTGAACCTTCTTCAAGTTTCAGGTACGGAAGTTCTTTCACTGCTTCGTCAGTTAGGATGTCTTGAAGACCTAGACGGTCACGTAGGTGTAGTACGTGAGTCATGTCCATCTTCTTAACTTGGTGCGCGATGTTCTTACCTTCAGCCGCTTCACCCATGCCGTAACCTTTAACAGTCTTAGCTAGGATTACTGTTGGACGACCTTTAGTTTCTGCCGCGTTTTTGTATGCCGCGTATAGCTTAGAAGACTCGTGACCACCACGCTTAAGTGCGAAGATTTCGTCATCAGTCATGTCAGCAACAAGTGCAGCTGTCTCTGGGTACTTACCAAAGAAGTGCTCACGTACGTACGCGCCATCTTTTGATTTGAATGTTTGGTAGTCGCCGTCGATCGTTTCATTCATAAGCTGTAGAAGCTTACCAGTCGTATCTTTAGCTAGTAGTGAATCCCAGTTGTTACCCCAGATTACCTTCACTACGTTCCAACCAGCACCTTTGAACAGACCTTCAAGTTCTTGAATGATCTTACCGTTACCCATTACAGGGCCATCTAGACGCTGTAGGTTACAGTTGATTAGGAAGCATAGGTTGTCTAGTTTCTCACGCGCAGCGAAAGAGATAGCACCACGTGATTCTGGCTCATCCATCTCACCGTCACCTAGGAACGCGTAAACGCGCTGCTCTGAAGTATCTTTAAGACCACGGCCTTCTAGGTACTTAAGGAAACGAGCTTGGTAGATAGAAGCGATTGGACCTAGGCCCATCGATACTGTCGGGAACTGCCAGAATTCAGGCATCAGTTTAGGGTGCGGGTATGAAGGAATACCTTTTCCGTCTACTTCTTGACGGAAGTTGTCTAGCTGCTCTTCAGTTAGACGACCTTCAACGAATGCACGTGAGTAGATACCTGGTGAAATGTGACCTTGGTAGTAAACTAGGTCGCCACCATCCTTCTCGTTTGGCGCACGGAAGAAGTGGTTGAAACATGTCTCGTAGAACGCAGCAGAAGACTGGAAAGACGCCATGTGGCCGCCTAGCTCTAGGTCTTTCTTAGATGCACGTAGAACGATCATGATAGCGTTCCAACGAATAATTGAGCGAATACGACGCTCAAGTGTTGTGTCACCTGGGTATGCTGGTTCTTGGTCTGCAGGAATCGTGTTGATGTAGTTAGTTGTGATACCTGTTGGCATATCAACACCGTCTAGACGTGCTTTATCTAGAACTTGCTCTAATAGGAATTGAGCACGCTCTAGACCTTCTTCACGTACAACTGACTCAAGCGCTTGTAGCCATTCTTGAGTTTCCAGTGCATCTACGTCATGCTTCATATCAGACATGGCGATCTATCCTTCTGTTGGTTGGATCTACTTATTTAAGTAACGCTCTTACGAGTCATTACCCTGCTGAATTCGACGTAGAGAACGCTCTCGTCGAGACTCTTCTCGAGTCAAATCCAACAATGTTTCTTCGATGTAAGCCAAGTGCGAGTGGGACATTTCTCGCGCCTTTTCAGGCTGACCAGAAACAATCGCATCCACGATATTGGCTCGGTGTTTACTGACTTTCTCGACCGCTTCTGGGCGGCGACGTAGTAATTTAAAATTTTGTAGAATATTTTGCTCAAGCAAAGGCGCTAAGCTTCGAACAATGTGCAACAGAACCACGTTGTGCGCGGCTTCTGTCAAAGCGATCAAAAATTGCATCACTTCCGCAGATTCAGCTTCGATATCGTTGTTTGCTTGCTCTTGGCTAATGCGCTCAAGGCAACCTTGAATACGCGCAAAATCTTCTTCGGTACCACGTAAAGCTGCAAAGTAGGCTGAAATTCCTTCCATCGCATGACGAGACTCAAGCACATCAAGCTGGGTTTCAGAATGACTAGACAACAAATTCAACAAGGGATCTGAAAAGCTCTTCCAGATATTCTCACTTACGAATGTTCCGCCACCTTGGCGACGAGTCAACAAACGCTTCGCTTCCAAGCGTTGAATGGCTTCTCGGACTGAAGGACGAGACACATCGAACTGTTTTGCCAGTTCACGCTCTGGAGGCAGTTGTTGCCCCGGAGACAATGTTCCTTCCACTATCAACCTTTCTAACTCTTGTTCTATAACATCAGAGAGTTTTGGCTGACGAATCCTTTGATAAGCCATAATTTATTGTTCTTCTACTCTTGCAGGTAATTGGTAATACCAATTTTAAGTTGGTGCAGAAATTAACATAATTAAAACGCCACTGTCCAGCCGAAAATTGACCTAAATCATAGAACGAGCTTACTTCCAACACTCTGATAACAATCGACTGTTAAAACAGCAATAGAATTGGTATGACCAATTACATAAAGCATACAAATGGGAAGTCGACGTGCTAGCAGTTTTGGAAAAGAAATACAGAAAATGACAAAATTATCAGTCTATTTATTCACCAAAACGGCATGTACGAGCGTAAAAGTGTAGTTAACTTTTAACAATCATTAATATTTCTGGTATCAAAAAAAGGCATACCTGATCGTATGCCTTATTTATTTCGCTTTTTTGAATTTACACTTTCGCTACAAATCAACGCTGTATAAGCAGTCTATATTTCACCCAATCAAAGCTTAGACCAGGATCGCTTTTTCTCAAGGGCGCAATATATTGATGACCGGTAATTCGTGGCGGGGTGATTTGAGGATAAGACTGCATAATCACCTCAGTGATCTCTGCAAGTGATTGATATTGCGCTTCTGTGTAGGCAGTAAATTCTGTCCCTTCAAGCTCGATACCAATGGAATAGTCATTACAACGCTCCCTGCCCGCGAAACTGGATTGACCGGCATGCCATGCTCTATCAAGAAAAGAAACAAATTGAACAACCTCGCCGTTTCTTTTAATCAAGCAATGTGCAGAAACGCCCATTTTGTGAATAACTTCAAAAAATGGATGTTCATTTGGGTCTAGCTTGCCAGTGAAGAAGTCCTCTATATATGGTCCACCAAACTGCCCAGGAGGCAAACTGATGTTGTGTACCACCAGCAGAGAGATGTCGTTTATATCAGAGCGGGCATCAAAAAATGGTGACGGAACATGCTTTGCCTGTGTCAGCCAGCCATTCTCGATAATTGGGCGCATATCAACCTCTCTACTTTGCAAATTAACTGCTGAAATTATTGACACCGGAGAGTATCATTCGTTGCCATCTCCCTTTCAAGACAAGATTTGCGATGAAGAACACACACAACATTCAAGAACGCCTAGAATACCTTAAACAACAACTCCCTTTAGAGATCACTCGCTCTGTCGCTGATACCTTAAAAGAAGATCTAGGTGGCAGTGTCGACGCAGATAACGACATTACTGCATCTTTGATCCCTGCCGATGCGGTTAATGCCGCAACGATTATTACTCGTGAGCATGGTGTGTTCTGTGGTCAAGCATGGGCTGATGAAGTTTTTAAACAGCTCAGTGGCAAGGTCAGCATTGAATGGCACGTAAAGGACGGAGATAAAGTCGAACCTAACCAAACCCTTTGCACGCTGACAGGCCCTGCTCGTGACTTGTTAACTGGTGAGCGTAACGCAATGAATTTCATCCAAACGTTGTCTGGCTGCGCAACAGTTACCGCAGAGTACGCTGAAAAAATCGCGCATACTGAGTGTCGTCTACTAGACACACGCAAAACCATTCCTGGTCTGCGTAGCGCACTAAAATACGCCGTGACGTGTGGTGGTGGCTTTAACCATCGCATCGGCGTGTTCGACGCTTACCTCATTAAAGAAAACCACATTATTGCTTGTGGTGGCATCACTCAAGCCATCCAAAAAGCGAAAGAGCTTAACCCAGGCAAACCGGTAGAAGTAGAAACGGAAAGCTTAGAAGAGTTGAAACAAGCGATAGAGGCTGGTGCCGACATCATCATGCTCGATAACTTCACAAAAGAAATGATGCGTGAAGCCGTAGCGATTAACGCAGGTCGTGCCGCTTTAGAGAACTCCGGCAACATTACGCTAGAGACTATCGCAGAATACGCAGAAACCGGTGTCGATTACATTTCGGTAGGCGCGTTGACTAAGCATTTAAAAGCGATGGATCTTTCGATGCGCTTCAAATAATAAAAGCAACACAATCTCAATTACTTCAACTAACTCAGTGAGTTGTGAGTAACTCATCATTTAAAAGGGCCAATTGGCCCTTTCTTTTTATCCACTAAAAAAATAGTACTACTCGCAAAACTCTGCATACGATATGCAACTTTCTACCAAAGAGTTTTACCTCACTCGAGACCCCATATCTTCCCCATTTTCAACCTTTATGAAGTCTCCATAATCCTTCGCTAATGCAAGGGCATTATTTATTTCATTAAGAAGGAAAGAAAATGAAACACAGTAAACAGAAAAAACAGCAAGGTTTTACCTTGATTGAATTGATGATTGTGGTGGCGATTATCGGTATTTTGGCCGCATTTGCCGTGCCTGCATATCAAAATTACACCATGAAAGCGCATGCTAGTGAAATGCTAAGCGCTTCCTCAGCGATGAAAACATCGTTAGGTATCTGTATTATAAATGGCAGTTCAAACTGTAACTCAGGTAATGGTGGTGTACCTTTAGCCCAAAACCTAGGCAGCTTCACTGTTAAAGCTGATGGTGGTACTAGTAGTGCTCTGCCTACGATAAAAGCAATTGTAGATACAGGTAAAACAAAAGGAAAACTAGTTGCAGGTGATACAATTGAAATCACCCCGTCCTTGACAACGGCTGGAGTAACTTGGACTGTAGATTGCGCTAATGGCGGTAGTCAGACAGCTAACGTTGCTGATTGGTGCCCGAAAAACTAATGCACACCAACCTCTCCACCGTTCTTCGCCAAAAAGGGTTACTAACATTTTCCCAAGAAGAATCGTTAATAGAGCAAGTCAAAGCTTCTGGCGTTTCGATGCCGGAAGCTTTACTCAGTTCTGGATTCTTCACGTCAAGTGAGCTCGCTGATCACTTAAGTTCTCTCTTTGGTTTAAATCAGCCCGAGTTATCTCAGTACGAGTACGCTTCGCTTTGTCAACAACTCGGTCTACGTGAATTAATCACACGACATAACGCACTCCCACTCCAGCGTACGTCTTCAACTTTAATTCTTGCTGTTGCAGATCCAACCAACCTTCAAGCAGAAGACGACTTTCGTTTTGCGACAGGGTTGCAAGTAGAACTTGTTCTCGTTGATTTTCGCGAGCTGACCGCTGCGATTCGGCGCTTATATGGTCGTTCATTGAGTCATGAGAAGTCCGGGTTAAAAGAGATCAACCAAGAAGAGTTAGCCAATCTGGTTGACGTGGGCGCAGATGAAATCGACAACATTGAAGACTTGAGCCAAGATGAGTCTCCTGTTAGCCGTTACATAAACCAAATTCTGTTGGACGCTGTGCGCAAAGGCGCATCCGATATCCACTTTGAACCTTATGAAAAGATGTACCGCGTGCGCCTACGTTGCGATGGCATCTTAATTGAAACACAGCAGCCGCCAAGCCACTTAAGTCGCCGCTTATCCGCTCGTATCAAAATCCTCTCTAAGCTTGATATTGCAGAGCGACGTTTACCACAAGATGGGCGTATTAAGCTCAAGTTGAATCAAGACACCGCGATTGATATGCGTGTATCCACGCTACCTACTCTATTCGGAGAGAAAATTGTATTACGACTGCTCGACAGCAGCTCTGCGTCACTGGATATCGACAAGCTTGGTTATAGCGAACAACAAAAACAATTGTACTTGGATGCGCTGCGTCGCCCACAAGGCATGATTCTGATGACAGGCCCAACTGGGAGCGGGAAAACCGTTTCTCTGTACACTGGGCTGAGTATTCTCAATAAACCAGAAATTAACATTTCCACGGCAGA
Source organism: Vibrio sp. Vb2960 (assembly GCF_033337665.1). Classification (NCBI taxonomy): domain Bacteria; kingdom Pseudomonadati; phylum Pseudomonadota; class Gammaproteobacteria; order Vibrionales; family Vibrionaceae; genus Vibrio; species Vibrio sp. Vb2960. The sequence goes on along the minus strand of NZ_JAWORD010000010.1, from coordinate 22,739 downwards.
AGACCCAGTAGAAATTAACTTATCGGGCATTAACCAAGTTCAAGTTCAGCCTAAGATTGGTTTTGGTTTTGCCGAAGCCCTGCGCTCTTTTCTTCGTCAAGACCCCGATGTGGTCATGGTCGGTGAGATTCGTGACTTAGACACTGCGGAAATCGCCATAAAAGCATCGCAAACCGGTCACTTAGTACTTTCAACCTTGCATACCAATTCTGCGGCTGAAACGGTTATTCGTTTATCAAACATGGGCGTAGAAAGCTTTAACTTGGCCTCATCTCTTAGTTTGATTATTGCCCAGCGCTTAGCCCGTAAACTGTGCTCGCACTGCAAACAATCACAAGAGCTTACCGTTCAGCTACAACATCTTGGAATTCAAGCAAGCGACAACATTTTTAAAGCCAATCCCGATGGATGCAATGAGTGTACCCATGGTTATTCCGGCCGAACGGGGATTTATGAAGTGATGCGCTTTGATGAATTTCTTTCCGAAGCGCTTATTAAAGGCGCCTCGGTACATGAACTAGAAAAACTCGCCATCGCAAACGGGATGAGCACGTTACAAATGTCGGGCATAGAAAAACTCAAACAAGGGATCACAAGTTTTAGTGAACTACAGCGCGTACTTTATTTTTAATCCTTTAATCAGCAGTCACCTCTATGAAAAGCACTACACCACAACTTAAAAACTTCCGCTGGAAAGGCATCAACAGTTCAGGCAAAAAGACGTCTGGACAAACCCTCGCGATGACAGAAATTGAAGTACGCGAACGCCTAAACGCACAGCATATCAAGATCAAGAAGTTAAAGAAAAGCAGTATCTCGTTTCTCACTAAACTCAGCCATCGCGTAAAAGGCAGAGACATCACGGTGTTTACCCGTCAAATTTCGACGATGTTGATAACCGGTGTCCCCTTAGTTCAGGCTTTAAAATTGGTATCAGAAAATCACAAAAAAGCAGAGATGAAATCCATTTTGATGAGCGTAACACGCGCCGTCGAAGCGGGTACGCCTATGTCAAAAGCCATGCGCACTGCAAGTGAACACTTTGACCCACTCTATACCGACCTTATCGCAACAGGTGAGCAATCCGGTAACTTAGCAGAAGTGTTCGAGCGCTTAGCCACCTACCGAGAAAAAAATGAGCAGCTTCGTGCGAAAGTGATCAAAGCACTGATCTACCCAGCCATGGTAGTTCTAGTAGCGTTAGGCGTGTCGTTTATCATGCTCACCAAAGTCATTCCCGAGTTTGAAAAAATGTTTGTTGGTTTTGGTGCTGACTTACCGTGGTTTACCAGGCAAGTATTAGATCTTTCCGCCTGGACACAAAACTGGAGTCCGTTTATCGCACTAGGCTCCATTAGTTTATTCATCTCGGCGAGAATCCTCTCTAAGCGTTCAGATTCTTTTCGCTTAATGCTCAACCGCTCTGTGCTTAAATTTCCTGTTCTGGGCCCTGTATTATCAAAAGCCGCTATCGCCAAATTTAGTCGAACACTCGCCACAAGCTTTACAGCGGGTATTCCAATTCTAACCAGTTTAAAAACCACATCAAAAACCTCAGGAAACTTACACTATCAACTCGCTATAGAAGAAGTTTACCGTGATACCGCCGCAGGTATGCCAATGTATGTTGCCATGCGTAATTGTAATGTGTTCCCTGAATTGGTGTTACAAATGGTTATGATCGGTGAAGAGTCTGGTCGACTTGACGATATGCTCAATAAAGTTGCAACGATCTACGAGTTTGAAGTCGACAACACCGTCGACAACCTTAGTAAAATTCTAGAGCCACTAATTATCGTTTTTTTAGGTATCGTTGTTGGCGGATTAGTGACAGCAATGTACTTGCCAATCTTTAACTTAATGAGTGTATTGGGCTAGAATGAGCTGTTAACTCCTTTAAAACAGCACTTGCTGATTTCACTCATCGCTCAAGAGACAAATATGGAAGTATTCCAGTACTACCCTTGGCTATTCGTTGTGTTTGCCACCATCTTCGGTCTGATCGTGGGTAGCTTCCTCAATGTGGTTATTTATCGACTACCTAAAATCATGGAACTAGAATGGCGACGCGAATGTGCCGAGTCATTTCCTGAATACAAAATAGAACCTCCTAAAGAAGTGCTGACCTTGAGCGTCCCACGCTCCTCCTGCCAGAAATGCGCAACACCGATACGTATTCGCGACAACATTCCTGTGATTAGCTGGCTGCTTTTAAAAGGCAAATGCCACAACTGTCAGACAGCCATTAGCGCACGCTATCCACTGATTGAACTGCTCACTGCGTTCTGCTCAGGCTTTGTCGCTTACCACTTTGGTTTTAGTTACTTTACCGTTGCCCTACTCTTTTTCACTTTTATCTTAATCGCCGCAACATTTATCGATCTCGATACTATGTTGTTACCTGACCAATTAACATTACCATTAACTTGGGCTGGCATTGCCTTAGCATTAGTCGAAATAAGTCCTGTTACTCTACAAGATTCTGTCATTGGTGCTATTGCTGGTTACCTATGTCTCTGGTCCGTTTACTGGGGCTTTAAGTTACTTACTGGTAAAGAAGGAATGGGGTATGGTGATTTTAAACTACTAGCGGCACTAGGAGCTTGGCTAGGTTGGCAGTCACTGCCGATGATCATTCTACTTTCTTCTGTGGTTGGCATCGTATTTGGCATCATTCAACTACGCTTGCAAAAGCAGGGAATTGAAAAAGCTTTCCCTTTCGGTCCTTACTTAGCAATTGCTGGTTGGATAAGCTTAATTTGGGGCGACCAGATTTTAAACTGGTACTTTACTTCAGTTCTAGGAGTGTAAATGGCTTTGGTTATTGGTTTAACAGGTGGTATCGCTAGTGGAAAAACAACCGTCGCGAATCTGTTCAAACAACAATTTAAAATCGATATCGTCGATGCCGACATTGTAGCAAGAGAAGTTGTCGAACCAGGTACTCCCGGCCTAAACGCGATTATTGAACATTTTGGTCACGATATAGTTCGTGAAGACCAAACTTTAGATCGCGCAAAGCTGAGAGAAAAAATCTTTTCGAATTCAGATGAAAAAGCATGGCTCAACGCACTGTTGCACCCGATAATTCGTGAAAAGATGATCGAAGATTTGCAGCAAGTCACTTCAGAGTATGCGTTACTTGTGGTGCCGTTGCTCGTAGAAAACAAGCTAGATAGTTTGTGTGATCGCGTTCTTGTCGTCGATGTAGAACCGAATACACAGATATCTCGCACGATGAAACGAGACAATGTGAGTGAAGATCAAGTTCGCGCCATCCTTGCCTCTCAAGCATCAAGAGAGCAAAGGCTCGCGCTTGCAGACGATGTGGTTAAGAATAATCCAAGTGACCCTGATCTTTTGCTTCAAATCACAGATTTGCACGAAAAGTACCTAGCCATGTGTAAGAAAAATCTGCGAAAATAGGAACGAAACTCACAAAGGCTTATGTCGATGACCACGCACAAATTTGAACATCCGTTAAATGAGAAAACTCGTATTTATCTAAGAGTGGAGTCTCTGCTGCGTCAGGCTCACTTGGCCTCTGGGTTTAGCGAAAATCATCAGTATCAACTGTTTTTCCGTGCGTTATTCGATATGGTTGAGATCTTCGAACAAATCCAACTGAAAAGTGAACTGGCTAAAGATCTTGAGAAGCAACGGCTGTCGTACCGCCATTGGCTAAATGTTGATGGTGTCGATCAAGACGCATTAAATACCCTACTACAAGAGATAGATGTCGTTCATAGCCAACTAATGGGTGCTGAACGTTTTGGCCAAGCATTAAAAGAAGATCGCTTCCTAAGCTCTATCCGCCAACGCTTTAATCTACCGGGTGGTTCATGCTGTTTTGATCTGCCAGCATTACACTACTGGCTTCATCTACCTATTGAACGTAAAAAGCGTGATGCACAACAGTGGCAAGCAAGCTTAAAGCCCTTATCTGATGCGCTTTCGTTATGGTTAAAGCTCACTAGAGAGACCGGACATTTCAAAGCTCAAATCGGTCGTGCAGGTTTCTTCCAAAGTGACGCTGATGAAGCCAACATTCTAAGACTTCACATCCCAATGGAATATGGCGTGTATCCTATGATTTCAGGCCATAAAAACCGCTTTGCGATCAAGTTCATGTCGTTTGAAAACGGTCAAGCGTGCACACAAGATATTGAATTTGAACTTGCTGTGTGCAGCTAAGACGACACTACGCCTCGCCTCCATAATCTAAAATTCAACGCTTTATTGCGCTTATATTTGATAAAATTTCGTAGCAGCAATAGCGCGTTGAATAAGCCATCTTTAATTCGTTTAGGTATACTACCCTTTAACACCAATTAGTAATGGGACGCTCAACTATGTCTAAAGTTACCATCGTTCAATGTCCACAATGTGGCGCCGACGTAGAATGGGGAGAACAAAGTCCTCATCGCCCTTTCTGCAGTAAACAATGCCAAATGATTGATTTTGGTGAATGGGCAGATGAAGAAAACACCATCCCAGGCGCACCCGATATGTCCGATAGTGATGGCTGGTCTGAAGATCAGTATTAAATTGAGACCTAGGGTAAAGGAAGATCCTAGGTTCCTTCTTGGGGAATCTGAATCACGCTCCTTCGTCGCTGTCCAGAATGACGAATTTTAACCACGGTACTCTGTAATCTTTGACCATCATTTCCTGTCATTCCGAGGAGCCATAGCGACATCAGGAATCTACTAACAGCAAGGATTGAAGCTAACAACTTAAAAACTAGCATTCTCAGCGAGTAGATTTTTAACCACGCTCCTTCGTCGCTGTCCAGAATGACGAATTTCAACCGCGGTACCCTGTAATCTTTGGCTATCAATTCCCATCATTCAGAGAAGCTATAGCGACATTAAGAATCAACTAACAGCAAGGATGAAGCTAACAACTTAAACACTTACATTCTCAACTAGTAGATTCTGAATCACGGTCCTTCGTCGCTATCCAGAATGACGAATTTTAACCACAGTACCCAGTAATATTTGATCATCATTTCCCGTCATTCCGAGGAGCCATAGCGACATCAGGAATCTATTCACAACAAGACAGAGGCGTGGAGTGTACGTCAGTGCATGAGCATCGACAGTGCAGGTCGGGTGAAAAGAAACGAGCAAGCTAATTACACAAATAAAAAAACGGAGCCCTAAAAGGACTCCGTTTAAGATGAGAACGCTAGTTATAGCATTACTTCTTAGCAAGTTTCTCTTTGATACGAGCAGACTTACCAGAACGCTCACGTAGGTAGTACAACTTGGCACGACGTACTGCACCACGGCGTTTAACTTCGATGCTATCAACGATTGGAGAGTGTGTTTGGAACGTACGCTCAACACCTTCACCGTTAGAGATCTTACGTACAGTGAAAGCAGAGTGTAGACCACGGTTACGGATTGCGATTACAACGCCTTCGAAAGCCTGTAGACGCTCACGGTCACCTTCTTTTACCTTAACTTGAACTACAACAGTGTCACCTGGTGCAAATTTAGGTAGGTCTGATTTCATTTGCTCTTCTTCAAGAGCTTTGATGATGTTACTCATTTTTTAAATTCCTAGAATAAACTGATACTAAATAAATTAGGTTACTTTGCGTTATGTTCTTTAATGGCTTTATGCTCATTAACAAACTCAGCAAGTAATTGTTCCTGTTCGTCAGTCAGAGCTAGGTTTTCCAGGAGCTCTGGTCTTCTAAGCCAAGTACGGCCCAACGACTGCTTGAGTCGCCATTGACGAATGTCCTTGTGATTGCCTGACATCAGTACCGCTGGTACCTCTTTGTCATCCAATACTTCTGGACGCGTATAGTGAGGGCAATCTAACAAGCCATTTGCAAAAGAGTCTTCTTCTGCTGACGCGAAATCCCCTAGTACACCCGGAACAAACCGAGAGACAGCGTCGATTAACGTCATGGCTGGTATCTCACCACCCGTCATCACAAAATCACCAATCGACCATTCTTCGTCGACTTCAGATTGAATGATGCGCTCATCTACCCCTTCATAACGACCACAAATCAGAAGCAAGTTCTCATTCGTTGCCAGTTCTTCCACTCCTTTCTGGTCGAGCTTGCGACCTTGAGGAGAAAGGTAGATGACTTTCGTCTTGCCCGGTGAGGCTGCTTTCGCGATATGAATGGCATCGCGCAAAGGCTGAACCATCATTAACATACCAGGGCCACCACCGTAAGGTCGGTCATCGACTGTGCGATGTTTGTCGTGAGTGAAATCTCTAGGATTCCAAGTCTCAATCGACAAAAGACCTTTTTTAACCGCTTGACCTGTTACTCCAAAATCAGTAACAGAACGGAACATTTCTGGAAAAAGGCTAATAACGCCAACCCACATGTTTATCTCGCTCTGTAATTTTGGAGATTAGAATCCAGGATCCCAGTCAACTTCGATCCGTTGAGCTTCGCGATCAACATTAATGATCACTTGCTCTTCAAGGAACGGGATTAATCGTTCCTTCTGCCCGAAAGCATCTTTAAGATTTGCTTTAACAACCAGAACATCGTTTGAGCCAGTTTCTAGCATGTCAGTAACGACACCTAGATCGTAACCTTTAGTAGTTACAACTTGCATCCCAAACAATTCGCGCCAGTAGAACTCATCTTCTGACAATTCAGGAAGTACCGCAGGGTCAATAGCAATTTCAAAGTTCGTCATTAGATGCGCGTCTTCACGAACATCCATGCCTTCCAGCTTAGCCACCATACCTTTGTTATGGCGCTTCCAGCTTTCTACTTTGTACTCAACCCACTTGCCCTTTTGGTTAATGTACCAAGGGCTGTAATCGAAAATGCTTTCAGCATTGTCTGTGTAGGAAAAAACCTTAAGCCAACCACGAATGCCGTAAGTAGCACCAAACTTGCCTACAACAATCTTTTCGTTGCTCATTGTTTCTTTACCTTTCATCGACATAAACTAGTTTCTACTTTTCAAGTAAAAAATTAAGCCGCTTTTTGAGCGTCTTTAACTAGCTTAGCAACACGGTCAGATACTGACGCGCCTTGACCAACCCAGTGGTTAACGCGGTCTAGGTCTAGACGTAGACCTTCTTCTTGACCTTTAGCAGTTGGGTTGAAGAAACCAACTTTCTCGATGAAACGGCCAGTTGCAGCGTTGCGGCTGTCCGCTACTACGATTTGATAAAATGGACGCTTTTTAGCGCCGTGACGTGCCAAACGAATGGTTACCATGTCGTCCTCTTTGCTTTCTCAAAAATAAAATTAACCCCAAAAACCATTCAAGAAATTAAACAGTTTGGGGTCTCGTGCCAAAATAAAGCTCCAGAATTTTACTCTTCTCCCGGAGCAATGCAAGGAGTTTAGTTACTTTTTCACCAACATAAATTGAATTTAAAGTTTGTGACGTACCTAACACCCTGAATCTATGCGTGATCGATTAATTAACGACCAAATGGATTGAAGCCACCGCCACCACCCATGCCGCCCATCATGCCTTGCATATTGCGCATCATGCCTTTCATTCCACCTTTTTGCATCTTTTTCATCATTTTCTGCATTTGGGTGAACTGTTTTAGTAAGCGGTTTACATCTTGAACCTGCACACCAGAACCAGCCGCGATACGCTTCTTGCGCGAGCCCTTGATAATTTCTGGGCGTTGACGTTCTTTCATTGTCATGGAGCTGATGATCGCTTCCATCTGTTTGAACATCTTGTCATCGACTTTGTCTTTTACATTGTCTGGTAGCTGGGACATTCCTGGAAGCTTATCCATCATCCCCATCATGCCGCCCATGTTTTGCATCTGGCCTAGCTGTTCACGGAAATCTTCAAGGTCGAAACCTTTCTTCTCTTTGAACTTCTTCGCTAACTTTTCTGCCTTTTCTTGGTCAACGTTGCGTTGTAGGTCTTCAATCAAAGACAAAACGTCACCCATGCCAAGAATACGTGAAGCAACACGATCTGGGTGGAACGGTTCTAGCGCGTCAGTTTTTTCACCGACACCCAAGAATTTGATTGGCTTGCCCGTGACATGGCGTACTGAAAGTGCCGCACCACCACGAGCATCACCATCAACCTTAGTTAGAACTACACCGGTAAGAGGTAGCGCATCGCCAAAGGCTTTTGCTGTATTTGCTGCGTCTTGACCCGTCATGGCGTCAACAACAAATAGCGTTTCTACTGGGTTGATAGCTGCGTGAAGATCTTTGATCTCCCCCATCATCTCTTCATCAATTGCCAAACGACCTGCGGTATCGACAATAAGTACGTCGTAGAATTTTTTCTTCGCATGGTCAATCGCTGCATTGGCGATATCAATAGGCTTTTGGTCTGGTGATGATGGGAAGAAGTCAACACCGATGTCTGATGCCAGTGTTTCAAGCTGCTTGATTGCCGCAGGACGGTAAACGTCGGCAGACACAACCAAAACTTTCTTCTTGTCACGTTCTTTTAGAAGCTTAGATAACTTACCTACCGATGTGGTTTTACCCGCACCTTGTAGACCTGCCATAAGAAGCACAGCAGGTGGTTGAGCTGCAAGGTTTAGCGCCTCATTCGACTCACCCATTACGGCTTCAAGTTCTGTTTGAACGATCTTGATAAATTCCTGACCTGGAGTCAGAGATTTAGAAACTTCTACGCCCACCGCTTTTTCTTTAACGCGGTTCACAAATTCACGAACGACCGGAAGCGCAACGTCAGCTTCAAGTAGAGCCATTCGGACTTCACGTAGGGTTTCTTTAATGTTGTCTTCGGTCAGACGACCTTTGCCACTGATATTTTTCAGCGTTTTGGATAATCGATCCGTTAAATTCTCAAACATCTTTGTCTCTTCGCTAAAATGGCGATTAATTAGTGTGAGTATACATTAGCCAAGGTCTGAGTCATACCCGTACCGCTGTCCTATTCTTGTCTCTATTTATATATGGTGCGGTAACTTATTAATTTCAATATCTCATCTCTCACGATTGATGTCGGATATAACGTAGCCCCAAAGTGTAATGCAAGGTATAATTTCTCCATCGTGCACAATAATATTTAGGATTCATGGATAGCTTAATAGCCATCGCGGCCGCCATACTTTATGTCTTGGCGATTGCGACCATCATACCCGGACTCTCACAACAGTCAGGAATCAAAGCAAAAACAGTGTTTGCTAGTGCTGCCTGTGCGCTTGTTTTTCATGCGTGGATTTTGAGTGATCTGATTTTTGATGGTTCAGGTCAAAACCTGAGTATTCTCAACGTGGCTTCTTTGATCAGTTTTATTATTTCTCTGGTCATGAGCCTTGCTATGTTGAAAAACCGACTGTGGTTTTTATTGCCTGTCGTTTATAGCTTTGCTGCCATCAATTTATCTGCTGCCACATTTTTGCCAAGCACGTTTATAAAGCACCTAGAGAATGACCCTAAGCTACTCATTCATATTTCATTTGCGCTCTTCTCATACGCGACTTTAACTATCGGGGCACTCTATGCGCTTCAGTTGGCTTGGCTGGATCACAAACTGAAAGCAAAAAAATCTTTGGCGATTAACCCAAACCTGCCGCCTCTATTAATGGTGGAGCGTCAACTCTTCAAAATTATTTTGATCGGTAACTTATTGTTAACTGCCACGCTCATTACTGGCTTTGTCTTTGTGCAGGATATGTTTGCCCAAGGTAAGGCACATAAGGGCATTCTTTCTTTCATCGCTTGGGTGGTGTACTCAATACTACTTTGGGGTCACTATCAAAAAGGCTGGCGTGGTAGAAAAGTCACATGGTTCGCTGTTGCAGGAGCAACACTGTTGACTCTGGCATATTTTGGCAGTCGCTTTGTAAAAGAAATCATCTTGAATTAAGGAGCTCTAGGGCTCCTATCCTTTATATTTTAGGCTAGATAAAATACAGTACGCCTTAACTCTTTGACTTAACGGACTTACTCAACCGTTATATAACCCAATACTTACAAGGAACAGCAACGTTTTGGACGACATCTCTACGGGTATCTTGTTTGCGCTACTCGCGTGTCTTATCGTCATATCAGGTTACTTTTCCGGTTCAGAAACAGGGATGATGTCTCTGAATCGTTATCGCTTAAAACACTTAGCCAAAAACGGGCATAAGGGTGCTAAGCGAGTCGAAAGACTATTAGACCGTCCAGATCGTTTGATTGGTCTTATTCTTATCGGCAACAACCTCGTTAATATTCTCGCGTCTGCTATCGCGACCATTATTGGTATGCGTTTGTATGGTGATTTAGGTGTCGCTATCGCAACCGGTGCACTAACTATGGTTGTACTGGTTTTTGCCGAGGTTACCCCTAAAACAATTGCAGCGCTTTACCCTGAACGCGTGTCCTACGCGAGCAGTATATTATTGACCATACTGATGAAGTTACTGTCGCCTTTAGTGATGCTTGTTAACTTTATTACGAATGGCTTTATCCGCTTACTTGGCGTAAGAGCGGATCACTCAGCAGAAGATCATCTTAGCTCCGATGAGCTGCGTACGGTGGTAAATGAAGCTGGCGGTTTGATTCCTCGCCGACACCAAGACATGCTGGTGTCGATTTTGGATCTTGAGCACGTCACCGTGAACGACATTATGGTCCCACGCAATGAAATTACTGGTATCGATATTAACGACGACTGGAAATCCATTGTTCGCCAGCTAACCCACTCGCCACATGGACGCATAGTTTTCTATCGTGACCAAATTGATGAAGTGGTTGGCATGCTGCGCTTGCGCGAGGCTTATCGTCTGATGTTGGAAAAGAACGAATTCAACAAAGAAACGCTATTACGTGCTGCTGATGAGGTCTATTACATCCCAGAAGGCACACCACTGAACGTGCAAATGTTGAAATTCCAACGTAACAAGCAACGTATCGGTCTGATCGTGGATGAGTACGGTGATATCATCGGTCTAATCACTCTTGAAGATATTCTGGAAGAGATCATTGGTGAGTTCACGACATCCATTTCTCCAAGCCTCTCTGATGAAATCAGTCCTCAAGGTGACGGAAGCTTTCTTATTGAAGGCAGCACCAATATCCGAGATATCAACAAAGGCCTGAAATGGGATTTACCAACGGATGGCCCGAGAACGCTAAACGGGCTCATTTTAGAACACTTGGAAGATATTCCTGAGAGCCATCTAAGTGTGAGAGTAGCGGGTCACCCAATGGAACTTGTTGAGATTGAAGAGAACCGAATCAAGCTCGTTCGTGTTTATCCGAAGAAGAAAAAGTCGACATCCAAATAACCAAAAGAAAAGCCTGACTCATGTCAGGCTTTTTACTTATTGGGGCAATATGCTTCTTAATGAGCACCTAGTCGATGCGCAACTCTTTTAACATCGACTCAGGCAAAGCAAGTTCATCATTTTTGTTCACCGAAACACCAGCATCCAAAATGTTCTTTGCGATCTGTTGTGCTTCTTTTAAAGAGTGCATTGCTGCCGTGCCGCATTGGTATTCGTTAAGTTCAGGGATCTTATTCTGACTTTCTACCTTCAGCACATCTTCCATTGCTGCAATCCAAGCATCTGCGACTTGCTGCTCTGATGGTGTGCCAATCAGGCTCATGTAAAAACCTGTGCGGCAACCCATAGGCGAAATATCGATGATCTCAACAGAATCACCGTTTAGGTGATTACGCATAAAGCCTGCATAAAGGTGCTCTAGGGTGTGAATACCTTTTTCAGAAAGAATGTCTTTGTTTGGCGCAGTAAAGCGTAAGTCGAAAACAGTAATCGTATCCCCTTTTGGGGTCTGCATGGTTTTCGCCACTCGTACAGCGGGTGCATTCATACGAGTGTGGTCCACGGTAAAACTATCGAGTAAAGGCATTACATCTCTCCTGATTGTAACTCCAGTACCTTTCGGTAATGGATAAATGTCATTCATCCCTACAGCACATGAACTGACTGTGGGCTAAAAGAACCAGCTGCTGTTGTCTTCTAATTCCTGACGACATTGCTTCAGCTGCCAGCCATAAGTTTTCGCTGTTTGTTCAACACGTCGAGCGACTTTGATTAAACTAGGTTTTCGATTATAAGTGCCTCGCTTATACCCACCTCGCCCTTCATGATAAGCCAGATACTGGTTATAGGGATCCCATAATGAAATCCCTAGCTGACGCCGTGTTTCATGAGTGTACCAACCGACAAACATCATAGAATCATCGAAGTTGGTACGAGAGCCACCCTGGCCTGTGGCATCTTGGAAGTCTTCCCAAGCAGGGTCTTGAGCTTGAGCGTAACCATACGCACTGCTGACTCGTCCCCAAGGAATAAACCCTAGCAAATAATCTTTAGGTGGTTTTGCATCGTGCCGAAAGCTGCTTTCTTGTTTAATGATGGCCATAGCGACATGAATAGGGGTCCCCCATTCATCTTCCATATCTTTGGCATCATCGTACCAACCGGATTTCTCTCGGAATATCTCGCATAAGTTATTCTGCTGCTTTGGCGGTGCCGTAGCACAACCTGCAAGTAACACGCTTCCAAGTACCGCTACTACTGACGACTTAATGTTCAACCACACCAATCCTTAGTTAGTCATTACTGCTTCAGGTAAGCAAAGTAATCTTCCAAAAAATCATCAAAAGAAAGCGTGTCACTCTGCTCTGCTTGCTTTTGTTTTTCCACGGACGACGCTACTTCCGTTTCCATCGTATCTTGTGAATAGTACTGATAACCGTGAGCTAGGTTTTCATCACGGTACTTCATACCAAGAGTACAACCAACTTTACCTAGCCCACCCAGCTCTTTCGTTAGCTCTAATAGTTGACCAGAGATCGTTAGTTCTGGGTTATCAATCCATGTCTCGAGTTGATTACACACATCTTGGTATGCACTGCCACCAGCGGTCATATCCATTTGCTGTGCTATTTGACGTAACTCGACGAAAACTCGGTGTGCCCAATCTTGTAGAGATAGACGTTCACCTTGACAACCAATTTGCAGCATTAGACCTTTTTCACGGCCAGAAACAATGACTTTATTCCAGTTATCGCGCCAACACTCTAATTCACAGTTATCCATAGGGTCTGAGTCTGACAAGGCCGCCCAGGTAAGGAAGAGATCCAAGAATCGTACTTGATCTTCATTTAAGCCCACTGCGCTGAATGGGTTAACATCTAGAGAACGAACTTCAATGTATTCGACACCACCGCGTCGTAACGCATCTGAAGGCTTCTCACCACTTTTCGATACACGTTTTGGACGAATCGGAGCGTACAGTTCATTCTCAATTTGTAAGATATTGGAATTAAGCTGGCGGTATTCACCATCCACTTTTACCCCAATTTTCGCAAACTCTTCTGATGGGTGGCGAATCGCATCACTCAAACCATCGAGGTATTGGTCAATGCTGTTAAAACCAATTTTCAGCACACTTTGAGCACTATTGGTATAGCCAAGATCGCTCAAACGCAAAGACGTCGACTTCGGCAAATATAATGTCCCGCCAATCTTCTCGAATGGCAGATCGGTTTCACGACCTTGAATAAAAGAGCCACATAACGCTGGTGATGCACCAAAGAAGTAGGGAATCATCCAGCCAAAGCGGTAGTAATTACGGATCAACGCAAAGTACGCATCAGACTTAGCATCTTGGCGGGCTTGTTCATCTTGCTCGCCATAGAGCGCATCCCAAAATGTTTCAGGAAACGAGAAGTTAAAATGGACACCTGAAATAATTTGCATCAGGCTGCCATAGCGACGCTTTAGACCTTCTCGGTACAGCGTTTTCATTTTCGCTGCATTCGAAGAGCCATACTGGGCTAACTGAATATCATCCTCTGAGCCTACGTAGCAAGGCATTGATAGTGGCCACATTTTCTCTTCACCCATTTTGGTTTGAGTGAAATGATGGATATCTTTCAGCTGTGCCATCAGTTCTGGAATTTCATGTGACACAGGCGTAATGAACTCTAACAATGATTCCGAAAAATCCGTTGTGATCCATTGATTTGTGAACGCAGAGCCTAACCCTTCAGGATGAGGAGTTGTAGCTAGATGTCCATCCTGACGATAGCGCAAAGTTTCTCGCTCAACACCGCGTCCAAACTGCTTAAATACTTCGGGGTTTGATGCAACTTTTTTTAGTCGCGCAGCAAAATCAGTCAAAATGAGGTTCGCTTATATTGGGAGCAGGACACTTGTTACATAACACAAGTGTAAGCTAAGTTATTGATAGTTAATGCATCTAGATAAATAACCCACGAAAAGTTGCTTATCTAGATGAATAGCGGAGAAACGTTTCTCCGCTATTAAATGTGTACTCTATCGAATGATTTCAAGCTCTTCTACGTCTTTCCCCAACTTTTCTAATTGAGGACGCAACGATTTAGCATCACCAACGACGATAATTTGATAGTCATTTGGATCAAACCATTTCTGAGCCAGCGCATTCAACGTCTGCTTATCGACTTTTTCTACGATAGCGTTTCTTTGCTGCAAGTAATCATGATCGAGGTTGTACTTAAGAATATCACTGATGAGCTCCGCTTTTTGTGTTGGCGTTTCATATTTCAGTGCATCTTTTTGACCGACCGCTTGACGCATAAATTTCATCTCTTCATCAGTAATACCTGACTGCGAGTATTCATTTAGCTCATTTTCCATCTCAATGATCGAAGCAACCGTTGCATCCGCTCGTACTTGCGCGGTGAAAACCACCGAGCCTGTTTCTGGATTACCAGAGAAATATCCGTAAGCACCGTATGTGTAACCCTTGTCTTCACGTAGATTTTGGTTAATGCGGCTATTGAAGTTCCCAGCTAAGTTGAAGTTTGCCAGTTGGCTTAGGTAAAAATCGCCCGTTGCGTCGTAAGGCATACCTTGACGAACCATCATGACCACACTTTGCGGCGCTCCTGGTTTATCAACAAGATGGATCTTTTGCTCACCTAATGCAGCAATGCTTTGCGGTGCATACAATGGCGCAGCTTCATCTTGCCAGTTTTTCCAGAACGTCAGTTGCTGCTCAATTTCCTGTTGATCAATGTCACCAACAACGACGATTTGCGCACTTTGTGGCGTGTAATGCTTCGAGTAGAATTCACGGACATCATCCAACGTTAATGCACTGACACCTGCTTGCGTGCCGTCTTTTGGTCGAGCAAAAACCGAATCCCCATAGAGCACCTGGCGACTCGCTTGTGACGCCATCCAACTTGGATTTTGGTGCTCATATACCAGGCCTTCTAGAGCTTGCATTTTTACACGCTCGAAATCATCTTGATTAAATGCAGGAGACAGCAACATCTCTTCGACAATTTTTAACGTCGGCTCTAAGTTCTTTTCTAGAGCAGAAACACTGATGTTTGTTGTATAACCTGTGGCATTAACAGAGATAACACTACCCAGTTTATCAAGCTCAGCTTGAATCTCTTCGACACTGCGTTTCGTTGTACCTTCTTGCAACATCGCAGCGGTCAATTGGGCAAGACCTTCTTTACCCTTTTCAACAAAACGTGTCCCTGCAGGTAGACTAAATTGCATCATCACCGTCGGCGTTTCATCGCTAACTGCACCAAGCAGCTCTGAGCCATTCTTGAAATGTAACTCGTACAGCTCTGGCATCGTCGCTTTCACTGGTTCTCCTACTGGCGGTTGCACTGAGCGATCGAAGTTATCGGTCGCACGACGATACGCCAATTGGTCATCGGAAATCTTCTCATATTCTGGCAGCGTACGCTTTGGTGTCACAAAGGTCGCAGGTTTTACGACAAGGTCTGTTTTTCCTTTTGGGACCACGCTTAGGGTCACTTTGTTCTTACCTTGGATAAAGTCCGTATACGCTTTTTCTACCGAAGTCGGCGTAACTGCACGGATTTGTTCAAGCTGTTGCTCAAGACGATCAGGATCGCCGAAAAATGTCTCGTTGGAAGCCAACTGAGTCACTTTACCTTTAACGCTTTCTAGCGCAAAAATAGCATCCGCTTCCGCTTTACCCTTCAACTGCTCAAGGCGATCTTCTGTCACGCCTTTTTCCGCAAACTGATTCAGTGATTGTAAAAGCTCGTCGTACAGTTTTGATAGGTCGCCTTTGTCTCCAGAATCACCCATTGCGTAAACGTAAAAGTTACACGCCAGTTCAGCACAGTCATGGAATGAACCAGCATCGACCGCTTTTTGAGTCTTCACTAGGTCTTGATAGAGCACGCTGTTGGTACCGCCACCCAATACTTCTGATAACGTGTCGAGAGACGCTTGGCTTTCTTCGCCGTTGTAGGTTGTTGGCCACGCGATCATCACCATAGGTTGTTGAATACGATCTTCTAGCGTGATGTATTTGTCTTCTTGCAGTTTTGCAGGTTGTTTCGGCGCATTTTCAACCTCAGGACCACGAGGAATCGAACCGAAGTACTTATTTACCCACTCTAGAGTCTGTTCAACGTCTAAGTCACCACCGATCGTGATAGTCGCATTGTTTGGGCCATACCAACGCAAGAAAAACGCTTTGAGGTCGTTCACATCAACACGATCAAGATCTTCAACATAACCAATGGTTTGCCACGAATACGGATGACCTTCAGGATATAGCGCTTCGGACATGCGCTCCCAAATCAAGCCATAAGGACGATTATCGTAACGCTGAGCTCGCTCATTTTTTACAGTCGAACGCTGAATTTCAAATTTGCGTTGAGAAACCGCATCCAGCAAAAAGCCCATACGGTCAGACTCTAACCACAGCATTTTCTCGAGCTGGTTAGCAGGGACAGTTTCAAAGTAGTTAGTACGATCGCGGTTTGTTGTACCATTTAACGTGCCGCCAGCCTCTGTGATGATTCTGAAGTGCTCTTGGTCACCAACGTTCTCTGAGCCTTGGAACATCATGTGCTCAAAGAAATGCGCAAAACCAGACTTACCCACTTCTTCACGAGCTGAACCAACATGGTAAGTCACATCCACATGGACCAATGGGTCAGAATCTTCAGGAGCTAAGATCACCGTTAAACCATTATCGAGTTTGTACTTTTGGTATGGAATCTTAACTTTGCCTTCTTCAGCTTTCGATGACTCAACGAAAGTTACCCCTTTCGGCAGTGATGAAACTGGCGTATTTGATGCACAGCCCGTGATCACCAACAGTGAACACGCGCCAACCCAAAACATCTTCATGTACTTTCCTTAAAATAATCCGAGATAGATGGCCGCAAGTAAGCTATACCTAGCAGCCTTTCCTAAAAATATTAAAATCACGCAAGGCAGAAACTTCATTCTTAGCCACCCTGCGGCTAAACACAGCGGGTCTCCTATTACAGGTAACCAGCTAAAAAACAACCCCCAATAGCCATACTTAGAGAGCCACTTTAATGCGGTATGACCGTGCTTTTCCTCTTGTGCTTTGTTGGGAATCCACAAGCCAAGCCAATAATTTGTTAAGCCACCAAGCGTATTACCGATAGTAGCGACCATAACAATTGAAGAAACGGAGTATTGATTTAATGAGAGAGTGGCAACTAAGCCCGCCTCAGAACCACCAGGCAACAACGTGGCACTGAGAAAACCGGTCATGAAAAGCACCCATAATGCTGAATCTGAAAACCAAAGCGCTAAACTTTCAAAACTCGTGTTAAATGCTTCTAGCATGTCATATCAAGCAACACCTTGCCTCTGGTTCTTCCTGATTCGACCTGCTGGTGAGCACCAATGACATCACTCATAGGATAAACCTGTTGAATTTCAGTCTTCAGTAAGCCAACGCCCACCATGTACAACAAGGTATCTAACTGCGCAGGGTCTGGTTCAACCAACATGCCACTAGCCTCAAAGCCTAGGAGTTTGGCTTTTTCACAAATCAGCTCAGCAGTTATGGTTGGAACGGTGATGACTCTCGCATTGTCTTTCAGGCATTTAAGCGCATCTAACGCAGCATCTCCGCCTACTAAATCAATCAAAACATCAACATCTTCAACACGTTCTGACACTGGTGCAAATTGATAGTTCACTGCATGAGCACCGAGCGTCGCAAGGTAATCTAAATTTCGTTCACTGCAGGTTGTAAAGACTTCCGCTTTCGTCGCGATCGCAATTTGTACCGCGAGGTGTCCAACACCACCGGCACCAGCGAGGATAAGTACGCGATCGTTTTCATTCACATTAGCCTTACTGAGAGCTTGTGCCGCAGTTTGTCCCGCCAACGGTAATGCAGCAGCTGCCTCCAAAGTGACAGAGCTAGGAACATGACTTAACTCAGTTTCTGGAACACATATGTATTGACTGTAACCACCGCCTCGAACTGGGAAACCAATAAATCCAGCCACCTCATCACCTTCATTAAAACGTGATACCCCCTCTCCACAAGACATCACTTTTCCTGAGATGTCGTAACCTGGCACCCAAGGTAAATTATCCTTATTCTGCGCTGCCGCCCAACCGAGCCCAGCTCGAGTTTTGACATCAATAGGATTTACGCCTGAAAAAGCGACTTTTACTAAGACTTCACCAGGCTGTGGTGATGGTGTAGAAGCATGTTGAATCGCGAGTACGTTGGCATCACCAAACTCAGTGATAACGATCTGTTTGTGTTCCATAAACCATTCCCTGCAAGAAAACAAAAAGGGATGCGAAAGCATCCCTTTGACTATAAACCATTTTGTTAACCTAAGTTAATCGTGATTTTGTAAATTGGTTGATCATTCCATTTTCAATAATGTCTAACCAACAAGTGCTAACAATATACCTGCCGCAACGGCTGAACCCAGCACACCAGCAACGTTTGGTCCCATCGCATGCATTAACAAGAAGTTTTGCGGGTTAGCTTGTAAACCAACTTTGTTTACGACTCGCGCGGCCATTGGTACCGCAGAAACGCCAGCCGCACCAATAAGTGGGTTGATGTCTTCTTTCGAGAACTTGTTAAGCAGTTTCGCCATCAGGACGCCCGCACCAGTACCGATACTAAATGCAACTGCGCCTAACCCCAAGATACCTAACGTTTCTAGGTTCAAGAACTGCTCAGCTTGCAGCTTAGAACCAACACCAAGACCTAAAAAGATAGTCACTATGTTGATCAATTCATTTTGAGCAGTTTTCGATAAACGATCGACCACACCAGCTTCACGCATCAAGTTACCCAAACAGAACATACCAACCAATGGCGTAGCTGAAGGTAAGAACAGAATCGTCATCAGTAATACAGCAAGCGGGAAGATGACTTTCTCCCATTTACCAACATGACGAAGCTGAGCCATCTTGATTTGACGCTCTTCCTTGGTTGTCAGTGCTTTCATGATTGGTGGCTGGATGATCGGCACCAATGCCATATAGCTGTATGCCGCGACTGCAATCGCACCTAGCAGATCTGGAGAGAGCTTACTCGCTAAGAAAATCGCTGTTGGCCCATCAGCACCACCGATGATCGCGATAGACGATGCATCCGCCATGGAAAACTCCATGCCAGGTACATAGTTGAGTAAAATAGCGCCAAACAGTGTTGCAAAAATACCAAACTGCGCAGCCGCACCTAACCACAACGTTTTTGGGTTTGCGATCAAAGCACCAAAGTCGGTCATCGCGCCCACACCCATGAAGATCAATAGCGGGAACACACCCGATTCAATCCCAATGTAGTAAACGTAGTAGAGCAAGCCACCAGGCTCAGTAAAGCCAGCATTTGGAATATTCGCCAAAATAGCACCGAAACCAATCGGCAATAACAGTAAAGGTTCAAATCCTTTTTTAATTGCCAAAAACAGCAAGGTACAACCAACCAGCATCATACAGATTTGGCCGAACTCGAAGTTAGCGATCCCTGTTTCTGCCCAAAGGGTTAACAATCCGTCCATGATACTCCCTTACGCCAGGCTCAACAGAGGCGCACCTACTGTGACAGCATCGCCTTCTTTAACGTTCAGCTCTTGAACCACACCACCACGCGCCGCTCGTACTTCAGTTTCCATTTTCATCGCTTCAAGGATGAGCAATACATCGCCTTCAGCTACCTCAGCACCAGGTTGAACATTCACTTTGAAGATGTTACCTGCAAGAGGAGCAGGTACCGCTTCTGCTGAAGCATTAGAAGGTGCGCTAGGTGTAGCCGATTTTGCCGGTGCATTAGAAGGAGCAACAGATGTCAGTTCACCTTGAGGGCCAACTTCCACCTCATACACCTGCCCGTCAACACGTACACTATAAGTTTCTACACCACCAGTTGCCGGTTGAGCTACAGGTACAGCAGGCTTCGCAGCTTCTAGCGTTGGTGCAGGCTCAAATGCTTCTGGGTTTTCACGATTCTTAAGGAACTTAAGCCCAACTTGAGGGAAAAGTGCATAAGTGAGTACGTCATCAACACGCTCACTTGCTAGCTTAATGCCTTCTGATTTCGCTTTCTCCATCAGATCAACCGTAAGCGTCTCCATTTCAGGCTCAAGTAAATCGGCAGGACGACAGGTAATTGGCTCTTTACCATCAAGTACTTTCGCTTGCAGTTCTGCATTTAACTCGGCTGGCGCTTGACCGTACTCACCTTTCAATAGACCAGCGGTTTCCTTGGTAATACTCTTATAGCGCTCGCCAGTAAGAACGTTAATCACCGCTTGCGTACCGACGATCTGTGAAGTTGGAGTCACCAATGGAATGAAACCAAGATCTTCACGTACACGAGGGATCTCTTCTAATACTTCATCAATGCGATCCGCAGCGCCCTGCTCTTTCAACTGGCCTTCCATATTGGTCAGCATACCACCAGGCACTTGAGCAATCAGGATGCGTGAATCGACTCCTTTTAACTGGCCTTCCCACTTCGCATACTTCTTACGTACCTCACGGAAATATGCGGCGATAGGTTCCAGTTGCTCGAGTTTTAAATTGGTATCTCGCTCGGTGCCTTCTAGCATAGCGACTACCGTTTCAGTCGGTGTATGACCGTAAGTACAACTCATTGAAGAAATCGCAGTATCGAGAATATCAATACCCGCTTCCACTGCTTTTACCGCTGTTGCTGTAGACAGCCCCGTTGTTGCATGACAATGAAGTGCCAATGGCACATCACAAGACGCTTTGATACGCGTGATAAGCTCTTCCGCTTCATAAGGCTTAAGTAAGCCAGACATATCTTTAATACACAGCGAGTGACAACCTAAATCCTCTAGGCGTTTTGCCAAGTCAACCCAAGTGTCTGCGTTATGCACTGGGCTCGTTGTGTAAGACAACGTACCTTGAGCATGCGCACCAACATCAACCGTTGCTTTAACGGCTTTCTGGAAGTTTCGCACGTCATTCATTGCATCAAAAATACGGAATACATCCATGCCGTTAGCATGCGCGCGTTCCACAAACTTCTCTACTACGTCGTCGGCATAATGGCGGTATCCTAAAAGGTTTTGACCACGCAGTAGCATTTGCATTGGTGTATTAGGCATCGCTTTTTTTAGTTCACGTAAACGCTCCCAAGGGTCTTCCCCTAAGAATCGAATACAAGAATCAAATGTTGCACCACCCCAAGTCTCTAGAGACCAGTAACCAACCTTATCCAACTCAGCTGCGATAGGCAGCATATCCTCAATACGCATACGCGTAGCAAATAGTGATTGATGGGCATCACGAAGGACCACATCAGTAATAGCTAGTGGTTTAGACATGCTCTTAAACTCCTTTTTAATCCTAGTTCGGCTACTTCGCGAATGAGGCGCGATGTTTATGAATCGCAGCCGAGATCGCCGCCACTACTTGTGGACTAACAGCTGAAGAGGTTGATTGAATATTAGTGTTTGTTTTTGGTGCTGCGATCGGCTCTGGTACTTCTTCTGGTACCAATTTCGACATTAACCGAACGAGATAAACAAGAATAGTGAGGAAAATAAATACGACCGCCATCCCCGTTAGCATCAGGGTGGCCGCATCTACTAGCAGGCTTCCTATATTAGTCATGTTGCTTCCTTTCTTTGTCATCCTGACAACGTGCAGGACTTTAATAGTGTCAAATCCCGACCCATGGATTATCTCGATTGGTTAAATTTTGTCAATTTTGTTTAAGGAAGGTTTGTAGTAATCCTGATAAATGATTATTTATTCACTACCCAGATCACAGTTCATGACAAAATAATCACTTCAAATCGCTATCACCTTACGAACAGAGTAAAGGAGGACATAAATAAAAACTGCGATTTAGATTTCAAAATCAAATCGGGACTCACGCAGTAAAAACCAACAAAAACAAAAAGATGAACAAAATTAACAATCAATAAACAAATAACAAACAAATAACAAACAAAGTAACTACATGATAGTAATTGAAATGAAAAATGGAAGTCAGTGTATAGGAGGGATAATCAGGATGATTCACACGATGCGACAGAAGCTTGATAGCAAATTGCTTAGATACGCACATATTCGCTTTTAAAAAGAGGAACATAGGCTCTAGTGATCCTACGCCATATTCCAGATGTCTAGATACAAAAAAGCCTCGCAATTGCGAGGCTTTTCAATAAGTGGCGCGTCCTGGAGGATTCGAACCTCCGACCGCCTGGTTCGTAGCCAGGTACTCTATCCAGCTGAGCTAAGGACGCGCAGTTTTCGATATCGACTTTCGTCAACATCAGGGCATTACCCTTTAATAAGTGGCGCGTCCTGGAGGATTCGAACCTCCGACCGCCTGGTTCGTAGCCAGGTACTCTATCCAGCTGAGCTAAGGACGCGCAGTTTTCGATATCGACTTTCGTCAACATCAGGGCATTACCCTTTAATAAGTGGCGCGTCCTGGAGGATTCGAACCTCCGACCGCCTGGTTCGTAGCCAGGTACTCTATCCAGCTGAGCTAA